>JBKPQR010000084.1:0-13009 GCA_046734175.1 Verrucomicrobiota bacterium | reverse complement strand
GAACTAATTGAATCACTTGAGGCAGAGAGTGTGCCGCTGGTGATGGACACGATCGAACATCTCCAGGATGGGCGCGAGAAGAGCGTCCTGATGTCGATGGCTCTCGGCCACTGGGCTGGCACCGATCCTTTGGCGGCTGTTGGGTATGTCAGAGCACGAGCGAATGGGACGGGGAAGGATTCGCTCCTTGCGGAGATCGTTAGCAATTGGGCCGAACACGACATAAATGCGAGCAGCGCATGGGTGGCGCAGTTGCCGCACGGAGCGGAGCGCGATGCCGCTCTGCAATCACTCGTTTCTGCCGCAGCCGAGCACGACCCTTCAGCGGCGCTGCGAATGTTACAGACACTGCCTGGTTCAGATCAGACGCCTTTGCTGCTTGCGCCGATCTTTAGCAGTTGGGCTAGCAGCGAGCCAGCTAAAGCCGCGCAAGCCGTGCTCGAGTTGCCTCAAGGTTCCATGCGCGATGTCGCTTTCCAGATCATCGCCTCACAATGGGTCGAGCGACAGCCGCAGGCGGCTTATCTTTGGGCTAACACTTTGCCGCCAGGACACGGCCGTGATGATGCTTTACAGGCAATTTTTTCGCAATGGGCCAGCAGCGATCCGCAAGCCGTGGCGCCACTGGTGACCGAGCTGCCACCCGGTTCGCTGCGTGATCAAACCGTTGCCGCGATTGCTCAGGAATGGGCGGTGAACGATCCTCGCGCGGCGCTGGCGTGGACGGAGAAGCTTTCGCCGGACGAAGCTCGCTCGAATGCCATTGCCGGCGTCCTGTCTGGCTGGGCGCAGAAGGAGCCCAAAGATGCGGCGGACTATCTTGCCAGCATCCCCGACCCGGCCGAGAGAGCGCGAGCGGCCGAAGCGGTAGCGCAACAACTTGCCGGAGCCGATGTGCAACAGGCGCGGACCTGGGTGGAACAGTTGCCCGCAGGAGACCTGCGCGAAAGCGCGCTCGCGCCGCTGCTTTCGGAATGGAGTGAAAGAGATCCCAAAGGAGCGGCAGAGTATGCTCTCGAGCACAGCAGCGGCGAGGCGCGCCTGAGCTTGCTCGGGAATGTCTCTTCTCAGTGGGCGCAAAATGATCCGACGGCCGCCCTTAATTGGGTGAAAAACCTGTCCGACACTGCCGCGCGTAACGCTGTGTTACCGGGCGTCATCTCGGCTATGGGCGCGCAAAATGCCAGGGTCGCGGCAGAGATGACCAGTCATTTATCGGGCGATATGCAATTGGTCGCCTCCAGTTCGCTTGTCTCGCAATGGGCAGGTGAGAATCCGCAGGCAGCCAGCGCGTGGGCGAGTTCCCTGCCGGAAGGTCCAATGCGGGAACAGGTCTTAACGAACCTGATGAACCGCTGGGCGCAAACGAACCCTGCTGAGGCTGCGGTGTGGCTGGCGAATCTTCCGGCGAGCTCCTCGCGTGACGCCGCCGTCAGCGCCTTTAGTAACCGCATCAGCGCGACCGATCCGGAGATTGCCTTGCAATGGGCTCTCACGATTAATAACGAAAGCGTTCGAGCAAGTCAGGCGGCAGCCCTCGCCCGGGATTGGTTCAGCGCTGATCCGGAGAATGCCAGCGCATGGCTGGCGAGCGCGAAGCTCCCGGCAGAGCTGAAGAATCAGCTTGCGCAGCCGAATGGATAACACCCCAGGCGTAGCGACGAATCGTTAGGTGCGAAGCGGAGTGCGACAGCTTTCAACTATGCAAGAGATGCCTAGACTCTGCTTGGCTAACGAGCTGACGGATGCCGTCAATGGAGATACGGACTGTGATCGGCTGCGGAGCGTTAGCAGTGATTACACTCGGGAACTCTCCAGGAAATCGTAAGCTCGCGGCGGTCCCAAAATTTCTCGCAGCACCAGCGCGGCGCGCACTGACTGAGGCGAGCGCAGGGCCTCACGCCAATTCGTCACCGGCGCAACCTGTGCGCCGATAGCCTGCGCGGCGCTTGCACGCGTGGCCGCTTCGAACTTCCCCGCCGCACTTTCGATCCTCTCCTCTTCGCGAAGCCATGCTCCCGGCGCATCTGATTCCGGTGCGACACCCGGCGCTGCCACCGGCGCAGCCGTGGGCGTGAAAAGCTTGCGCACCTTTTCCGCGACCGGCTTCAAGAGCACCGGCGAAAATGGGCGCGACATCGGCGGGGGCGAAATCGGCGCGAGCGGTCGTGGCGGAACATTGGTGCGTGGCCGTACTTTGGGCGGTGGCATCGCTCCTTCTGGCACCCCCAAAGCTTCGAGAAACTCGCGTACCCGTTCCTCGTCTGATTTTTGGCCCGTCACAGTAACGTGTGGCGTGGGGCGTTGCCGCTGTGCCGGCTCTGGTTTCGTCTCCCGCTGCCGCCGCTGCGATTGATCTCGTGCGTTCTCAGCGATGCGCGCCACCAATCGAGAGATGCCGATGACGGCCGCCACGATGATGAAGACAATATTAGAATCGAAGTGCATCAGGCGCGGTGCATCAGGCGCGGCTTCTACTCCTACTCCTACTCCTACTCCCGAGCATTGGCTGCGGTGACAATGAAAGCCAGAGATTAGGATTAAGAGTAGGAGAAAACATTTTAGCTCGGCTGAGTGCCGGCCGGCTTATCTGTCCCGGCAATCGACTCGCGCATCGACGTATCAGCCTGCACGTTTTTCATCCGCACATAATCCATAATGCCGAGATTGCCCGAGCGAAAAGCATCGGCCATCGCCTGCGGCACAAGCGCCTCCGCCTCCACCACCTTCGCGCGCATCTCCTGCGTGCGGGCGCGCATCTCCTGCTCCACCGCCACCGCGGCCGCTCGGCGCACTTCCGCTTTGGCCTGCGCCACGCGCTTGTCCGCATCTGCCTGCTCGCTCTGGAGTTTCGCGCCGATATTATCGCCCACATCCACGTCTGCGATATCAATAGAGAGAATTTCAAATGCGGTGTTGCTATCAAGTCCTTTCGCCAGCACGGCCTTGGAAATGCGGTCTGGATTTTCCAGCACATCCTTGTAGGAATCGGCCGACCCGATCGCGCTCACGATCCCTTCGCCCACGCGCGCGATGATCGTCTCCTCCGTGGCACCGCCGACGAAGCGGTCCAGGTGCGAGCGCACCGTGACCCGCGCTTTTACCTTCGCGCCGATGCCATCCTTGGCCACTCCATCAATGGTGACGCGGCCCATCGACGGGTTGGGCGCGTCGATTACTTTCGGGTTAATGCTGGTGCGCACCGCTTCGAGCACTGTCTTACCCGTGCCTTTGGTGGCGAGATCGATGGCGCAAGCGCGATTAAAATCAAGGGCGATGCCGGCCTTGTCCGCTGCAATCAGCGCCAGGATGACCTGGTTCACGTCGCCGCCGGCGAGATAGTGCGCCTCCAGCGGATCGCTCGGGATGTCGATTCCCGCTTTCACCGCCGTGATCCGATTGTCCACGATCATTCCCACCGGCACTTTGCGCAGCCGCATTCCAATCATCTTGCCGATACTCACCGGCGCATTGGCAATGCGCGCCCGGAGCCAGAGGCCGAAAAAATTGATGAGAATGACGACGATAATGAACGCGACGACCGCCATGACGGCGAAGCCGACGAGATAAAACGATTCCATAGCCGTAATCTACCCAATGGGACCGAGCGCGGAAAGCCCAATCATCGCCTGACAAACGACTCACCGCAGCGGAGCTGCAAACGCACGAGACGGTACGAGCAGAAGCTAAGCGCAGCGAAGGAACAGCTTTTATCACTCTAATTTATGAGTCCGGCTTGCGATCGATTACTGAACTTTGTCGCAATGTGGAGCATTGGTTGAGAAACAGTACCGCCAGAGTGGTTAGAATCGCGACCAGAATAGCGCCAAATGCGTACAGCCATGCTGGTGTGCTTTCCAGGTGAAATGTGCTGAATGCGAGCGCCTGGCCGAGCTGGCCCGCCCTGGAAAACATAGGCATTGCGGCCAGATATGCGTCCAGCGCAAGGGTGAACGACAGTAAGATGCTAATGATGAGCGCAGGCATGGCCGCAGGTAGAAAGATACGCAGCAATGATTGCGCGCGTGAGCAGCCATCGATAATTGCAGCTTCTTCCAGCGAAAGCGGGATCGTATCGTAGTAGCTTCTAAGCTGCCAGATACAGCATGGTAGTACAATGGCGCCATAGCCAAGGAGTATCGCGAGATACTGGCCGCCGAGCTGTAGCTTTACCATGGCAAAGTAAAGCAGACAAAGTAGCGCGAGTGCAGGCAGGACCTGCCATGTGAGCCATGCCGTTTGATGTGCGCTGCTTTTAGCTCGGAGCCGAGCGCGTGAAATCATGTAAGCCGCACTCGAGGCGATCATGACTCCGGCCAGGGCAACGGAAAGTCCGACGGCGAGAGCATCAGCTATCTCGCGGAACAAGGATGCTCTGGAGCTTTCCGAAGCAGCGGTCGCGGAGAAGACCTGCGGGGAGTGCAGCCCAATCTCAAAAATGCGTAGAAGCGGGTGAATAGCTAATATGGAAAAGATCGTCAGCGCCACGTAGGTGAGCAGGATCCGAGGTAGTGGAGCAGAGCGTGCCATGGGCGGTCTCATGATAGCCTTTAACTAGTAGGTGTCCGGCGAGCAACGATCTTCCGCACACGATCATGCGGAAGAGCTTGCACTGCGTGATTGTCGCGTCCCGTCATATCGTGGTTGTCCACCAGTGCGTTGATGATCGCCTCTTCGGTGGCTTCCACCGTAGCGTTAAACAGGCCATCCATTAAGTCATTGGGCATGGTTTCAACCGTTCGAGTAGCTTTGTCGCTGTCGGCGGCGTGGGGATTGGCCGTAGAGAAGGCGAGGAAAAGATCGCCCGAGCCATTGCCCGAGACACTGCCAGTGCGGGCCAGACCAAGCGCGGCTCGGCGGGCGAGGCGTTTGAGCTGATGGGGCAAGAGGGGAGCGTCCGTGGCGATGACGATGATGATGGAGCCGGTCTCTTTCGGATAGACGGAGCCGGGAAGCTCTTGACCGATGTTGTGTCCACGGATCGTTAGCTGAGAGCGACGGCCGCAGTTTGCCTGGACGAAAACGCCAAGTGCGTAGCTGCGCTCTTTGATTCGCACGAGACGCGAGGCCGTGCCGTTGCCGCCTTTGAACTCATAGCAGATCATTCCCGTGCCGCCGCCCACGCTGCCTTCTTCGATCGGTCCACTCTGCGCAGTTTCGAGGGCCTGCGCGACGTGCTCCGGCTTGACGTGAAATCCATCCACATCGTTAAGCCATCCGTCCCAGGTTTCCGCCACAACCGGCAAACTCCAGGCAAAACCCTGCGCGTCGGGTCCGCCGTGAGCAAGTCGCCAGGCAATGACGGCGTCGCGGGCGACACCTACGCTGTGGGTGTTGGTCAGCACGATCGGTCCTTCCAGAAAACCGCTTTCTTCCACCCACGCGGTGCCGGTCATGTCGCCGTTACCGTTTAATGAGAAGTAGCCGGCGAAAACCGGATCGTTCATTTCGCTGCGGCCGCGCGGGAGGATGGCGGTCACTCCGGTGCGCACGGGACCTTTCCCGACCTCAAGCTTGCCTTCGCCACTGATTAAGGTTGTGTAGCCAACTTCAACGCCGGGCACATCGGTGATGGCATTGAACTTCCCCGGAATGCCATCGAAGACAATGCCGAGGTCGCGTGCGCGAATGGCCGCTGTTTGAGGCGGTGGGGAAATCGGCGGACGTGCCCGCGAATCGAGCAGGCTTAGAAACACGAGCGCAACTGGCGCGATGGCGCGAGCGGCGGCGAAGACGCGAAGACGGATCATTGCGAGCGAGAGTTTCACCTTTCGTGCAATGCCGGAAAGGCTAAAGTTTGCGGGTGAGCTACGAGGTTTTCGCGCGAAAGTACCGGCCACAAAAGTTCGACGACCTGGTCGGCCAGGGGCACGTATCGCGCACCCTGAAAAATGCCGTGGAGCAAAACCGGCTGGCGCATGCCTACCTGTTCGTCGGGCCGCGAGGGACGGGCAAAACATCGACGGCGCGCATTCTATCCAAGGCGCTGAATTGCGCGAATTTTGCCGCGCCGACGGTCAATCCGTGCGGGGTGTGCGATAACTGCCGCGAGATCGCCGGGGGCAACAGTCTCGACGTGCTCGAGATCGACGGCGCGAGCAACAACGGCGTGGAACAGGTGCGCGAGCTTCGCGATAACGTGCGTTACGCGCCGGCGAAATCGCGCTTCAAAATTTACATCATCGACGAAGTGCACATGCTAACCCAGGCGGCGTTCAACGCTTTGCTCAAGACCCTGGAGGAACCGCCGCCGCATGTGAAATTCATCTTCGCGACGACTGAGCCGCAGAAGGTTTTGCCAACGATTCTGTCGCGCTGCCAGCGCTTCGACCTGCATCGCATCGCCACGAACCTGATCGCGCAACATTTGCAACTGATCAGTGAAAAGGAAGGCCTCACGCTTGCTCCGGCAGCGGCCCATGCAATCGCGCGCGGTGCGCAAGGCGGGATGCGCGACGCCGAGTCGATGCTCGATCAGCTGGTGGCATTTTGCGGGGAGAAAATTGAGGAAGCGGACGTGCTGAGCGTCTTCGGGTTCACGAGCGAAGAAAGCGTGGCGGATTTCATCGGAAAAATTCTGCGCAGCCGAACGGCCGAGGCGCTCGAGCTTCTGCATGAGCAATGCGAAGCGGGCAAGGACATGATGAAACTCATCTCCGATGCCATCGGCTATTTGCGCGACCTGCTCGTGTTCAAGGTAAAGCCTGATGCGCTGAGCGACGAAGTGACGGCGGAAACGCGCGCCCGCATTGAAGGACAGGCGCAATTACTCGGGACCGACCGACTGCTGGAGTTGATCGACCAGTTCGCGGCGGCAGAAGGGCGAATGAAATGGGCTCCTAACAAGAAACTGCATTTCGAGGTGGCTGTGATCAAGGCGATTCAAACGTTAAACCAGGCGACGCTGGATGAAGTGATTGAGAACCTGAGCGCGCTCGGCGGTGACAAGCCTTCTTCTAAGCAGCGGTTGCCCGAAAGAAGTGCGCGAACGCCTCCACGGGAAGAACCGCCCGCCGTAGTTGCGGCGAAGTCCAATGAGAGAGCGCTCGACGAGCGCGATATCTGGCAGGAGGTCTGCCGGAAGATTCCGCCGCGAGGATTTCTGCGCACGCTCATCACTTCACTAAGCCCACTCGGGGCCGAAGGACGCAACTTTATTGTCGGTTATCCCGCATCGGAGAAGCCGGCCATTGAGACACTAGCCACGGCTGCCAACCGCAAGCAGCTGGAAATGTTGCTGAAGGAAATCAGCGGGCGGGATTGGATACTTAAACTATTGCCCAGGCAGGAAGTGACGAGACAACCGCCAGCTAACGAGATGGTGAAGATCGACCCCCCGCCGATCGTGCGGGAGGCGCTCGAGATGTTTCAAGGCGAAATCAAATAAAAGACGAGCGATGAATCTAAACAAGTTAATGAAGCAGGCGCAGAAGATGCAGGAGCAAATGGCCAAAACGCAAGCCGGGCTCGAGGCAAAAACTGTGCACGTGCAGGCTGGCGGTGGAAAGGTGATGGTGGTGGCGAATGGTGCGGGCGAGATCATCTCGATCAAAATCGCGAAAGAAATTGTCGATCCGGACGACGTGGAGTTCCTGGAGGAAATGATTTTGGCCGCGGTCAAGGACGCGATCGAGCAAGGCAAAGCGATCGCCACGACAGAGATGTCCAAGATTACCGGTGAAATGGGTGTGCCCGGGTTAGGCTTGTGATTGTGGGGCGGCTGTTCGCCGCGCAACTTAGTTTTGTGCGTGACTGACCGGGCGCGCTATGCGCTGGTGCTTGTCGAAGACGCAAATCTCGTTGATGCGGTGGTCGGATATTTTTTGGGCCAGGCGGCCGTAGTTTTCGCCAAGCTGCGCGGATGAGTGGGCATCGGATGCGATGGTGAACGGAATTTTTCGCTTGATAGCAAGGCGAATCACTTCGTCAGAAGGATAGAGTTCCTTTACAGGTTTGCGCCAGCCGGCAGTGGATAGTTCGATGGCAAGATTGCGCTGGCCGATGAGATCGAGTGTTTCATCGACGAGCGGACCGAGCTTACCAACCGGACGATGGCCGTGGATCTTAATCAGATCGAAGTGCGCGAGACAATCTACCAGGCCACTCTCGGCCATGGCGCGGACACGGGAGAAATAGTCTGCATAGATCTCGTTAGGAGCGCGCCCGGCAAATTGCGCCGCGCCATCTGGCACGGTGTCGAACATCTGATCGGGCCGGCTGAGGTAATGAACCGAGCCAAGAACGAAATCGAGACGGTCCCAATTCCGTTCGATCCACTTGCGCCCAGCCAGACTGGTTTGTGGATCATTATCCCACTCGATCCCGGCGCGAATTCGCAAGTCAGGATTCTGTTCCCGAAGCCGATCGATGACATCGAAATCTACTCCGGCATGGTAGCGATCATGGTCGGTGAAAGCGATATCGGTGAGACTCTTGGCCCGGGCCGAATCGACCCACGGCTGAAGAAGCTCGAGGGTGTAAGGCTGAATGCGATGGCCCTGCGGATGAGTGTGGTAGTCGGCGAAGAGAAGCGCGCTCACGCCGGCACGTTGCGCGGCGGCGTACCTCGCTCGGGGTGACGAATGCTATTCACTTATCGCGATTACCATTCACTTACGAATTACGGCGCGGTCATGAACTTCTGCCGCGCGCGGAGTTCCGGATAATTCGGGAAGAACACTTCAGCGGTGTAAACGCGGCCGGGTTGTAGCTCGCGCGTGGCGATGGTTTCATCATACACAATCTGCTCGCGCGGATTGACCAGGAGGTTGCCGATCTCTTGAGTAAAAGCGCGGTTCTCGGACCAGCGGGTCAGGATTTCACCGGCGGCATTGAGTAGCTGAATGTCGATTCGCTGCGAAGTAGGAAACTCGAGTGCCACGGGAGAATTCCCGATGTTGCTCAGAACCGCTTTGACGTGCAACTGCCGAACTTCCGAAAGGCGCACCGGCTCGGCTGGAACCTGCAACTCGAGCAACAGACCGCGCAAACGCGCGTCCTGATATTTGGGCGCTTTCTTGGAGGAGCCGAACGGATGAAAAAGACGGTCGAGCAAACCGTGCGGCGGAGATTGCGCCTGGGCATGGGTGAAACCGAGGATGGTGGCAAGGAGAATGGCGACGGCCATTTTCATGTGGCCCATTGAGCAAACGTTGCAAAAGGTGTCAAACCCTTTATCAATCGCCAGATGAAACGCAGGTTGGCGGTCGGGTTGATACTGAGCGCTTGTGCCATCCCGCCAGTCTCCGCAAAATCGAAGCATTGCACTCTGCGCGTGCACGTGGAGGCGAATGCAAATGACGGGAGCGTATTCGCGACGCGAGTCACTACCCCGATCACCGGCAAAAACATTTTCATAGAAAAAATACCGACGCTTTCCGAGCGCGATGTAGTCGCGTTCCGCGCCTACCAGGCTCCCGATGGCAGCTTCGGCGTGTTGATTCAACTAAATGATCATGGGCGGCTCGCTTTGGAGACATTGAGTATCGAACATCGCGGCGCGACTTTGCTCGTGCTGGTGAATGGCCGGGTGGTGACCGAGTTGCTGGTGGACCGGCGGGTATCGGATGGGCAGCTTTACATCGGGGCCGGGTTGAGCGCGGCTGACATCGCGATGATGGAAAAGGAATGGCGACCGATGGGCGGGCGCAAGTCCCGATGAAATGGCGCGCCTGCGCGCTCATGGCGGGATGGCTCGGCTGCGCACTGGCAGTGTCCGGCGAGAACACCGCGATCGACCTTAGTCTGCCGACGCAGAACGACGCCCTTTTCCGCGGCGGCGGGCCCGATTTTTACCAATACATTGAGCGCGAGTTTCAAGGGGAAAAATCGCAGCCGTGGGAGGGCGGGCGCTACGGTTTTGTTCGCAATCCGGTGCCGACCGCATCCGGCCTCATCTACACGCGATTTCACGAAGGGATCGACATCCGGCCACTGCTGCGCGACCTCCACGGTGAGCCGCTCGATGATGTGCGCGCGATTGCCGAGGGCACGATTGTTCATACTAACGCGTTGCGCGGGTACTCCAACTATGGACGCTATATTGTGATCGAGCACGTATGGGATGGCTCCCCTTACTACTCGCTTTATGGGCATCTGAGTGAAATCGCGACAATGGTGGGCGCGCATGTTCGGCGTGGTGAACGGATCGCGCGCATGGGTTACTCTGGGGAAGGATTGAACCGGGCGCGGGCGCATGTGCATCTCGAGCTGAACCTGATGCTAAGTCATAATTTCGAAGGTTGGCACGAATACTACTTCGCGCACGAACCAAATCACAATGGGATCTACAATGGACTTAATCTGGTGGGCATCGACATCGCTCGTTTCTTTCTTGAACATGAAAAGCGGCCGGACTTAAGCGTGCCGCGATTCCTCGCGCAGGAGGAGACCTTTTACAAGGTGACCATTCCCGAATCGTCGCATTTCGATCTGCGCAAGTTGTATCCATGGATGGTGAGGAATGTGGCGGTCGCTCCGAAATCCTGGGAGATCAGTTTCGCGCGCAGTGGTGTGCCACTGGCGATCGAAGCGCACACCGCAACTATAAACGGAGCTACGCTCAGCTATGTGAAGGAATCTGAGGTTGACTGCGCCTACTACACGCGCGGTCTGGTGACGGGACGTGGCGCGCAAGCGCATTTAAGCGAAAGCGGAATGCGTTTGATGCGGCTGCTAACGTGGCCCGACTAGGTGGGTCTGATCTGATAATCCAAGCACCAACTCGCTTCGCTTCCATCCTGAGCGGCCGAAACGGCGAAGGACCTCGCGATCCAGCCATGCTAAGCTCGTGTGACGTTTTCCTGCTCGAGAGCTCGCCGCATTCGCTGAGGATGAGGGAAATGCTACTCTAAGGCCATGGCGTTCCTCTCACGTCTCGTCCTCCTTCTATTATTTGTTGAGGCGGAAACTTCATTCGCGCAGATAGATCGCATCACGGGCAAGCCCTTCGCCACGCGCTCGGAGGTGCTGGCGAGGCATGGAATGGTGTGCACGAGCGTGCCGGCCGCGACGCAAGTGGGGCTGGATATTTTGAAAGGCGGAGGCAGCGCGGTTGACGCTGCCATCGCGGCAAACGCGACGCTCGGATTGATGGAGCCGGTGTCGAATGGCATGGGCGGCGATCTCTTCGCCATTTTGTATAGCGCGAAGGAAAACAAACTTTACGGCCTCAACGGCAGCGGACGTTCGCCTCTTGGGCTGAGCTACGAACAAATGAGAACGGAGCTCGAGAAGCTGAAGCGGAAAACAATTCCGCCGCAGGGAATGTTGCCGATCAGCGTGCCGGGTTGCGTCGCTGCCTGGGCCGAGCTGCACAAGAAGTTTGGCAAACTCAAACTCGCGGATGATCTGGCGCCGGCGATCCATTATGCCGAGGAAGGTTTTCCGGTGACGGAGCTGATCGCGTATTACTGGGCCTTTGGTCCGCGGCTCTACAAGGATTTGCCGGGCGCATTTATTGAAACGTACACGGTGAACGGGCGCACACCGGGCAAGGGGGACATCTTCAGAAACCCAGCGCTTGCACAAACACTGCGACTCATCGGCGAGAAAGGCCGCGACGCTTATTATAAAGGCGAGATCGCGGACAAGATCGAGCAGTTCATGAAAGAGAATGGCGGCTGGTTGCGCAAAGCCGACTTCGAGAAACATACGAGCACGTGGGTCGAGCCGGTATCGGCGAACTACCGCGGCTACGACGTTTTCGAGTTGCCGCCAAACGGCCAGGGCATCGCCACTCTGCAGATGCTAAATATTCTCGAGGGCTTCGATTTGCGCCGGTGGGGACGCAATTCACCCGAAACGCTGCACGCCATGATCGAAGCGAAAAAGCTGGCCTGGGCTGATCGGGCGAAGTTTTATGCCGACCCGGCCTTCGCAAAGATTCCGCTCGCAGGTTTGTTGTCCAAGAATTATGCCGCGGAACGGCGCAAGCTGATTGATCCAAACCAGGCCGCGAAAAGCGTGAACGCCGGCAATCCTGCCCTGGATGGCGGAGACACGATTTATCTCTGCACGGCCGACGATGAGGGCAACATGGTTTCACTCATCCAAAGCAACTACCGGGGGATGGGCAGCGGCATCGTTGTTCCAGGTCTTGGTTTCATGTTTCAAGACCGCGGGGAACTTTTCTCCATGCAACCCGGTCACGCCAATGTTTACGCGCCGGGCAAGCGCCCTTTTCACACTATCATTCCCGGATTTGTGATGAAGGAGGGCAAACCGTGGGAAGCATTCGGGGTCATGGGCGGTGGAATGCAACCGCAGGGACACGTGCAGGTGCTTACTAATCAGATCGACTTTGGGCTGAATGTGCAGGAGGCAGGCGACGCCGCCCGCTGGCAACACGAAGGCGACAGCGAGCCTACGGATGAAAAGATGACCAACGGCGGTTACGTGGAAGTGGAAAGCGGCATTCCTTACGAAACAGTGCGTGAACTAAAGAAACGCGGGCATGACGTGCGATTCGATGTGGGCGACTACGGTGGCTACCAGGCGATCAAGGTGGAAACACATGATGGCCAGCGCGTGTATGTGGGCGCGAGTGAATCGCGCAAAGATGGTCAGGCGGCCGGGTACTAGAACTCGTTAGTTATTCGGAGATGAAAATCGCTGCCGCCCAGATCGCCTGTATCCCTGGTGATGTCGGCGCAAATCTGCGCACGATTCGCGCCCTGTCCGAGCGTGCAAAGAGCGGCGGCGCGCAATGGGTGGTCTTTCCAGAGATGTCCGACATGGGTTACGTTATGGGCCTGATCCGGGAACATGCTTCCCACTGGAGCGAAGGGCCGGTGCCGCAATTGCAATCGATGGCCAAAGAACTCAACCTTGGGATCGTTTGCGGTGTCTCGGAGCGAGATGGCGAGCGCATCTTCAACGCGCAGGTGGTGATCGATGCTGAAGGGAAAATCGTTAGCAAATATCGCAAGACTCACCTCTTTGCGCCCGCGCCGGTGGAAGAGCACAAATGTTTCGCGCCCGGCGACCATCTTGTCATCCACCCTATGGG
>JBKPQR010000083.1:0-13966 GCA_046734175.1 Verrucomicrobiota bacterium | reverse complement strand
CTGAACGGACGCGAGTATGAGCGGAAGGCTGAGAATGAGATGGGCTCGAACGCAAAGCAGGCGGCCAAGTTCTACGAGCAAGCCATAGCTTTGGACCCGAATTTTGTCCTGGCTGAAGCGCGACTGGCCAGCACCTGTGCGCGACTTTTTTGGCAGGAAGACGATTGGGAGTTAGGCAAGAGCTACCGTTTGAAAGCGCAGCAAGCGATCGAAAAGGCGATGAAGCTCGATCCTGATCTGCCTGAAGTTCACGCCGCGCTCGGCTACTACTATTACTACGGACATCGGGACTTCGACCATGCCTTGCCCGAGTTTAAGAAAGCGCAGAGTAGTCTGCCGAATGATGCTGATGTGGCGCTTGCCATCGCTTTGGTAGAACGACGCAAAGGGGTCTGGGAGGATTCGCTTAAAAACCTTGTGCGAGCTACCCGGCTGGATCCGCTGAACGCGCGCACGCTCTCGATTCTGGCAGATACTTACAATGGTCTGCGCCGTTACGATGACGCCGAGCGTGTGCTCGCGCGCGCAGTCGCGCTAAAGCCGCAAGATACGGAGCTGCAGTTGCAAAGCGCCTACGTCGAGTTTGAGAAGACCGGGGCCACGGCAGGGATTCGCAGTGTGATTGCGAAACTGGATCCGGCGCACGCGTCCGACAACGGTGAGTTTGCGCGCTGGGAGGTGAACATTCTGGAACGGAAGTTCGACGAGGCAGTGCGTGACATTGAGCAATCGCCGCTGGCGAAGTTTGAAGTGGACACTGCTATTTACCCCAAAGAGCTACTTTGCGGCTTGAGCTTCTGGTTAAAAGGCGACCTGAACGCGGCGCGTCCGTACTTCGAGCGAGCTAAAGCGTTCATGGCGCCCGAAGTCGAAAAAGGCAGCGGCGCAGCGCGGTTGCGGGTGGCGCTCGCGCTCGCATGCGCGGGGCTCGGGCAGAAAGATCAGGCCGTGCAGCAGGCGCGCCTGGCTACTGAAGAACGCGGGCCGGAGAATGACGCGGTGGGCGGACCGCCCATCGGCATCAGCGTCGCACGAGTTTACCTCATCATTGGCGATCGTGACAGCGCGGCGGCGGAGCTCAGGCCGCTGCTGAGCATGCCGTTTGGCTTATCAGCCACGCGCGCGCGGGTGGAGCCATGGTGGGATCCATTGCGCGATCGGGACGAATTTCGCAAAGGGATCAAGTAGTGCTCGCGCGCATAATGGCGAGAGAGGCGGCGCTGCGTGAACTTGCTTCATTATTGAAGATGCTCGGGTTGTCGCTCAGCCCGGCGACGCTCGACCCTTGCCGGGATCCGTTGCATGGGGTGGAAGAATAGGAAAGCTTGTTGCAGTAGCTGCTGGCGCTGCGTCCTGGTAATGAGGTGACGAGAGGCTATTTGTTTTCCAACAGCGGCAGGAACGCTTCGTAACCTTCGTCTTTCATGCGTTCTTTCGGAATAAAGCGGAAGGCGGCCGAGTTCACGGCGTAGCGTTGGCCAGTGGGCGATGTGGGATCGGGAAAGAGATGACCGAGATGGGCATTGCTGCGTTTGGCGCGCACCTCAGTGCGCTGCATCTCGCGCGAATTGTCCGGCATTTGAATGAGGAGATCTTTCGAAATCGGTTTGGTAAACGTGGGCCGGCCGGTGCCGCCATCGAACTTGTCGAGGGAAGTAAAGAGGGGTTCGCCGGTGATGACATCGACGTAGATGCCCGTTTGCTGGTTGTCCCAGTATTGGTTTTGGAACGCGGTCTCGGTCGCGCCTTCGCGCACCACCGAATACTGCTCCGGTTTCAACCGCCTTTTCAAAGTGGCGTCGCTCGGCACCGGCCGCTTGGGATCGAAGCCCGTGGTTTCCTTTGTCTCTTTGTGAGCGAGAACGAAGAAGTAAATCCCGGCTACGCCCAACACGGTCACTACGATGATACCGATATACGTGCTGAGCGTCGATTTTTCCTCGCTTGTAATTCGACCTGTGTACATGAGATGACGATCAACAAAATTGAATCAGAAATCTGCGCGGGTCGTCACTCATTTTTTCACATCGCGCGCAACGCCAGCGCGGGCGAGCGGCGGCGCGTGCGTGTTGCGCTTAAGCGTAGTTGCTGGACGGCGAGGAGCAAATCGACGATAGCTTTGCCTTATGCTAACGAGTCAAAAGGTCGTTGACGCCATCAACGAGCAAATCGGCTACGAGTTCAGCGCTTCCCTGCAATATTTCGCCATCGCGGCCCATTTCGCGGCGGAAGCGCTCCCGCAATTATCCGGGCATTTTTTCAAACAGGCGGAGGAAGAGAAGGGGCACGCCTTGCGCTTCATAAAGTACGTGGTCGATGTCGGCGGGCTTGTCATTATCCCGGCAATCGCCGCGCCGGAATCGAGTTTTAAGACGGCGGAGACGGCGATTCAGCTTTCCTACGACCAGGAGGTAAAGGTGACGCACCAGATTAACGCGCTGGTGGAGCTGGCCCGCTCTGAGAACGATTATATCACGATTAATTTTCTGCAGTGGTTCCTGACGGAGCAGCTCGAAGAAGTTTCCTCGATGGACAATTTGCTCAAGATTGTGCAGCGGGCCGGCGACGACCTGCTCCAGGCAGACGAGTACCTTGCCCGCGTCGGGGTGAGGACCATGCCGGAGCCGCCGGAGGAGTAGGCAAGCTCAAGCCGTGAACGTGCCTTCCCAACCTTTACTCAGGTGCCAGTAACGTCACCTCCCGCCGGAACTTCTTCTTGAGCAAAATTCTTGAATAGAAATCGGGCGGCGCGTCTAATCGGTTACTATGAAAACATTAGTTTGCAGTTTGTTGGCGAGTTTAGCGTTGAGCGGCGCGACCTACGGGGCCAGCGTGAAGGATTACCAGGTGACTGGCCCTATTCTGGAGGTCAACAGCAGCATGATCGTGATCGAAAAAGGACAGAAGAAAGAGCGTTGGGAAATCGCGCGCGATTCCAACACCAAGTCAGACACGGAACCGAAAGTCGGCGACAAGGTGACCGTGCATTACACGATGACCGCCACTAATATTGAAGCCAAGGCTGGCAAGGCCGAGAAAGGCTCGAAGAAAGAGATGAAAGCGGCGGCGACGGCAAGCCCTTCGGCCACTCCGTAACGAATAATCATCCGCCGGTGAGAACGCCGGCAGTTCAAAGAAAGATTCGATCGCCGGTTGCGGGCATCGCAGCCGGCGATTCGCGTTCCGGTTATCGCCGTGCGCCGCCCAGGATGCCGCCGAGGAGTCCGCGGACAACCTGGCGACCGACTTGTGAACCGACAGCCCGAGCCGCGCTCTTCGCCATGGCCGTAGCCAGTGTGTCGCGGCGGCCGCCGCGCGGGCCGATTTGCGGTTCAAAAATGGAACCAACCGAGCCGATCACCTGTTTAAAAAACGAATCTTTGGCCGGCGCCGGCACGGACGCGCCCGGATCGGCTTCCGGCGCGCCCGCCATTTTCTGCCCCGCGCGGGCCTGGAGCTTCTCGTAAGCCGATTCGCGATCAATGGCCTTCTCATAATGGCCGGCGAGCGCGGATGAGCTGATGATTTGCTGGCGCTGCTCGGCAGTGATGGCGCCGACTTGACTGCGTGGCGGCACGATCTTCGCCCGCTGCACGATTTCCGGCGTGCCGCTCTCATCCAGCATGGAGACGAGGGCTTCGCCGACGCCGAGTTGTTGCAGGACCGCCACTGTGTTTAGCTTCGGGTTTTGGCGAAACGTTTGCGCCGCGGCTTGCACCGCTTTCTGGTCGCGCGGGGTGAAAGCGCGCAATGCGTGCTGCACGCGATTGCCCATCTGACCTAGAACAATATCGGGGAGATCGAGCGGGTTTTGCGTCACGAAATAAACGCCGACGCCCTTGGAACGGATCAATCTCACGACCTGCTCGATTTTTTGCAGCACCGCGGGCGCGATGTCGGCGAAAAGCAGGTGCGCTTCATCGAAGAAGAAAACGAGCTTCGGTTTTTCCGGGTCGCCGATTTCCGGCAGCCGCTCGAATAATTCCGAGAGCATCCAGAGCAGGAAAGTGGCGTAAACGTCGGGCGATTGTTGCATGAGCCTTTCCGCCGCGAGAATATTGATGACGCCGCGGCCGTTCTCCGTCTGGATCCAATCGTCGAGATCAAGCGCCGGCTCGCCGAAAAACTTCTCCGCGCCTTGCGTCTCGAGCTGGAGCAGATTGCGCTGGATCGCGCCCACGCTCGCGGCCGAAACGTTGCCGTATTGCGTTCTGAACTGCTCGGCGTTGTCGGCCACGTATTGCAGCATCGCGCGCAGATCTTTGAGATCGAGGAGGAGCAGCCCGCTTTCGTCTGCGATTTTGAAAACGATGTTCAGCACGCCTTCCTGCGTGTCGTTGAGGTTAAGCAATCGCCCGAGCAGAAGCGGTCCCATCTCGGAAACCGTGGCGCGCACCGGATGCCCGTTTTCCCCGAATACATCCCAGAAGACCACCGGGCAGGCCGCGCCTTTGAAATCGGAGAGACCAAGCTCTTTCGCGCGTGCGAGGATCTTCGGGTTATTGCCCCCGGGCTGGCTCATGCCCGCGAGATCGCCTTTCACGTCGGCCATGAACACCGGAACGCCGCGCGCGCTGAAATTTTCAGCCAGCGTCTGCAATGTCACGGTTTTGCCGGTGCCGGTCGCGCCGGCGATGAGACCGTGACGATTAGCCATTTGCGGCAGGAGTTCAATCTCTCCCGCCGCGGACTTTGCGATGACGATCGGCTCGGTCATTCAGCAGTGTTGAGCGTGGATGCGTCGCTGTCCACTTGCTCCCGCTTTGAACAAAAAAGAAGTGATGGCCGCAGCAGATCAGGCCGCTCCCACAGCCATGTCCTGAGCGGCAGGAGCATGTGCCACATCCACTGGCGCCGGGTCGATCCGCACCACTTCGAACGTCGCCATTCCATGGTCTGTGTTGAGAGTCACGCGCTCGCCCGGCCTTTTCGCCAGGAGCGCCTGCCCCATAGCGGTCTGGTATGAAATGATGTGCTGCTCGGGACTGCCGTCCCAGGCGCCCAGAATGGTGTACGTTTCTTCCCGTGCCGAATCCACATCGCGCAGCCGCACGATTGTGCCGATGGAAACCTGGGTCGTATCCGGATTGGCAAAATCCGTCCCGCGCGCGTTTGCCAGCATGCGCTCGAGCTCAGCCTTGCGACGCATGAGCACCGCTTGCATTTGCTTGGCCGCTTTGAATTCGAAGTTCTCCCGCAAATCGCCGTAGGAGCGGGCCACGCCGATCTCGCGCGTGTTCTCCGGGATTTTTTTATTCACGATCTCCTCATACTCGGCTTTGCGTTTCTCGAGGCTGCTCCAGGAGACAACGAGCGATTCGATTTTCTCTTCCCCTTGCGCGCCCGTGACCATGCTCTCGAGCTCCGGATACAACTTGATTAATCGCGCCATGAGTGAGCGCTTCGTCAGGTCGTCGAACACCGGGGTGAGAAGGAGCCGGCGCATGACGTCGCGCGCGGAGCCGGCGTCGGCCCCGGCAAAGAGGTCGCTGATGAGCTCGCGATCATCGAGCAGCAGATCGCGTAATCGCGTGGAGCGCGAAGTCTCATCGTGCTGGTCGCGCTCAACCGCCGACAAGATCGCGGGCAGGATTTCCGGTGTAATCAGCTCCGGCCAGTGCCTGCGTTCGCGGCAAAGCCAGATCATCATCTCGCTCGTGGCGGAATGCTCGCGCACAGCCCGCTCCAAAAGCTCACGCAGCTCATCACGACATCCATTTTCGATGAACACTTTGGGAATCTGCGCAATGACCCGCGGATTGTTCGAGTTCATCAACTGCCATGCGCGCGTGATCCATCGCTCGCCCAGCGCCCGCGGCAACGCCTGCAAAACGCGCCGTTCTTTCGCCGAAGGCAGCGCCGGCAGGATGCTCACGAGGCGCGGTTCCTCTTCGGAAATGAGCCGCTCGAGTGTCAGGTCGCTTCGGGTCATTTTCAGCTCCGGCAGCCGCTCGAGCAGATCATCGCGGCCGAGCAAAAGCTCGAAGCTGAGCCCGGAATGCAACCTCTGGTTTTGCGAAGCGGTGTTTTCGATTTTTTCAATGACCGGCTGCAACTGCTTCGCTGGATCAGTGAACTCATTGTGGAATTTGATGATCTGATCCAGCGCCGCGGCCTGCTCTTTCGGCTGGCGCGCGTTGTTGAAGAAAGTGAGAAGCTCGTCCGCGCGGGAAACTGGCACCTGGCGCAACGCGATCGGTTCCGACTTCTTCGCCGGCACGGAGAAGTAGCCGTTGCTCTTCATGGCCTTTTTCGCGCTCGCCCACCACTTCTTCCATTCGGCTTCGCTGAAGAGATCGCCGATCATTATCTCGCTGATCTGGGAGAGAGTGGCTTTGCCGCCCAGACCTTCGAGAATGTTGCGCACCACTGCGGCCGGATCTGATTTGAGAAGGGCGCGGAGCGCATCCGGTTCATTGGCCTTGCGGGCGAGGAAATGCTGCGGGGGAATCGGACTCACGTTGTCTGCCGCGTAAGCAAGCTGCATCGGATGTTTCGGTTTCGTTTTGAAATCGATGACGATCTGATTGAGCAGGAAATTCCATTCGGCGACGCGGCCGAAGCCCCAGCTTTTGTGCAAACAAAATGTTCCGGGACGAAGTTGTTCGAGCTGCCCGGCCTGCTTCGTCGTCAGCTTGCCCGCTTCGACAAGCTTCTCCAGTTCCGCATCCATCAAGAGGCGCACAGTTTACGAAAAACCTGTGGGCGCGCAATTCACGCGCGTGCTTCTGCTCGTGCTCATGCTCGTAAGCGATTCCGTCTCCCTTTCGAGCACGAGCACGATTACGAGCAGGAGCACGAGTTAGGACAGATGGAGCGGAAGAAAAACTCGCCAGCCGCCATTGCGGCTGCATGAGCAACGTGAAACCGTTGCGCCCGTGTCCACCAGCATCTGGTTCTGGATCGCATTTCATGCCGGCGTCTTCATCGCGCTCACGGTCGATCTCGTACAGTTCAAGAAACGCGACCGCGAGCTGAGCATGCGCGCGGCGGTGAGGCGCACCGCCATCTGGATCATGCTCTCGCTCGCCTTCAATCTGGTCGTGCTCGAGCTAAAGGGCGCAGACGCCGCGCTCGATTTCTTCACCGGCTACCTCATCGAGTACTCGCTCAGCGTCGATAACATTTTCGTTTTCGTTCTCGTTTTCGCTTACTTCAAAGTCCCGCCCATCTCGCAACATCGCGTCCTGGTCTGGGGCATCGTCGGCGCGCTCGTCATGCGCGGCGTGATGATCTGGCTCGGCGTCACCCTGGTCGACCGTTTCCATTTCATCATCTACCTCTTCGGCGTTTTTCTTTTGATCACCGGTTTGCGGATGGGCTTCAGCAAAAAGAAAACCGATTTCGGCGAAACCTGGCTCCTGCGAATGTGCCGCAAGCTTCTGCCGGTCACGGGCGAGTTCCGCAACGGGGATTTTACGGCCCGAGTCGACGGCCGCCTCATGCTCACGCCACTCGCGCTCGTGCTGCTCGTGATCGACGTTATGGACCTCGTCTTCGCGGTTGATTCCATCCCCGCAGTGTTCGCCATCACCACCGACACGTTCATTGTTTACACCTCGAACATCTGCGCCATCCTCGGGCTGCGCTCGCTCTATTTTCTTCTGGCCAATTTGATGGATCGCTTCGTCTATTTGCGCCAGGGCCTCGCCGTCATCCTGGGCTTCGTCGGGTTGAAGATGATTCTCTCGAAACATCTGCCGATTCCCAATTATCTTTCCTTGCTCGTCATCATCGCTGTTTTGGCCGTTACGATTTCGCTCTCGGCGCTGGCCACGCGCCCGCGGGCCGATGAAGCGGCACGAAATTAAATTGTCGAAAGGCCGCTCATCTGATTGAGTGCTGAGCGCGTATGAAAACGATCGCCCTCTTCGCCACCTTCGCTCTCGCCGGCAGCGCACTGGCTGACATTCAGGATCCTCCTTCGAACGACTACGGGCCGACGCGCAAGCTCGGTCGCGGCATTGCTAATTTCTTTCTCGCTCCGGCGGAAATTCCGGTGACGATCGCGACAATCAACACGAATGAAGGCAATTCCGCTGCCGCCGGCTACGGCGTGGTGCGCGGCCTTGGGCGTTCCGGCGCACGTCATATTGCTGGGTTGCTGGAGATTTTGCTCTGGCCGGTGCCGGCATATCGGCAAAGCTACTATCCGCTGTTGCCGAGCGATATTCCTTGGATTCATGCCGGCTATTCCGAGTTTCCACCTGAGCTCGGGAATGAGACGAAGTACGAGTGGGGCCGCGATTATTAGGCAGCTCGGCTGATTAACCGCAGAGCGCGCAGGCGCAGAGGAAAACAGACTTTCTCATCGCCGCGATCTCTGCGAACTCTGGCGGTGAATGATCACTCTGGCGATCACTGACATCGCCTTCGGCGGCAAGGGCGTGGGCAGAATTAATGGCAAGGCGGCTTTCGTTCCCTACGTGATCGATGGCGAAACCGTCTCGGCGCGTCCGGTGCGCGAACGGAAAAAGTTCATTGAAGCCGAACTGGAGACCGTCCACGAACCTTCGCCGCATCGTGTACAACCGCGCTGCCCCTACTTCGGGCGCTGTGGGGGCTGCGTTTACCAGCACATCCATTACTCGCATCAGCTCACCATCAAGGCGCGTCAGGTGCAGCAAGCGCTCGCGCGCATCGGGGGGATCGCGAACGCGCCGGTGCGTCCGATGATTGCCTCACCGCTGCAGTACGAGTACCGCAATCGCATCACTGTCCATGTGCGCGATGGCATCATCGGATTTTTCGGGCGCGAATCGAACCGGCTGCTCGATATCGAACGCTGCCCGATCTCATCCGCGGAGGTAAATGCGCGTCTGGCAGCGTTCCGCGCGCAGCAGCCGGCGGATGGCAACTACACTCTGCGCGAGCAGAACGGGCCCCGCGTCTTTACTCAAGCGAACGATGCCGCCGCCGGATTGCTGCTCGAACTCGTGAGTCGATCGTTGGAGTCGTCTGCCGGCCTGCTCGTCGACGCTTATTGTGGCGCGGGATTTTTCGCGAAACGGCTGAGCGCGCGCTTCGACCAGGTCATCGGCATCGATTGGGATCGGCACGCTATCGCGCTGGCGCGCACCGGCGCGGCGGCGAACGAGAGCTACATTGCCGGCGATGTTGCGGAAGAGCTGGCGCGCTATGTGGAGAAAGCCAACGCTCTTATCGTTGATCCACCAGCGGCCGGCTTAAGCAACAGTGTGCGCAAGGCGATTACTGAGCGCCGGCCGGAGCGTTTGATTTACATTTCCTGTGACCCGGCCACACTCGCGCGCGATCTTAGCGAATTGCAAACGGCCTTCAGCATCGATTCCGTGACTCCGCTCGACATGTTTGCGCAGACAGCCGAAATCGAAACTGTTGTCTCGTTGCGGGCTCGCGCGTAAGCCCGCAGATCGATCTCTTTCGAAAACGAGTCGCCGAGTGCCTCAGCGTGCGGAGATTGCCAGGCCGTGGGAGAAAGTCTCGCTTGGCTGCGGATTCTCCACGAACCAAGTCCACAAGGGCGACTCATCATCGCCAACGATCGTTTCAGTGCGAGTGGATGTGCCGGCTGTTAGATGGTGCCGATCCAGGCTGTAGCTCGCCAGCACCGCCAAGGGCTGCGCTGACGACTGCCCGGCCTCAGAGGTTCGCACGAATACGACTACAATCGCTTTCATACCGGAAAGCGTCGTGCCAGCGCTGGCTCCAGCGTTAATTAAAATCTGGCTCCGAGGTGCTAAAAGATTGTTAACGTTGACGCGCGCTACAGTCGGTCAACGGAGAGTCTGTAACCGATCCCCACTTCTGTTTTGATCAGGCGCGGCACGTTCGCGTCCGGCTCGAGTTTCTTGCGCAAATGCGTGACATAAACGCGAAGGTATTGTGCCTGGCTCTCCGCCTTCTCTCCCCAGACCGCCCGAAGCAATTGCCGGTGCGTGACCACCTTGCCAGCGTTTTGAACCAGCACACGCAGCAGCGCGTACTCTGTGGGCGTGAGTTTGATCTCCTGGCCAGCGAACTTTACCTGTCGCGCGGCGAAATCTACACAGAGAGGCCCGGAATCGAAAACGGGCTCGCCGATTTCGGTCAGGGAACGGCGTTGCGCAACGCGGACCCGCGCCAAAAGCTCCGCCGTGTCGAACGGCTTGGTCACGTAATCATCCGCCCCGGCATCAAGCGCGGCCACTTTCTCATCGGCGTCGTCGCGCACAGAGAGAATTAACACCGGCACGTCGGACCACTCACGCAAACGCCGAAGGACCTTCACCCCTTCCATGTCAGGCAAACCGAGGTCGAGCAAGACCACGTCAGGCCGGCGGTGAACAATTTCAGTTAGGCCGGCTTGCCCGGTCTCAGCTTCGTAAACCTGATGATCTGCTCCCTCCAGGGCCAGGCGGAGCAGTCGGCGGATTTGTTTCTCGTCATCAATAATCAGCGCGCTGCGAGCCGGTTTCACGAAAAGGGTTCGAGCGCTTTCACATTCGTGACAGGGGCTGGCAGGGTGATGAGGAAACGCGCGCCGCCATCATCGCGATTCTCAGCCGTCAATCTGCCACCGTGTGCTTCGATGAATCCGCGCGCGATCGATAACCCCAGGCCGAGGCCGCCTGTCTTGCGATCGTCGCCGCGGTAGAACTTTTCGAAGACTCGCTCCGCCGTGGCCGGCGACAACCCAGGCCCGCGGTCGCTTACCGAGATCAGGAGCTGATCATTTTTGTAGTCGGCGTCGATGTCGATCGGCAGCTTTGAGGGAGTATGAATGCCGGCGTTGGCCAGAAGCTTGGCCACCGCCTGCTCTATGAGTGTGTGATCGACAAGAGCGAGCGGCATATTCTCCCCCACATGCAGTCTGATCTGTCGCCCGTTGGTCGAATCACGCTCGCTCTCTGCCGCCGACTGCAGCAGGTCGCGCACATCACACCATTCCCGTTTGGGCTGGATCACGCCGCTTTCGAGCCGGTTCATATCCAAAAGACTATTGACGACACGATTGAGCCGGTGGGATGCGTCGCGTATTTCGCTGGCAAGCTGGTCGAGCATCGCCGCGTTTTCAGCGTCTCGCGTCAGGCGCAGGAGCTCCTGACTGGCGGCTGCAATGGCGGCGAGGGGCGTCTTTAATTCGTGTGAAACGCAATCGAGCAAAGTCTTGCGCAGCCGCTCCGATTCCTGCGTTAGCTGAACCTGAGCAGCCAGGTGCTCGCGCGCCTTCAGCTGGGCAGTGAGGCTGCCGACGGTGATGGCAACAACGAAGTAGGTGGCGAAGGTGAGCGCATCTTCCAGCTTCTCGATGTGCAAAGTAAATAAGGGCGGGATGAAAAGGAAGTTCCAGCAGACCGCGCTCAGTGCTGCAACGAGCAAAACCGGCCCGCGATCGAGAACCATCCCTGCAAGTAACACTCCGAGCAGATAGATGAGCGAGATCGCTCCGTAGCCAGTGAGCGGTGTCAGCAACTGGCAGGCGAAAGTGAGTGTGGCGACTCCGGCAACAGCCGCGACGTACTGCTTCGCTGGCGCGAAAACAGGCACGATACGCCTGCTTTGTGCCCGCGCCGTAGCCTCAGCGGACAATTGTTCGAGACAGCGCGAAGGGAACGCTCCCAGCACATATCAATGTAGCGCATCCGGCTGGGGGCGAAACTGAGGCCGTCCCATTTTAGTACCGTTTTAATTATTCTCTCTTAAAGCCCATTCTAAGATGCCTCCGAAACGGTGAATTCCGGGCTCCCCTTTTTCATTCCTTTCCCTGGCCGGTGCCTGATCTTCAGTCGGCGCGCGTGCAGCCGTGGCCTTGCGGGAAAAAACTTGCCACCAGAACCGCGCCATCGAGAGTCAGCGCGATAGCGATGGCCGACATCATTTCCGCCCCCGGAGCTCGCGTTCATCGGCCGCGCAATGTCGATTGGAAACGCGCTGCCGCATTGCTCTATGGCGACTGGGGCACGAGCAAGGCCTATGTCATCGGGCTGGCTTTCGTCGCGGCTGGATTCGCGTCGCTGCCGATCATCGCCGCGGTCTGCGTGCTCACGGCCTTCGTCGGCTACAACTACATCATCGTCTGCAAACATTTCCCCGACGGCGGCGGCGTGTATTCCGCGGCGCGGCGGCAAAGCCGTTTCCTCGCTTCTGTCGGCGCGCTGCTGCTGGTGGCGAATTTCGTTGTTACGGCGGCGCTCAGTGGATGGGCGGCAGTGAGTTACCTCGGGGTCCCGGGCAATTACGCCCGCATCGCAACCATGGCGCTCATCCTCATCGTCGGCGCGATGAATTACTTCGGGCCCAAACACAGCGGGAGCGTCTCGATTTGGCTGGCTTTGCCGGCGGTGCTTGTCGTCATCACCATTGTCGGGTTATGCGGCTCGCATTTAACGACGGCTTATCTGGAGCCGCGGCACGAGAGCCTCGCGCAACTATGGGTGCAATTTGTAGGTGTCATTCTCGCGCTCAGCGGCGTGGAAGCCGTGGCCAACATCACCGGCGTGATGAAGCTCGACCCCGATAGCACGCCGGACCAACCGCGGGTCACGCGCACGGCGACAAAAGCCATTCTGCCTGTCGCAATCGAGGTCGTGCTTGGCACGCTCCTGCTCGGCTGGGCCATGCTGTCGATCCCCAAATCTTATACGCCGCAACTCCTCGCCCATCAGGAGGACATGTTGCGGTTCCTGGCCGAGCATTACGGCGCGCTCGCCGCCGGCCCATGGTTTGGTCAGCTTTTCGGACTTATCGTGGGCGTCATTTTCGGCCTGCTCCTCATCAGCGCCGTCAACACCGCCGTCGTCGCGCTCATCGGCGTGATGTTCATGATGGCGCAGGATGGGGAGATGCCGCGGCAGCTGGCGCGGTTGAACAAACATGGCGTGCCGCAGATCCCGCTCATCGTCGCCGTGACGGTGCCGATCGTCGTGCTGGCGGTGACCGGCAATTTCACATCGCTGGCCGGCCTCTACGCCATCGGTGTGGTGGGCGCGATCTCGGTCAATCTCGGCTCCTGCACGTTTAACAAACGTCTGCCGCTGCATGCATGGGAACGGCTCATCATGGGCGCCACCTTCGCCGTCCTCGCAGTCGTGGAATTGACCCTGGCCAAAACCAAACCCGACGCACTTTTCTTCGCCATGTGCGTGCTCTTTATCGGACTCGCCTTCCGCGCCTACTCACACAAGGTCTCGGGATTAAAGACAATGACGGTGGCGCGGCGGGTGGCCGAAATGGTCACGAGCGAAACCATCGCAATGGTGCAGCCGCATCTCGCAGAAGGGCAGAAGATCATGGTGGCGGCGCGCGGGATCACACCCGTGCTCGGCTTCGCTCTGGAAGAAGCGGAGCTGCGCAAAGCCATTCTCTGTGTGCTTTATGTGAAAGAAATATCGGTCTATTTTTCCAATGCCACCGCCGGGCTGGGCAAGGCGAAGTGGCAGGATGACCCGGAAGCGCAGGCCATCATGTCGCCAATGTTCAAGCTGGGCCAGGAACGCGGCGTCTCAGTGCTGCCGATTTACGCCGTAAGCCAGGATGCGGCCGCAACCATTCTCGATCTGGCCGCCACGCTCGCAGTCGATTGCCTCATTCTGGGCGCTTCGCAGCGCAGTGGCATGGCGCATTTGCTCCGCGGCAGCGTCGCCACCGCCGTGGCGCAGCATTTACCGGACGACATACGCCTCGTCATCTTCGGCTGAAATGAAACACCAGCGCTTGCGCATCTCTGTGGGAGCGCACGCTTCCGGCGTGCCCTGTTTGGCCTCCCTGCCGAAGAACATTCTCACCGCATGCTGAGGCGCCCTTCCAAAGAGACTTCGCGGCATGGATGGGGCGAAGCGCAGGCAAGGGTGCTCAGGCCTATGGCTCTGGTTCTGGCCGGCGACATCGTGCGCTGAAATTTCACCATGGCTGTCCCGCTTGCCACCGGCGCAGTGCATCGCCCCCGCAACGTCGATTGGAAACGCGCCGCCGCGCTGCTCTACGGCGACTGGGGCACGAGCAAGGC
>JBKPQR010000082.1:0-6965 GCA_046734175.1 Verrucomicrobiota bacterium | reverse complement strand
GCCGTATGCGCCCGGCTCGTGGTCGCTCCGCCGATGAGCAGCGGCACGCGAAAATTCTCCCGCTCCATTTCCTTCGCCACGTGCACCATCTCATCGAGCGAAGGTGTAATGAGTCCGCTCAGTCCGATGACATCGGCCTTCACCGCCTGCGCCGTTTGCAGAATGGTTGCCGCGGGCACCATCACCCCGAGATCGATGACCTCGTAATTGTTACATTGCAGCACGACGCCCACGATGTTCTTGCCGATGTCGTGCACATCGCCTTTCACCGTCGCCATGACGATGCGCGCCTGCGGTTTCGCGCCCGCCGTCTTCTCCGCCTCCATAAACGGCATGAGATACGCGACCGCTTTCTTCATCACCCGCGCGGACTTCACCACCTGCGGCAAAAACATTTTGCCCGAACCAAACAAATCGCCGACGACGCTCATTCCAGCCATGAGCGGTCCTTCGATGACTTGCAACGGTCTCGGGAACCTGCCTCGCGCTTCTTCCGTATCGGCTTCGATGAAATCGGTCACGCCATGGACGAGCGCATGCGTGAGTCGCTCTTCCACAGTGCCGGCGCGCCACGCTTTTTCTTGCGCCGGTTCTTTCGTTTTCGCCTGGACCGTGCCGGCGAATTCCACCAGCCGTTCCGTCGCCTCCTCGCGGCGATTCAGCAGCACGTCTTCAACCCGCTCGCGCAATTCCGGGTCGATCTCCTCATAAACAGCAAGCTGGCCTGCATTGACGATTGCCATGTCGAGTCCGGCACGAATGGCGTGATACAAAAAGGCCGCGTGCATCGCTTCGCGCACCGCATTATTGCCGCGAAACGAAAACGAGACGTTGCTGATGCCGCCGCTCACGCGCGCTCCGGGGAGGTTGGCTTTGATCCAGCGCGTGGCCTCAATGAAATCGACCGCGTAATTGCGATGTTCATCGAGACCGGTGGCGACAGTCAGGACGTTGGGATCGAAGATGATGTCGCTCGCCGAGAATCGGGCGCGGTCAGTTAACAATTCGTAGGCGCGCCGGCAAATCTCGATTCGCCGTTGTAGCGTGTCAGCCTGGCCGCGTTCATCGAATGCCATGACAATTGCGGCTGCGCCATAACGCTGGAGCAAACGCGCCTGCCGCAGGAATTCCTCCTCGCCATTCTTGAGGGAGATGGAATTGACGACGCATTTTCCCTGGACGCATTTCAGGCCCGCTTCAATCACGCTCCATTTCGAGCTGTCGATCATCACCGGCACCCGCGCGATCTCCGGCTCGCTCCCGATCAGGTTGAGGAAGCGAGTCATGGCCGCTTCCGAATCGAGCATGCCTTCGTCGAGATTGACGTCGATGATGTTGGCGCCGTTGGCGACCTGCTGCCGCGCCACGGCCACCGCTCCGTCGAAATTGCCCGATAAAATCAGTTTCGAGAAACGCGGCGAGCCGGTGATGTTGGTGCGCTCGCCGATCACGACGAAGCCGAATTCCGGCGTGATGTTGAGCGGCTCGAGTCCGGAGAGCTGAAGCGTGTCATCCTTAGAAGCGCTGCCACTCTCTTGGTCATCCTGAGCGGAGCGAAGCGCAGTCGAAGGATCCCGTTGCGCTACCTTAGAGCTCTGGCCGCGGGATCCCTCGCCGTCGCTCGCGATGACGCGGGGTGCGATCTCGCGCATCATTTTTGCAAAGGCCGCGATGTGCGCCGGCGTCGTCCCGCAACATCCGCCGACCATGTTGAGCCAGCCGTTGCGCGCCCAGCCAATCACCTTCGGTGCGAATGTCTCCGGCGTTTCCGGAAACCCGGTCTCGCTCAGCGGATCGGGGAGGCCCGCGTTCGGGTAAGCACTCACGAATGTCGGTGCGACGCGCGCGAGCTCCTCGATGAAAGGCGCCATCTCATCAGGACCGAGCGCGCAGTTCAGCCCGACCACGAGCGGCCGGGCATGGGCAATGGAGGTAAGAAACGCCTCGAGCATTTGCCCGCTCAACGTGCGGCCGGAGCGATCAGTAATCGTGCCGGACACGACGAGCGGCAGAGCGTGCCCACCATTTTCGAACGTTTCCGCAATGGCGAAGAGCGCCGCTTTCGCGTTGAGCGTGTCGAAAATGGTTTCGACAAAAAGCAGGTCCACGCCGCCCTCGATCAAAGCTTCAATCTGGTCGCGATAGCTTTGCCGGATTTGATCGAAGGTGACCGCGCGAAATCCCGGATCGTTCACTTCCGGTGAAAGCGACGCCGTCACCGGCAGCGGACCGATTGCGCCCGCGACGAAACGTTGTTCGCCGGTTTCACTGCTGATGCGGTCGGCCGCTTCGCGGGCCAGACGCGCCGCGGCGAGATTCATCTCGCCTGCGATTCCGCGCAGCTCGTTGTCGTTAACTACGCGCTCGAAGAACTCCGGGTCTTTGCGCCCGTTCTTTGCTGCGCCGGCAAAGAGAAATTCATGCAGACCAATGGTGGTGGCGCTGAAGGTGTTGGTCTCGATGACATCGGCTCCGGCGAGGAGATACTCCTCATGCACGCGTTCGATGGCCGAAGGACGGGTGAGGAGCAGGACCTCGATCGCCCCTTTCAGATCCTTGCCTTTCCAGTACCGGAAGCGTTCGCCGCGATAATCGGCCTCGCTCAGTTGAAGGCGCTGCAAGGTGGTGCCCATGGCGCCATCGAGCACGACAATGCGCTGGCGCAGCAGTGCTTCAAAGGAATGGAGCGGTTGATGCACGGGCGAAAACAAACGGCACTTCCGGCTCAAGTTCAAGAAACAAATCTACGCATCATGATACGTAGATGCGTTTCCATGAAGCGCGTTTTCGGCCGAGGCGCGCGCCGGCCTCACCTCACCCGGTCACACGGGTTTTACTAGCGCGAAGCGCGGAGCTTTTCCAGGAACGATTGGCCGGTTCGCGCCAGCTTCTCTTCCAGGCGCTCGGTGCAATCGCAATGGCAGCAAGCCCACGGCTCAGTGCCGTTTTCGTGCCGGCAATTGCGGCGGGCATGCGCGTCTTTGATGCTGAGCAGTTGAAAGAATTCTTCCCAGTACGGCCGTTCCTCTTCCAGGGGCGGATCGCAAAAACATGTTTCCACCCACGAAGCTTCACCGCGATCATTCACCTGCGCCGTTTTCATGTCGTGGAGGTATTCCTCTCCCGCGATGGAACCGAGCCCAAGCGTTCCGCTCTCGATCGCTTGCAGAAGCTGCCGCGGTTTTCCCTGTTTGAGCTTTGCCTTCACCAGGTAACGCATTTGCCAATTTAGCACACAAGCCGCGATTGACTCTACGCGCGGGCGGCCAACTCTGGCGACGTCGGAAGCAGAGAAATGGATTTTGCCGAGAGCCGGTTACGGGCAAAGTATTCGCATGAAATTGTGCGGGCTGGATCACGTGGCCATCGCCGTAGATGACGTGCAACGCTCAGCCGCGTGGTATATGGACGTTCTCGGCTTTGAACGGATGCACGAAGGCGAATGGGGAGGCATTCCCACTTTTGTCGGGATTGGTGAAACGGGTCTGGCCCTGTTTCCACGCCAGCGCAAAGCCGGGCCTGACCAGGGCATCTTGCATGTGGCTTTCCGAGCAACCGCGGCAATGTTCCTCAGCGCGCAAGCGGAGCTGAAGAGCCGCGGAATTTCATTTCACTTCGACGACCACGGCAGCTCGCACTCCATCTACTTCCGCGACCCCGATGGGCACAAGCTCGAGCTAACAACCTACGAGCTCGAGCAGCTGAGGGAAGTTCAAGCGCGCTGTGCGCCGGTTTGACTATCCGCCACAGCATTTTCCAGTGCGGCAGTAAGCTCCTCGGCAACGAGCGGTTTGGCGATATGGTCGAGGAAACCGACGCGTTTACTGCGTGCGATTTCATCTTCGCTGTTGAAACCGCTGATGGCGATTCCGCGGACATCGGGCTGCTCGTGACTGAGCTCGCGCATCAAATCCCAACCCGTCCCGTCGGGCAAGCGGATGTCGCTGAGCAAGACGTCGAACTCAACGGCTTTGGCCAGTGCTCGGGCCGAAGCGACATCCGGTGCGATATAAACTTTGTAGCCGATGCGGGTCAGGAACCGTCGCAGGCCTTCGGCAGTATCGGCGTGATCTTCGACCACGATGATCCGGGGCGGTTTCTCGCTCATGAAGTATTCGCTCAAGCTTAGGTTGTGCCAAGCACGCTCTTTCCAAACCTTTAGTTGTTAGCCATGGTAGTGGCTTGCTCTTCGTTAAGGATTGTGGCTGCTGGCCCGGCGGAGTAGGGGAGGATCGTGCCTGCGATCGGAATCACCGGCGGAATAGCCACAGGAAAATCGACCTTCGTAAAATACCTCAAGGAACTCTTGCCCGGCGCGAGCTTTTTCGACGCCGACGAGATGGCGCGTGAGTTGACGCGAAGCGACGCGGCTGTCCTGGCAGAGATTCGCCGCCAGTTCGGCGCCGGAGTTTTCGAAGCAAGTGGTGAGTTGAATCGAGCGGCACTCCGCGCGATGGTATTTGGCGCGACTGAGAAACGGCGCACGCTCGAACAAATTCTTCATCCGCGTATTCGTGAGCATTGGGCCGGCGAAGCGGAGAAACATCGGAGCTCAACCAAACTGTTTTTTGCTGACATCCCTCTCCTTTATGAAACAGGTGGCGAGAAGCTGTGCGATCGCGTCGCGGTGGTGGCGTGTAGCGAAGAGGTGCAAATGCGGCGGCTGATGCAACGCAGCGCAATGGTGAGAGCCTCAGCAGCGACGATAGTCGCGGCGCAGATGCCGCTGGCGGAGAAGATCAGGCGGGCTGATCACGTCCTGTGGAACAATGGGCCCGAGAAGATATTGGCGGAGCAGACACGATTGCTGACGAATTTATGGAAGAGCCTTTGGCTGGCAGCCTGAGCGAAGAGCAGAGCCTCGCGCAACGGGAGGAGCTGGTGCGTCCCGGCGAGAAGGCGGGAAATGTGCCGCGAGCGCCGGCAGAAGATTTGCCGCCGCTGGATATCAACGCACTGCATAAGCTTTCGCCTGAGGAAATGGGCAAGTTGGCAAAAGAGTTTTCCCTGCATCCAGTGCGCACCCGGCACTATCAGGTTATCGACCTGGTGCGAGCCGCTTTGGACGCGGGCGCGCGGGTGACCGCCGAGGGCTTCATCGATCAAGCAGCAGATGGTTTCCTGCTGCGTTGGCCGGAATTAAATTTCCTTCCCGTGCCCGAAGATGTGACCGTGCCGCGCGCGATGATGCAGCAATTCCGTCTTCGGCCGGGACAATGCGTTGGCGGAATCGTGAGACTGAGGCAGAACCAGACCCGTCTCCTGCTCGATGACCTGACGACGGTGGAAGGCGCGCCCGCGGCCGCATGGACGGAGAAGACCGATTTCGAGCAGCTCACACCGCAGTATCCGCAAGGCCGCATCATGCTGGAGAACGACAAAACCAAATCGCTGGAAGCGCGCGCGGTCGATCTTCTGGCGCCGCTCGGGCGCGGCCAGCGCGGATTGATTGTGGCCCCGCCGCGAGTCGGGAAAACGATTTTGCTGAAGGAAATCGCCAAGGCCATCCGGGTGAATCATCCCGAGATCGAGCTCATCATTTTGCTCGTGGATGAACGGCCAGAGGAAGTGACCGATCTTGAGCGGGAAGTGGATTGCCAGATTTACTCTTCCACTTTCGACGAAAACACCCACCGGCACGTGCAAGTAGCGGAGCTGGTGCTGGAGCGGGCCAAGCGGCTGGTGGAATTAAAAAAAGATGTCGTAATCCTGCTCGATTCCATCACCCGGCTGGCGCGCGGTTACAACAATCTCCAACCGGGCCGTGGCCGCATCATGTCCGGCGGGGTGGAATCAAAGGCACTGATGAAACCGAAGAAGTTTTTCGGCGCCGCCCGCAATGTGGAGGAAGGCGGCAGTCTCACGATTTTGGCGACGGCGCTGATCGAGACCGGCAGCCGCATGGACGAAGTAATCTTCGAGGAATTCAAAGGCACGGGAAACATGGAGCTGCATCTCGACCGCGGCCTTGTGGAGAAGCGGATGTATCCCGCCATTCATGTGCTCCAAACCGCGACCAGGCGCGAAGACCTGCTTTATCACCCCGACGAGTGGGAACGGGTGCAAGTCCTGCGCAAAACCATGGCCGCGCTTCCGCCGATGGAAGCGATGGAGATGTTGATCTCCAATCTTCAGGCGACCAAGACCAACGCCGAGCTGCTGCTGGCGGGCTTGCGGTGATTGCGACAGCCGCGCAACTGGCGGAGCTGCTGCCACTGATTGAGCGCAACGACCGCATCGGCGCAGACACAGAAGCCGACAGCCTTCACTGCTACCGGGAGAAGCTATGTCTGCTTCAGATTAGCTTGCCGGAAGGCGACTATGTCGTTGATCCGCTGGCTGGCAATAATCTCACGCCACTCGTTAGCGTACTAACGAAAAAGGAAATCGTCCTCCACGGCGCCGATTACGATCTGCGTTTGCTTCGTCGTGGATTGAATTTCCACCCGTCCCGTCTGTTCGATACCATGATAGCGGCCAGGATGCTCGGCCATCGCGCCTTCAGCTATGCCGCGCTGGTGGAGAAATTCTTCGGGGTGAGGTTGGGCAAGGGTTCACAAAAAGCCAACTGGGCGCTCCGCCCGCTCTCCTCGCAAATGGAGACCTACGCGCGCAACGATACGCATTATCTTCTGCCCCTGGCGCGCGAACTGGAGCTCGGGCTGGTCGAGCGGGGCCGGCTCGATTGGTTCCGGGAATCATGCGCTCGCGCTATCGAGCTGGCGGCGAGAGATCGCCAACGCGATGGCGAAGATGTATGGCGCATCGCAGGGTCCGGCCTGATGCACGGGCGTGAAGCGGCCATTTTGCGCGCAGTCTGGACCTGGCGCGACAAGGAAGCGGAAAGAGCAGACCGGCCTGCCTTCCACATCTTGCGAAATGATCAGCTGCTCCACGTTGCCCGCACCGCCGCCACCGGACCGGTCCCGAGCTTTCGCCACTTCTCCGCACGGCGCGCCGGCACC
>JBKPQR010000081.1:0-24441 GCA_046734175.1 Verrucomicrobiota bacterium | reverse complement strand
GCGGCGTCGATATTGCCTTGGCGCACGTAGGCGAAGACGTAATGCGCCGCCGGCACGTACCCGCCCTGCCGCCGTGTATGGTCGAGCTTTTCCAATTGGCGTTGAGCAAGCGTGTGCACCGCCTCGTCGAATCCCGCCGTTGCGAATACTTGCTCCAGGGCGCGGGCATCTTCGGTCTCGCCGCTCAGGCTCAGAGCGGAGCACCACTGCGTGATGGCCTCGTGCAGCATGCCTTTTTTCTCGCAAGCGTCGCCGAAGTACTCGTGCGCGGGCGCGTAATCGGGATAGATGTCCAGCGTTTCGGCGTACTTTCTGATGGCGCGGTCATAATCGCGCAGGAAATAGAACATTCTGCCATGATGAAGGAGTAAGCCGGGAAAGAATGGATCGAGCAGCGCTGCGCGATCGAACTCAGCGATTGCCTCCTCCGGCCGCCCGAAGAAGGCAAGACACATGGCATAATGATGCGGAATATCGGCGAGATTCGGATCTAATTCCTCGGCGCGACGAAAGGCGCGCTCGGCGGCGGGCCAATTGCGCTTGTAATATAGTTCCACAGCAGCCAGCAAGTTGTAGGCTTCAGGCCAGGTGTCGTCGAGCGCGAGACTTTTGCGCAACCCCTCTTCCGCGAGCGGCCAGCTTTCTTCCGGAGAGAAGAAGCCATTCGCCGCCCCGAAGCCATAATAGCCGCCGAGACCGTTGTAAGCCGGCGCATAAGAAGGATCGAGCACGATCGCTTGCTGGTAATATTCGCGCAGCCGTTCGTAACCCGGCGCATAAAAATTTTTCCATTGGTGGCGCGCTTTCAGATAGAGCTGGTAGGCTTCGAGATTTTTGGTCGGTCGCGAAGCGATGGCGCGCCGTTCCGCGCTGGTCAATTTCGCCTGCAGCGAATCGGCGATCTTCGACGCGATCTCACTTTCGACAGCGAAGATGTCGTCCAGTTTGCGATCATAGCGCTCAGCCCAAAGATGCGCGTCGTTCTCGGCGTCAATGAGCTGGACGTGCACGCGCACGTTGTCGCCGGCTTTTCGCACACTGCCCTCGAGAATGGTGGCGACCCCGAGCAGTTTCGCGATCTCGGGAAGTTGCTCGGCCGTATTTTTGAACCGCTGCGTCGACGTGCGCGAGATCACTTTCAAATCACTGATGCGCGATATTCTGGTCAGAATTTCTTCCTGGATCCCATCGGCGAAATAGGCGTTCGTTTTATCGTCGCTCAAGTTTTCGAACGGCAGCACCGCGATCGACTTTTTCGGCACGGGCGGCGCGACGATCTCGATCTTCTCTGCGCGCTTTGTCTCGGACCGGAGGAGGCGCGGCCGCTCAGGGTTTCCGATTTCGTCGGAGTAAAGATTGACCAACCCGATCGTTACCCCGTGTTTGACCTCGCGCGTGCCGAGATCATGGAGTAACGGTCGCCACTGCGCGTATTGTTCCAGGTCGTCGGCGACGCGTTTCGACAACAAAATGTGACCCGCGTCACCGCAATCCATGACTCGCTGCGCGATATTAATGCCGGCGCCAGCTATATTTCCCTGCTCACTTAAGTCAGTTACTTCTGTGACGGGTCCACTGTGAATGCCCATGCGCACGCCAAGCTGCGGATGCTTCTTCAATGCCCGTGCGATCTGGACGGCGCATTTCACCGGCTCTTCTGAGCTTGTGCGAAAAACCAGTGCGCCACCATCGCCGGTCGGTAAACGCAATAGCTTTCCTTCCGCTTGCGCAACGCGAAACGGCTCGGTCGCCCGCGCAACTTCGCGCAAGCGCTCGAGCTGCTCCGTTTGTTCATGAATGAGCAACTTCGAGTAACTCACGATGTCGATGAACAAGACGTGCCCGATCTCGAACTTGATCTCTTTCTTGATTTCGGCAGCCATCCGTATGCTACCAGAATAGCGGCCAAAGGGCGCTAGGTCGATAACCAAACCGGCAGGCGGCTCGTTCGCGGCGGCCTGCAAGCGTTCAACGGAACGACGTTCCCAGAAATTTGAAAACTGGAATGAAATGGCCAAACTTTCGTTGCAGCCGGCGCGCACTTTTTATTGCGCGTGCGATTCGTTCCCGATTACATTCGCCTCGGATGAGATTCATTCTGTTTCGCGCCGGACTGTGCGCAATCGGCGCTGCGCTTTTTCTTTCCATCTCCTGCGAACAGCATCACCTGGGCGAATATCCTGAAGTGCAGCGCGACCGGCTGGCAGAGGCCAAACAAGCGAAGCGCGCCGAACAAACCGGAGCACCGGCGGTAAGCCCCACGCCGGCGCAATTTTTTCCCGCGAAGGGATCTCCGTAGAAGGCAATCCTATGGCGAAATACAAATACGCAACATCGCCGCCGACCATGACGACGATGCCGCCCGGTGTTCCCTACATCATCGGCAACGAAGGCGCCGAGCGCTTCAGCTTTTACGGCATGCGCACGATCCTCATCGGGTTCATGACGCAATTCATGGTGAACCAATCGGGCGTGCTGCAAGGCATGCCCGACAATGAAGCGCAAGGCTGGTTCCACCAGTTCGTCTCGTCGGTTTACTGGATGCCGTTCTTTGGCGCCATCATCTCAGATGGATGGCTCGGTAAATATCGCACCATTTTTTACCTCTCCATCATTTACTGCCTCGGGCATTTCACGCTCGCATTCATGGATACCTCGTGGGGAATTCACTTCGGACAAAAGTGGGTTCTGGCCATCGGGCTGATACTTATCGCCGCCGGCGCTGGGGGGATCAAGCCTTGCGTCTCGGCTAACGTGGGCGATCAGTTCGGCGAATCCAACAAGCACCTCCTCGAGCGCGTCTTCGGCTGGTTCTATTTTTCGATTAATCTCGGTTCATCCTTCTCGATCTGGCTCTGTCCGGTGTTGCTGCGCAGCCCGCATTGGGGACCGAGATATGCCTTCGGTTTGCCGGGCGTTTTGATGTTTATCGCCACGATCATCTTCTGGCTCGGGCGCAAAAAAATGGTCCATATCCCGCCGGCCGGTCTCGGCTTCCTGCGCGACTTGCGCAGCAAAGAAGGGCTCAGCGTTCTCGCGCGAGTCTGGATCATCTTTGCCTTCACCATGATTTTCTGGGCGCTCTGGGACCAGAGCAGCGGCGGCGAATGGACGCTCCAATGCCAGAAAATGGACCTGCATTTTTTCGGCATCACCTTTCTGCCTGAGCAGGTCAATGTGGTAAACGGCCTCTTCATTCTGGCGATGATTCCGCTGTTTAACTACTGGGGTTATCCAGCCATCAGCCGAATCTTCCCGCTCACGCCTTTGCGTAAGATTGGTATCGGCCTGTTCCTTACCGCCTTCTCTTTCGTCGTTATCTGGATGATCCAGTTGAGCATCGATCACGGCGGACGGCCCAATGTGGGGTGGCAATTCCTCGCCTACATCATCTTATCGGCGGGCGAAGTCATGGTCTCCATCACCGGGCTTGAGTTCTCCTACACGCAGGCGCCCAATCGGATGAAGAGCCTGCTCATGTCGATGTGGCTGCTCTCCATCGCGCTCGGAAACCAACTACCTTCGGTCATCAGCTTCCTCATTCCCAAACTCAAGGCCATGGGCTGGAACCTGGAGGGCGCAAACTACTTCCGTTTCTTCACCCTGCTCATGTTCGGCGCCTCCATCATCTACGTCTTCGTCTCGCGTTATTACCACGAGAAAACCTACCTTCAGTCGCAGGTCACCGAAGACGAAATCGCTACCGAGCCGATCCTCGCCGGCGGCGCGCCCACCTAGATCTTAAAGTGTTCCAACCTACTGGCCTTGCATTCACGTCATCGCTTGTTTGTTCCGGCGCAAGGACCTTTGTCACTTTCGAACAGTCCCAGACGCGGCTACATGACTACGTCGAACTCCACGTTACTCGCGATATCTGCTCAAAGTTTCCTGGCCGCGGCATTATTGACAGACTCTCAAGCTAATCCAAAGGAATTCGGAAAGTGAGAAAGCTTCGAGTCGCTTCATGAACCAAACGATTACAATTGACATTCCGCACCAGCTCGGCAAGGCGACCGCGCGAGCACGGCTCGACGAGGGGGTGGGCAGGACGGCCCACATGGTTCCGGGCGTCGCGCAAGTCACACACACTTGGGACGGGGATACGATGAACTTCGCGCTCGCGGCGCTTGGCCAAACTATCCGCTGCCGGGCCACTGTTTTCGAGGACAAGGTTCATGCCGAGATAGACCTCCCCGCCTTCCTGGCGCTTCTCGGCAACAAGATACGCGAGACGTTTGGGAGGGAGCTGCCGAAGCTTCTGAAGTAGTTATATCGCCGTTCTGGGCCGACCCAGCCTCGACCATCCCACGTATTACAGATTAAACAATGAAAAAGCTAATCGTCGCTCTTGCCATATTGTTGTCCCTCGTCCCTGCGATGGTTTACGCCACTCTGCAGGACGAGCAATTCGAAAAGGTAGCACACGATTACATTGAAGGTCTGCTCGCTACTCACCCTGAGTATGCCACTGAGCTGGGCGACCATCGTTTTGATGACAAGCTCACTGATTACTCCGCTGAAGCTCGCTCGAAGGAACTGGCGCGGGCAAAAGAGGTCCGGCAACGGCTGGAAGTATTTAACGATCTCTCACAGCTGACCGGTCCGAATAAAGTCGATGTCAGACTACTCAAGGACAATGTCGATAACGAGATTTTTGGTATTGAAGAACTAAAGGAATGGCAGTGGGATCCGCTCGTCTATAACGACAGTCTGGCGAATAGCCTCTACCTGCTTGTGGCGCGTGACTTTGCTCCAGCGGAGCAGCGAATTCCGAATCTGCGCAAGCGTTTGGAAGCTATTCCTGCGGTCATTGCCCAGGGCAGGGCGAATCTGCAGCATCCGCCCAAGGTTTACACGGAAACGGCCATTGAGCAGACACAAGGCGCCATCTCACTCGTGCGCGAAGGGTTGACTCCGCTGCTCAGCCAGGCGCCGCAGCTTGGGAAAGAGCTGGCGCCAGTCCAGGAGAAGACGGCTCAGGCGCTTGAGGAGTACAAGAAATGGCTGCAAAACGATCTGCTGCCGCGCTCTGATGGCGACTTTCGTTTAGGCGAAGAGAAGTTCCGCAAGAAACTGCGCTTCGCCCTGGCTTCTGATCTTTCCATGGAAGAGATCATGCAGCGGGCGCAGGCGGATCTGGCGCAGACGCAGAAGGCGATCTATGAAACGGCGTTGCCGCTTTATAAGAAGTATTTCCCGAAAGCGGACAAGGCGACGCTCGAGGATAAGAAGAAAGTCACTACTGCTGTCCTGGACAAGCTGGCGGAGGAGCGTCCTGATGATAATACGATCGTGAGCTATGCGCAGAAGATTCTTCGCGAAGCTACAGACTTTACCAGGCAGCACAATGTGGTGAGCGTGCCGGAGAAGCCCATTGACATTATCGTCATGCCCGAGTTCAAGCGCGGCCAGTCGATAGCTTATTGTGATCCGCCCGGTCCGCTGGAACAGAATGGGAAGACTTTCTTTGCCGTGGCGCCGACGCCGACTGATTGGAACGCGCAACGGAAGGAATCGTTCTTCAAGGAATACAATAACTACATGTGCCGGGACCTTACCGTGCATGAAGCGATGCCGGGGCATTACTTGCAACTAGCTCATGCGAACCAATTCCGCGCGCCAACTCTGGTGCGAGCTATTTTCCAGAGCGGCACCTTCGTCGAAGGATGGGCTGTTTACGCCGAGCAGATGATGGCTGAACTGGGTTATGGCGGACCGGAAGTAAAGATGCAGCAGTTAAAGATGCGGCTGCGGGTCATCTGCAACGCCATTATCGACCAGGGTATTCACGCCAGGAACATGAGCGAGCAGGAGGCGATGACTTTGATGATGAAAGAAGGCTTCCAGCAGGAAGGCGAAGCGGTGGCGAAGTGGAAACGGGCACGGCTTAGTTCAGCGCAGCTATCCACCTACTTCGTGGGAGTAGCTGAGCATCTCGATTTACGCGATCGAGCTAAAGCTCGCGATGGCGACAAGTTCAACCTGCATCAATACAACGATACGGTGATTTCTTTCGGAAGTCCGCCGGTGAAATATGTGCGGGAGCTGATGGGGTTGTAGTCTCATCCCGAGCGAAGTCGAGGAACCCCGTAGCGCTACTTAGGTTCACGCGATTGTTCTACTGCGCTGCGCTGCGCTCAGAATGACCGCGGGAGCTATGCCGGAGCGCCGCCTAAAGCGCCAGGCAAGGGCGGAGTGACATCAGGGGCGACAACTACCTGCTTGGGCGGTTTCTCGGGCGGCATTTTTTCTCCGCCGCGCGGGGTGATTCCGGGCGGTGGATTGAGCATGCGGCCGTGCTCGATGATGTCTCTGATCTGCGAGCCATCGAGCGTCTCAAACTCGAGCAAGGCCTTGGCGATGGCATCGAGCTTGTCGCGATTTGCGGTGAGAAGCTCCCTGGCTTTGGCGTAGGCCGCGTCGAGAAGGCTGCGCACTTCGCGGTCGATTTGCTCGGCCGTGGCTTCGCTGTAATCGCGAGCCCGGGAAATGTCGCGCCCGAGGAAAACGTAATCTTCGTGGTCGCCGTACTCGACCATGCCTAACTTCTCGCTCATGCCCCACTCGCAGACCATGCGGCGGGCAGTGGCGGTGGCCATTTTGATATCGCCTCGTGCGCCATTGGTGACGTCGCCGAAGACCAGCTCCTCCGCCACCCGGCCACCCATGCTCACGGTAAGACTGTCGAGCAGCTCGTTTTTGCGGTTGGTATATTTATCTTCCTCCGGCAACCACATCGTGCTGCCGAGCGAAGGCCCGCGCGGGATGATGGTGACTTTGTGCAGCGGCTCAGTGTGTTCGAGCAGCTCGAGCAACAATGCGTGACCAGCTTCGTGGTAGGCAGTGTTAGTCTTTTCTTTTTCGCTAAGCGCGAGACTGCGACGCTCCTTGCCCCAACGCACCTTGTCTCGCGCTTCCTCCAGTTCAGCAAGCGTGACACCTTTTAAATTGCGGCGCGCGGCGAGCAAGGCGGCTTCATTGATGACGTTGGCTAGCTCGGCTCCGGAGTAGCCCGGAGTGCCGCGGGCAACAACGGCAAGATCGACGCCTTCGGCCAGCTTCACTTTCTTGGCGTGAACGCGCAGAATTTCCTCCCGGCCTTTTACGTCGGGCAAATTGACTGTGATCTGGCGATCGAAGCGACCCGGGCGCAACAGCGCGGGATCGAGGACGTCGGGCCGGTTGGTGGCGGCGATGATGATCACGCCTTCCTGGGTGTCGAACCCATCCATCTCTACGAGCAATGCATTCAATGTTTGCTCGCGTTCGTCGTGCCCGCCGCCCACCCCGTGTCCGCGATGGCGGCCGACGGCGTCAATTTCATCGATGAAAATGATGCAGGGCGCGTTTTTCTTGCCCTGCTCGAACATGTCGCGCACGCGGCTGGCCCCGACGCCGACAAACATCTCGACGAAATCCGAGCCGCTGATGGAGAAGAAGGGCACATCGGCTTCGCCGGCGATGGCTCGTGCTAACAATGTTTTACCAGTCCCCGGCGGTCCCACCAGAAGCACGCCTTTGGGAATGCGCCCGCCAAGTTTCTGAAACTTTTTCGGGTCGCGCAGGAACTCGACCAGCTCCTGCACTTCATCCTTGGCTTCCTCGACACCGGCAACATCGCGGAAGGTGATCTTGTTTTTGTCGCGCGCGAGCATCCGCGCTTTGGATTTGCCGAAATTGAGCGCGCCCTTGCCGGCCATGCGGATCTGCTGGCGGAAGAGGAAATAGAGGACGAGCAGAAAAAGGGCGATTGGCAAAAAGCTCAGCAGCGTCTGGGCGAAAAGGTTCGACTCGGTGCGGATGGCGGGCTGGATTCCGGCGGCGTTGAGTTTGTCCTGAAGATTGCTGGTGAAATTAAGGTAAATGGTCGTGCGGAATTTCGCCGCCTGCTCCGCACCCGCGGTTTGCTTTCGGTAATAGCCGATCAGCGCCTGTGTCGGCTGACCTTCCTGAACGACCAGAGTGAGCGGGAGATTCTTGTCGCTAATGATCTGCTTGTTGTCGAGCAGCTCGATGAAGCGGTTGTAGGGAACGTCCTCGATATTTTGATAGCCGCCGTTGCGCACGAGCAAGGCCATGCCGATGAGGGCGAAGGCAAGCGCGATGAGGACGATGCCGCGCCAGTTAAAGTTTGGCTCGTTGCTGCGCTTGTTGTCGCGGGAGGAGTTGCGGTCGTTTTGCGCCATTAGTTCAAGCGCGCGGCCGGGCCGCGCGGAGAAGGAAAATTACATCAGCCGGCTGCCAATGCAATGAGCAGGAGTCAGGCCGTCGGGCTGCAGCGGCGTTTTGCGTGCGGCGTGACCGCGGCATACCTCCCTAAAACGCTACATGCTCGACGCGCAGCAAAGCTTTGCGGCGGTCACAGACCGCCGCTACAGAGCGCTACAGAGCCGCTGCAGGCGCGCGGCACGCGCATTGCGTCAGAAGGTGGCTGCGAGTAAAGTTTTTGCGCCAACTTAATGAGTGAACTTCTCACCCAGGTAGCCGACCGCATCGACCGGGCGGTGCAAAAAGTGACGCCCTTTGCCTATCGGGTGCGGCGGCGAGGGCGCCGTTTTGTCCGGCGTGCCATGCGCAAGCCGCGCAGTGTCTCGGAAAGTCCCAACCTTCTGCCGCTGCTCATCCGGGTGCTGGCAACCTTCTCGAAAGCCGATGGCGTTCTGCTCGAAGAAGAGATCGACTCGAGTCTAGGCTTCCTCCGCTACGATTATCCGGACGCGGTTTACTCTGAGCTGCGGCAGCTTTTTCGCCAGGCCCTCTACGAGCAGCAGGACCTGGCGGCCATGGCGCAGAAGCTCAGCGTTCAGCTCAGCGTCGATCGCAAGATCATGCTCGGTGTGCAGCTCTACGATCTCATCTCGCAGGCCGGGCTGAAGCAGGAGCAGGTGGTGCAGTTTTACTCCTTCATGTCGCAGCTCGGCATGGCGGCGCAGGCCATCGATATCGTTTATCAACTCAACGCCAGTGAGGACGCTGACAGCTCTGTTTACCAGCGCGGCGCCTCGCCGCTGGAATCGGTTTCCTTCGGCAACAACGGCGTCTCCGACGTCATGCTAAAAAGTCTCAGCGGCAAGGACCGGCTTCTGGCTTTTCGTTACCACGATCTGATCCTGCTGAAAAACTATAGCAACCAGAGCGTCTCGGTGCGCGGACGTCCACTAGCGCGCGGCGGGTTTTGCCGCATTTATCCTGGGCAGCGCATCCTCATCGGCGACCAGGTGCTGACCTACCAGGACCTGGCGCAGTATTTCAATGCCAAGAAGAATGTTTCGCTCCCGCAGATTTTCATCCGGGTTGACCGGGATTCCGATGAAGTGGAACTGGAGCGATCGCGTTCGCGCGAGAGCGCGCTGGAAGTGACCTTTGGGTTGAATGTGCGGGTGCGGGCGCTGAAAGATGTCGAGGCGGAACTCAACGGCACCCGGCTGGCGGCGGGCACGCGCGTCGATGCAGCGCTGGAAGACAAGATTATTTTTCATAACGACAGCGAGCTGGACCTGCTTGATCTGCGACGCCGCGCGCGCGCGCTTGGTGGCCGTTTCCAGCTCAAGACCTCGAAATCGGAATATCTCGTTTCGAACAATCCGAGTCTGCTTCACGCGGACGACATTTTGCTTTCGCCTGGCACCGCGGGCGATGTTCTGCTGAAGATTCTGTGTGATTACGACAAGCGTGTCGGCACCATCGAAGTGCTCGAGGCGGACCGTCCGATTCTGGTGGGCGACCAGGCCGTGCGCACAACCGCGCCCTTAAAAGATGGCGATACCATCGGCATCGACGTCGGGCAGTTTCTGCGGTGCAATTTTTCCGAGCGGATCATCCAGGAAGAGCGCAACATCGTTCGCACGCTGGAAGCGAGCGAGCTGAGCCATCGTTTCAGCGGCGGTGAAGTGGGGCTGGATGGAATTTCATTCAGCGTCACCCGGGGCGAGCTGGTCTGCGTCATGGGCGCAAGTGGCAGCGGGAAGAGCACGCTGCTCAAGACATTGGCCGGTCAACTACCACCAACGAGCGGCAACATCCTGCTCAACGGCCAGTCGCTTTATCCCAACCTCGATCAGCTCAAGCGCTACATCTCCTACGTTCCGCAGGAGGATGCGTTCGATGAGCACCTGACCATCGGCGAAAATTTGCAGTTCGCGGCCGCCATTCGCTCACCCCATTTGTCGCGGCGCGACCGAATGCGCCGGCTCGAAGGGAAACTGGTCGAGCTTGGGTTGAGCGAGCGCCGGGATGCGGTGGTGGGCAGTATCGTGAAAAAAACCCTCAGCGGCGGCGAGCGCAAACGGCTCAACATCGGGCTCGATATGATCGGCTCCGCCGACGTTTATCTTTTCGACGAGCCGACGAGCGGGCTCAGTTCCAAGGACAGCGAGCACGTCATCGAGATCATCCGCTCCATGGCGCACAACAAGATCATCATCGTCACCATTCACCAGCCGAGCTCGAAACTTTTCCAGATGTTTCACAAGGCCATCCTGCTCGATAAAGGCGGTCGGCTGGTCTTCTTCGGAACTCCCACCGAGATGCTGCGCTACTTCGCGGAAGCGGAGCATCAGCACCAGTTCGGGGCTGATCTTGGCGCGTGCCCTTCCTGTGGAACGACCCGGCCGGAGTTCATTTTCGACGTGCTCGAGACGCCGCTGCGAGACTTGAGCGGCGACGTGATCTACGAAGAGAACAATCGCGGCCAGTTGGTCGCCGCGCGGCGCTATTCGCCGGAGTTCTGGCGCGACAAATACGAGGCGTTCCGGCTCATCCAGGATGTCAAACAGATTTCGCTGCGCAAGGAGCCGGTGGTGCCCTCGCCCAAAGCACCGGTGGAAAAGCGAAAGCGTTCGCCCATTCGCTGGCACGACGAGTGGACGCAACTGCGCACGTTGCTCAAACGCGCTTTCATCAGCAAGCTGCGCAATCGCGCCAATCTCTGGATCACGATCGCCGGCGCACCCGTGCTGGCGCTCGTGACCGCCACCTTGATGCGCTACTCCGAGAGCGGGGAGTACGACTTCGCCTCGGCATTTCACATTCCCACTTATCTGTTCGTCGCCCTGCTCGTGATCATGTTCCTCTCGCTGGCCAACAGCGCCGATGACATCATCCGCGACCGAATGATCCTTCAGCGCGAGCGCAATCTCGATGTGCGCCTGCCTTACTATATTTTTTCGAAGCTGGTCTCGCTCGCTGTTTTCGCGCTCGTCCAGTCGGTGCTCTTCGTCTTGATTGGTAACTACATTCTCGAGATCCGCGGGATGTTTTGGATCGATCTTGGCCTGATGTTCGTCACGGCGCTGGGAAGCCTCGCCCTCGGTCTGCTCATTTCCTCCCTCGTGTCGGACGCGAAGGCTGCGGTCAACATCATGGTCTGGGTGCTGATCCCGCAGATTTTGATGAGCGGCGCGCTGATCAAGTTCGAGGACATGAACCGCAACCTGGGCTTTCGCTATCTCATGCAGCGCTGGTTCTCCGAACACTCTAACAAGGAAGAAAGCAAAAAGATGGACAGCCGGTTGGAGGTGCCGCTGGTCTGCCAGTTCATCCCGATGCGCTGGTCCTACGAGGAGATCATCGTGGCGCAGGCGAAGCTGAATCCGCTGACGCGCCGGCAGGAGCGGGCGCAGCGTGAGATTGATGAGTTAGTGGCGAGACATGATACGCGCCCGGAAGCGGCCAGGCGGATGAACGATTTGAAGGAGATCCTGGCGGTGCTCTCCGGCCTGGAGGCGAAGACGCCCAATGAGCTTGATTCCTACCTCGCGCAAATTGATCAGGTTCTCGATGGGAAACGGCCATTCCGCCGCGACGTATTCAAGAACGCCAATGGACCTGTCACGGCCGAGACGTTGTATCTAAACCAGAAAGTGTCGGATCTGGTTTCCAACGCGGAGATGGAGCGAAACGATTACCGTCGCGGCGGCAAGCCGAATGTCTTTTTCGGACAGCAAAAGCAGTATCTCGGGATGCAGGTGGACGTGTTCCTCTTCAATACATTTGTGCTTGTGGGATCAACCTTCGTCCTGCTCGGGCTGCTGCATTATATTCTTCGGCGGCAGCTTCAGGTGCGGATGACATAAAGCCTCGTCATTGTCTGGGCGGTGTCGAAGGACCGCCGCGCGCGAGCTTTAAAGCTAACTTTACGAGTCCTCGACTTCGCTTCGCCTCAGCATGACAACTGCGGCGCTCACGCTACCATCAAACATGGCAAAACGAACTCAGCCCGCCCGTCTGATTGTCGCTCCCAGCGATACGGACGCGGACATGCTTTACGCGACGCGCATCTTCATCGGCGACCCGTTCATTTTTCTCGAGCAAAATGGCAAACGCACGCTGGTGCTGAGCGATCTCGAGCTTGATCGCGCGAAGAAGAATGCGAGGGCCGACGAGTTCGTGATGTTGAGCGAGCTGGAGCAGGAGGTGCAGGGGAAAAGCAAAGCCGCGCCCCCTTACGAAAAAGTGCTCGCTCATTTTCTGACAAAACGAGGAGTCAAGCGCGCGCTCGTCCCCGCAAATTTCCCGCTTGGCTATGCCAATGAGATCAGGCGCCGCGGCGTTGTCCTGGAAACGAGCAATGGACTTTTTTGGCCGGAGCGCGAAAAGAAAACGGAAGCGGAGATTAAGAAAATCACCCGGGCGCTGCGGATGACAGAGAGCGGGATGAAGCGCGCCATGGAAGTTTTGAAGGCCTCGAAGCGAGACGGCGGCAACAAGCTGCGCTGGGCCGGCAAAACGCTGACTTCAGAGATTCTGCGCGCGGAAATTGACAGCGCGATTCTGCGCGCCGGTGGCGTGCCCGCCAATACGATTGTAGCCGGGGGCGATCAGGCCTGCGACCCCCACGAGCGCGGTTTTGGGCCACTCTTCGCCGATTCGCTCATTATTCTCGACATTTTCCCGCGCGATGCAAAGACGGGTTACTGGGGCGACATGACTCGGACCGTGATCCGGGGCCGCGCAAGCGAAGAGCAGCGCAAACTTTGGAACACGGTGAAAGCGGGTCAGTTGCTGGCTTTGAAGAGCATCAAAGCGGGCGTGGATGGGATGAGCATTCACAAGGCGATCCAGCAGCTGTTCGCCCAACGTGGTTTCCCAACGGAAGTGCGCGATGGGCGGCGGGTGGGATTTTTCCATGGAACCGGGCACGGACTCGGACTGGAGATTCATGAGTATCCGCGATTGCAAAAGGTGACGCTGAAAGCCGGGCAATGCCTTACGGTTGAGCCCGGGCTGTATTATCCAGGAATCGGAGGCACGCGGATTGAAGATGTGGTCATCGTGGAGCGAGTCGGCTGCCGAATCTTATCAAGATTTCCGAAGCAGTTGGAGATTTAAGGAGAGCAGCCGGTGCGGGGTATCGCGTGTGAACGCTCAAATGAACGCGAAGGACAACCAAGCGTCTAATCTTTGACCTGACATCATTATGTACCCTTACGGCTACGGATTCGGCGGAGGAATTTGGGGCAACTGGCTGCTGCTCATCGGCATCCCGATGATCATTGGGCTTTGGGCGCAGTTCCGCGTCTCAAGCGCGTTTCGCAAATGGGGCGAAGTCCGCGCCAGCTCCAACATCACTGGGGCCGAATGCGCCCGCGAAGTTTTGTCAGCGGCGAACATTCACGATGTCGAGGTGGTCGAGACCAATGATTACCTCGGCGATCATTACGACCCGGCGAGCAAGCGGCTCTGTCTTTCCAGCGGCGTTTTCAACACTCCCTCGGTGGCGGCGCTCGGCATTTCCGCGCACGAGACCGGACACGCCATTCAGCACGCCAAAGCCTATGCTCCGCTGAAATGGCGCATGGCCATCGTGCCCCTCACCATGTTCAGCTCGCGCCTGCTGCCGTTCGTCATTTTCGGCGGGCTAATCTTTCACATCACTGGCCTGATCACGCTCGGCATTTACTGTTACCTCATCCTGCTCGCGTTTCAGTTGATCACCTTGCCGGTGGAGTTCGATGCTTCCCGGCGGGCCAAGATTATTTTGCGGCAAATGGGCATCGTGCAGCCCGGCGCGGAAGTGGCCGGAGTGAACAGCGTGCTTAATGCCGCTGCGCTCACCTACGTCGCCGCGTTTATCGCTGTCCTGGGCAACTTGCTCTACCTCATGTCACTGCGCGATCGCCGCAGCTGATCCCGGGCTTGGCTCGTTTGAAACGGATGAACGCTGTCCTTTCCCCGCCCCGCCGCATCTCGGATTTGTTGTCGTCGGGTCTCGGCGCGACTGTTAAAAAAAGGCGGGGCATGGACCAGCCGAGAACCGACGAAGACCAGCAGCTCGTGGCGCGCACGCAGGATGGGGAGGCGAGCGCGTTTGATCAGCTCGTGGTCAAATACACACCGCGCCTCTACGGGCTGGTCTACAACATGACCTCCAATCACGAGGACACCAACGATCTGCTCCAGGAGATCTTCGCCAAGGCTTACAAGTCGATCCGCGGTTTTCGAGGCAAGTCATCCTTCTACACATGGATTCACTCCATCGCGGTGAACATGACGCTGAATTTTTTGAAAAAGCGCGGCCGGCGTTTTCACCTCAGCCTCGATGACGTGGACGCAAGCATTCAAAACGATAAGGAATTTCTCGAAGTCACCCAGACCAGCAGCCCCGTGCGCGAAGCCGACCTTTCCGAGCTCCAACGCAGATTGAACGAGGCCATGATGAAATTGTCTGATGAACACAGAGCCGTCGTGACAATGTTCCACATTCAAGGCATGCCCCATGCTGAAATCAGTAAAATCTTGAACGTTTCCGAAGGCACGGTACGCTCCCGGCTCTTTTACGCGAACCGGCAGCTGCAAAATTATCTCGACGAATTTCGCAAAAATCCAGTGGCGTAAGGAAGAGGGACTAATGGAAGAATTCGACGACAAGGAGATCAGCGCGCTGCTTCGCTTGAAGCGTTACGAGCAACCGCCGCCCGGTTATTTCGAGGATTTCCTCCACGAATTCCACCGCCGCCAGCGCGACGAACTCTTGCGCCAGCCGCTTTGGCAAATCGCGCTCCAGCGCGCGCACGATTTCATGATGAACCTGAATGTGGCCCGGCTTGCCTCCTATCCCGCAGCTGTCACGGCCGTGCTCGTTTGCGCCGCAGTCATCTCTTTGAAGGTTTATCAGTCGCCCCGGACCTCAAATATGGCGCAGATCGCGCCGGCCCTTGCGCCGCAGGTGGTGAGCGCGGATAGCTGGCGTCTCGATGAGCCGGCCTTGACGCGCGTGACGACTTCAGCGCCGCGCATCCACTACTCCAATCTCTCGACTCACCGGTCGGCAGCGCCGCCGCGCTACGTGCTCGACAGCATGCCTGTGAGTTATGAGTCGACTCTGCGATTTTAACCGCGCCTGCCAGGCCCGGTTTCGGAACGTCTCTAGTGGAGTGATAAGCATGAAAGGCGGCGCCGCGGCAATTTTTCCCTCCACAAGTACCGCCTTTCTTTTCCGAGGCACTGTCATTTCAATGCTGCTCCTCTTTGCGGTGGCGGCGCAGGCGCAGGAGCAAACGGCAGACACGATCAGCCGCGAAGTAAAGGATCTCTTCGACCGCTGCGCCCGTGCCGTCGTGAGAATTCACGGAGTCGATGAGCACAGCGAACTTTCCGGCACCGGCTTTTTCATCGACCCCACCGGGACCATCTACACCACCTATTCCGTCGGAGGTGAAGGCGCAAACTTCACCGTCGATTTTGCCGGAAAAAAACTTCGCGCCCGCCAGCTCGTGGCCGATCTGCGCAGCGGCGTCGCCATGCTTAAGGTGGAGACCGCCGCGCCTGCCTTGCCTATCGGCAAATCAGAAGAGCTCACCGTCGCGACTCCTCTGGTCATGATCGGGTATCCGCTTGACCTGCCAGAAACGCCCAGCTTTGGAATGCTGGCCGGGCACGACCGGAAATACCTCGACCGTTATCTCACCACCACGCATTTGCGGGCCAATCTCCCCACGCAGCGGGGAGAAGCCGGCGCGCCGCTCCTCAATATGAAAGGTGAAGTGGTCGGCATTGTCGTAAGCAGCTTGGAAAACAGTTCCGCTTGCTACGCTTTGCCCATCGAAGCGGCAGAAAAGATTCGCAGCGATTACATGCGTTTCGGCGAGGTGCGCCACGGCTGGATCGGCGTTCATCTGGCCGAAGCTCCGGAAGAACACGGCGGCTCGCGCGCGGAAATGACTGAAGTTCTCGAGAACACGCCCGCGGCGAATTCCGGTATTCAGCCGGGCGACATCTTGCTGCGGGTCGGGCAACGGCCGATTCGCCAGCCCGATGATATCATTGACGCATCGTTTTTTATCAGTGCAGGCGATGATGTCCCGATCACTGTTCTTCGCGGGAGCGAGAAATTAACTTTCAACGTAAAAGCCGAGGTCCACCCCGCCAGCCAGCATCCACCAATGGTTGCCCAGCCGAGCGATAACCAGGCGCTCCCACTCAGATTGCAAAGGGCGCCCGAGCGCACGCCGTAATTCTGTAGCGGCGGTCTGCAACCGTCGTCATCCCGAGCGAAGCCGAGGGACCCCGTTGAGTTTGTAGTCAGGAGTTTTGTCTCGCATTCCTTCAAAGCTGTCGCCCCGCGGCATCCACGACTACGCTCGGGATGAGGCAATAAGTTGGCGAAATTCTTTCTCGCCAATGATTTTCACCCCGAGCTTCTTCGCTTTTTCCAGTTTGCTTCCCGCTTCTTCACCCGCAAGCAGGTAACTCGTTTTCTTGCTCACGCTGCCGCTCACCTTGCCGCCGCGGCTCGCGATTAACTCGGCAATCTCCTCACGCGGCTGGCTCAATGTCCCGGTGATGACCCATGTCGTTCCGGCAATGGCCGGATCCTTTTTAACCGGAAACTCGACCGTCGGTCTGACGCCGGATTGTTCGAGCCGCTTCATCAGTTCACGATTATGCGGCTCCTGAAAGAACTGGTGAATGCTCGCGCCGACCACTTCACCCACATCCGGGATGCGCTGCAATTCTTCCGCCGATGCATTCATCAGCGCGTCGATGCTGCGGAAATGTTTCGCCAGCTCGCGCGATGAAGTTTCGCCCACGTGCAGGATCCCGAGGGCGAAAATGAGTCGCCAGAGCGGCCGCGTTTTGGACCGCTCGATGGCGTCGAGCAGATTGCGAATGCTTTTCTCACCGGTGCGTTCAATGCCGCCCAGCTTCTCCGCATCGAGCGCGTAGATGTCGCTCACGTCGTGGACCAACCCGACGTTCACCAGCTGCGTCACCATTTTTTCTCCCAACCCTTCGATATCCATCGCTCCGCGAGCTGCGAAATGCTCAAGCCGCCGCCGCACCTGCGCCGGGCACTGCACATTGAGGCAGCGCACCGCCACCTGCTCCGGGTCTTTCACCACACGGCTGCCGCACTCCGGACATTTCGCCGGCATGCGGAACGGTTTCTCCGAGCCATCGCGCAAATCCGGCCGCACGCTCACCACCGCGGGAATGACTTCCCCGGCTTTCTCGATGACGACGGTGTCGCCGATGCGAACATCTTTGCGAGCGACCTCCTCTTCGTTGTGCAAAGTCGCGCGGCTGACAGTTGAGCCGCTCACAAGCACAGGCTCGAGCGCCGCCACCGGCGTGAGCACTCCAGTGCGCCCGACCTGGATGAGAATGTCGTGCAGCTTCGTTTCCACCCGCTCGGCTTCATACTTGAACGCGATCGCCCAGCGCGGGGCCTTTGAGGTAAAACCGAGCCGCTCCCGTTGCGCAAAGGAATCCACTTTCACCACCGCGCCGTCCGTTTGATACGCGAATTCGTGGCGCACCTGATCCAACTCCTCGATCGCGCCGATCAATAACTCCGCAGAATCAGCGGTCCAGATGCGCTCGCTGTGGGGCAGCCCGAACTTTTTGAGCAAAGGGAAAAGTTCGGAATGTTTTTCGAGTCTCACTCCATCCACCGCGCCGGTTCCGTAGAAAACGACACCAAGCGGTCGCGTGGCCACGATCGCGGGATCGAGCTGCTTGAGCGAGCCGGCGGCGGCGTTGCGCGGATTGGCAAATTGCGCCAGACCCTGCTCGGCCCGATCGGCATTCAATTTGGCGAAGCCTTTCTTCTCCATGTAAACTTCGCCGCGCACTTCGAAGACCGCGGGCGCGTCTCCTTTCAACCGCCGCGGCACTGAGCGAATTGTGCGCACGTTTTGCGTGATGTCGTCGCCGGTGCTCCCATCACCGCGCGTGGCCGCGTAACGCAGCTCACCGCTTTCATAAAGTAACGAAACCGCGACGCCGTCCACCTTCGGCTCGATCACCACCGGAATTTTTTCCGAAGGCAGGAGCCGGCTGATGCGGGCATAAAATTCCATCAGCTCCGCGACCGAATAAGTGTTATCGAGGCTAAGCATCGGAACGCGATGCGTGATCTGGGCAAATTGCTTCAGCGGCGCCCCACCAACCCGACGCGTCGGCGAATCGTCGCGGGCGAACTGCGGGAACTCCTTCTCCAGCGCGATCAATTCGGCATACAGCCGGTCGTAATCCCGATCGCTAATGCTCGGCGCCGCCTCTTCGTAATAGCGGCGATTATGTTCGCTGATATCGCGCCGCAGACTCTCGATCCGCGCCTCTGCTTCCGCCTCCCTCATTCTCCGAGCATACAAATCCTCCAAGAGCGAACAACGGCCCAGTCTGGACTCGCTAAATCCCTCGGTCTTACTCACACTCGGCCGCGGTCGCGCCTCTTCCGGCGCCGCGCCATCCCTTCCACTTCACTTCGCTCCGCTCGGGATGACGATATATTCTAGCCATGTCCAGGGCCGAACTCATTCTTGGAATCGAAGGCGGTGGAACGAAAACGGCGTGGGCGCTGGTCAAGGGTGAGACGGTCCTTGATTCAGGGAAACTGCCGCCAGCAAATCTGCGGCTCACCTCTCACGAGCAGCTGAAGTCAATTTTTCGTGCACTCCCCAGAGAGCCGCATCGGGTCGGCCTTTTTCTAGCTGGCTGTGCCACGAACGAAGATCACGCTGCGCTTCTGACGTTGGCGAAGGACATCTGGCCATCGGCGAAGATCGTCGTTGGAAGCGATCGTGATTCGGGCATGGCGGCATGTCTGAGGAACGCGGATGGCATCGTGGTCAATGCAGGTACCGGTTCATCGGTGACCGGGCGTCGGGCAGCGCAGATCGAGAACGCCGGCGGCTGGGGCCACATCCTGGGCGACACAGGCGGCGCATATTTCGTTTCCATTCGCGCGCTGCGCTTAATTTTGCGCGACTACGATTTGCGGCGCGGCGATCGCAGATTCGCGGCCAGCATCCTCTCCGCCCTTGCATTGAACAACTTCGACGAGCTGGTGCGCTGGGCGCAGACGGCCGACAAGACTGAGATCGCCGCTCTGGCGCCGATTGTTTTCGCTGCCGCAAGCGCAGGTGAGAAGCCAGTGCAACGCATCATTCATGCGAGTGCGACGGCGCTGGCTGATTTTGCGGCAGCGGTTGCGGCGCGATTGGAATTGCATGCGCCGGAAGTGCGACTGATGGGCGGATTGTTTGAGCATCAACCTTCTTACGCGGAGACATTCGAGGCTGTCCTGCGCGACAAACTTCCCCAAGCCAAGGTCGCGCTGGGGACGACTCCGCCGGAGCTGGGTGCGGCATGGCTCGCTGCTCACGGAAAAAAAGAGGGGTCGAGTTTCGCCACGCCCGCCGCGCAGGTCCGCGCTCCAGCCGTGACGGAAGAAGCGAACCCGTTGACGCAAGGGCTGGAAAAGCTCACCGCGGGAGAATTTGTCGAGCTGTTTTTGAGTGAGGAGAAGCGGGTGGAATCTGCGCTTCGGGAGCGGTCGGGCAAACTGGCGGAGGCAGTGCAACTCGCGGGCGAGACTCTCGCTGGCGGCGGCCGTATTTTTTATGTCGGCGCGGGCACGAGCGGCCGCCTTGGCGCACTCGATGCGGCGGAGATCCCGCCAACCTTTGGCGCGCCGGCAGAATGGGTGCAGACGATCATCGCCGGTGGCGCGGCGGCGTTGCAGCGAAGCGTTGAGGGGGCGGAAGACGATCCCGCGAGCGGCGCGTTCGCAGTCGACGCGCGCAACGTGACCCCGAGCGATCTGATCATCGGAATTTCGGCGAGCGGCACAGCCCCGTTCGTTCGAGGAGCATTGAAGCGTGCCAGCGAAATCGGCGCAAAAACAGTATTGTTAACCTGCAATCCGGCGGCAGACGAGCAGCCGGCCGATCTGCTGATCGATTTGCCGACCGGCCCGGAAATCCTCGCCGGCTCCACAAGATTGAAGGCAGGCACCGCGACCAAAGTCGCTCTCAACATCATCAGCACCGGCGCGATGGTGCGCCTCGGGCGTGTGCGCGGAAATCTCATGATCGACCTGCAGCCAACGAATAAGAAATTGCGCGCCCGGGCGGTGCGGCTGGTGTCGCAGCTGGCCGGTTGCGATGAAGAAAGCGCCCGGCTGCGCCTGGAGCGAGCGGGCTGGAATGTACGGGCGGCGTTAAAAGAATAAGCGCATTTAGCGCTCGCGCTTCGAACCAGAATAAACTCAACCTGAGGAAACCATTATGCTCTGGACAATCTTCGTAATCCTTTTGGTGCTCTGGCTGCTCGGACTGGTCAGCGGGTATACCCTGAGCGGATTCATCCACATCCTGCTCGTCATCGCGGTCGTGATCCTGATCATCAACCTGATCGGCGGACGCAGAACTTTATAGCGGATGCGGCCACTCGGTATTGTTGGGATAATCCTGATTATCCTCGGCATCATCGGCTTTGCTTACGGCGGGATGAGCTGGTCCACACATAGGAAAGATGCGCAAGTGGGGCCGCTGGAAATTGGGCATCAGGAGAGCCACGGCTTCACCGTCCCGCCCGTGCTGAGCGGGCTGCTGGTGGTGGGAGGAATCGTGCTGCTCGTGGCGGGGGCGCGGCGCACTTAGCGTTGGTATAGTACGCAAACAGCGGGACAAGCGTCTGGTCTTGTGCATGTCGCTTGTACGCGATGTGAGGCGACAAATCGCGTTCCGGCGGCGCGACTCGGCGCAGGCGCTCGATGCGGAAGGTGCAAGTCGCCGCTCTTCGATCGCCATCCATTCGAGCTGAACGCGCGGAATTTTCCAACGCAGATCGCTAACAACGATTTGCCGCTGCTGGTGGATTTCTGGGCGCCGTGGTGTGGCCCCTGCCGCATGATGGCGCCGGCTTTTGAGGCTGCGGCGGCGCAGCTTGAGCCGGAGTTTCGGCTGGCCAAGTTGAACACCGAAGCGGAGCCCGCCATCGGGGCGCAGTTCAGCGTGCGCAGCATTCCGACATTGATCCTCTTCAAAGGCGGCCGCGAGATCGCGCGCCAGCCCGGCGCGATGACGAATCCGGCGCAGATTGCGGCGTGGGCGCGAGCCCAGCTGGATCGCTAGCCGCCCGCCTTCAGCACTGCAAAAGTCTTGCTTCCTTTGCGATCGAGGTAAAGCAAGACGCCGCGTTTGGGGTCGGCTTTGATCAGGGCGTCCCGGAACGATTTCACATCAGTGACCGGCTTGCCATCCACTTCGGTGATGATGTCTTCGCGCTCGATCCCCTGGGCGGCGGCGATCGAATTGTCGCTCACATCGGTCACTATCACACCGTGCGTTTCGCCCAGGTGCAGGCGCTCTGCGATTTCCTTGGTGATGTCCTGCACCTGAAGACCGAACTTGCCGAGGTCTTCCGGCTGCGGCGGATTCGGCTGGATGTTCTCATTGGAAGCGCGCGCGATGTCGCCCGGCAGCTCGCCAGTTGTGACGGGAATGTCGATGGTCTGGCCTTTGCGCCACACTGTCAGCTTCACTGACTGGCCGATTTTCTTTTTCAGGATCTCGTGCTGCAACTGCGTGTCGGTCGTCACCGGCGTGCCATCCACTTTTGTAATGACATCGAGCGGGCGCAGGTCGCTTTTGTTGGCCGGCGCGTCGGCCATAATCGTGCTGACGAGCACGCCTTTATCAATGCCTTTGACCAGGTCGCGGGTGGAGGGGTTTTCACCCAGCGTTTGGATCTGAATACCGAGCCAGGGGCGCGTGATCTTCTTTCCCGCCACCAGCTGGTCGCCGATCTCTTTCGCCAGGTTGCTCGGAATGGCGAAACCGAGTCCGCGATTGAGCCCGTTGATGAGCGTGTTCATGCCGATGACTTTCCCGTCGATGTCGCAAAGTGGACCGCCGGAGTTGCCAGGATTTATCGAGGCGTCAGTTTGGATGTAATCGGGAATACTGTAGCCGTTGTTGCTGATCAATTTGCTCCGGCCCTTCCCGCTGACCACCCCGTAAGTGAAAGTGTAATCGAGCTTGAACGGCGCACCGATGGCGAAGGCGAACTGTCCCACGCGCACGGCATCGCTGTCGCCGAGCTCGACCACGGGCAGATCTTTTGCCTCGATCTTGAGCACGGCGATGTCTGTCTTGTCATCGGTGCCGGCGACTTTCGCCGCAAATTCTCGTCCATCCTTGAGTTTCACCTGCACCTTATCCGCGCCTTCCACCACGTGATAATTGGTGAAGATGTAGCCGTCGCTGCGCACGATGAAACCGGAGCCTTCGCTCTGGATCGGTTCGGTGCTGCGGGGGCGGCGAGGCGTGGATTGATCATCAGGCCGGCCCTGGAAAAACAGGTCGTCGAAGTTCAGCCCCTCCGGGCCGTCATTTTTCTTCGTCACCTCCACGATGACGACGCTGGGCGCGACGATCTCAAACACTTTGGCAAACGCGTTGTTGAGCGCGTGCACGACATCTTTGCCCGGCTCTGCCGCCGCCGGCGGCACGGTTGGGCTCGGATCCTGGGCGAACAATGACGATCCGGCAAAAACAGCGGTCAAAAGGAGAATGACAAATGTGCGCATCGGTTCGGATTTCGACATGAACTTGTCGGCTGTTGTTCAATTGTAAACCGAGGTGTAAAGCGGAAGTGATGTCGCCAATCCTTCGCACGCTCGCGATCGTGCTTCTCCTGCCCGGCTTGCGAGTCGCCGCCTGCGATTTGTGCGGCTGCTACACGCCGCAGCTCGAGACGGTGCACGCGCCAGAGGCGAGCGCGCTCGCAGGCGAGGATTTTCTCCGCGGTTGGTACGTGGCGGTCGCGGAGCAGTTCACTCATTTCGGCACCCTGCAACTCGATGGCCGCGAACTCACGAACCCGGTTGAGCAGTATCTTAACAGCTCGGTTACGCAGTTGGTCGCGGGCTACAGCGCAACGCCGCGCTTCGCCCTGCAACTCAACATTCCGCTGATCTACCGCGAATTCCGGCGGCCAGAGGGATTCCGCGTCGAGCAAGGAAACGTTGCCGGCCCTGGCGACATTTCGCTGCTGGCCAAGGCTGTGCTCATGCATCGCGCTTCTGTGGCGCCGCGGGCGTTCGACGTGAGCGGGAAAAATCCGGTCGCCATCGAGGGCGAGCCTGATTTCACCGCGTCAGTGATCGCGCTTGCCGGAGTCAAGTTTCCCACCGGCGCGACGGGCCGGCTCAAGGAAGAATTCCATGAAAGAGACATACGGGGCGCGCCGCGGAGTGGAATTCATGGCCACGATCTGACGCTTGGCAGCGGCTCGTACGACGCTGTCTTCGGCGCGCAGACGTCGCTGCGTTACAAAAGCTTTTTCGCGGAAGCGGATGCGCAATTTACGTGGCGCAGCCAGGGCGCGCACGACTATCGGTTTGCCAATGATGTGACCTGGAATGGTGGTCCTGGATATTACCTTGTGCGCCGGCGCGATGTGGTGGTGGGCTGCCAATGCGCGCTCAGCGGCGAGCACAAAGACGTGGATACATTCCGCGGCGCGCCCGCGGAGGATACCGGTGTCACAAGCATTTTCATCGGGCCGCGCCTGATCGCTTCGCGCAATCATCTGAGCGGCGAAATCGCGGCGGAGTTTCCGGTTTTTGTGGACAACACCGAGCTCCAGATTGTGGCCGACTACCGGCTGCGGGCGAGCATCGCGCTGAGCTGGTGATGAAAACATGGAAGGCGCTGCTGCTCGTTTATCGCGAGCTGGAGGTGCGACTCCGGTTACAGGGAAAACGCCGCCGGTTTCATCACATCGCCACTGATCAGGAAATCGCTGACGCGCTGGAATCTTTTGACGGATTTCCAGGATTGGTCGCGGAGCTGAGTTTCGGAGCGGCGAGTGTCGAGCCGCAGATCATCCATGTTGAGGCCGCGCTTTTATCGCTGAGCAATCGTGCGCCCAATGAGTTTTGGCCATCACCCGATGACACCCGCAGCGAGCTCGACCAGTTCGCGCCGGCTGGAGCGTTTGATTCACTCTTCATCTTTTGGCCGCAGCATGATTTTGCGCGCGGCTTTTCGGTGCCGGGCTCGGCCTGGGGACTTGGGATGGGCGCGAGCGACTGGAGCAACTGTCTCTTATACACATCTCCGAGCCCACGAGACTGCAATGAATATCTCGTATGCCGTCTTCTGCTTGAAAATGGGGGGGGGGGGGGGGGGGGGGGGGGGGGGGGGG
>JBKPQR010000080.1:0-9614 GCA_046734175.1 Verrucomicrobiota bacterium | reverse complement strand
CGCAAATGACCGCGCCGGTTTTCAGCAAGCTGTTCCAGGCATAAGCGCCGCGAAGTCGCTCCAAACCCAATCGCGCCGGCGCGAAAAACAAATCGCTGATGGCGTGCGAGGGTTGCATTGAGGCGATCACGCCCAGCTTCGCGAAACGCGGCAGGTCTCGCTCGCTTAGAATTTGCGCGTGCTCGATGCGCCAGCGAGGCTCGCGAATCTTGCGCTCATCGACAGGCACGGCGGCGAAAGCCTGCTCGTATGAATCGAGAATGGTGCGATTGGCGCGGTCGCCGATGGCATGTGTTTCAACCTGGAGGCCGCCTCGAAGCGCTTCCTCAAACATCGGGAGTAACTGCCCCGGTTCCTGCCGGAAGTAACCGGAGGTGTCCGGCTGATCGGAGTAGGGGGCGAGGAGCGCGGCCCCACGGGAACCGAGTGCGCCATCGAAGATCACTTTGATGGTGCGTTGGGTGAAATGATGATCGTAGGCATTGAGCGTTGCCCCAGTTTTCAACAGTTGCGTGGCCGCGTCGCCCGGCCCGTAAGCGGCATTGTAAATGCGCAGTTTGATCTTGTTCGACTCAAAGGCGCGGCGAATGATTGCCTGGTCGGAAAGTTCACTGCCGGCGTTTTGAATTTCGCACCAGCCGAGCGCGAGCTCTCGTCTCACTCCGGTTAAGAGCGCCTCCGCCCGCTCGGCTTCAGTTGGTTGCGGGATTATCGATGCGACGAGGTCCTGCGCCTTGTCCAGCAGCATGCCGCTCAGCTCGCCTGTCCTGTCCTTGAGGATTCGTCCGCCAAATGGGTCGGGCGTGTCGCGATTAATGCCGGCAAACTTCAGCGCGGCGGAATTGGCAATGGAAGCGTGGCCGTCGGCGCGCTCCAGCAAGACAGGATTCTCTGGCGCGATTTTATCGAGATCAGCTCGCGTGGGGAATTGCGGTGGTTTCCAGAACGTCTCGATCCAGCCGCGGCCGGTGATCCATCTGCCGGGCTCAGTCTTCGCCACGCGCTCGCGCACTTTCCCCAGGAAATCATCGAGCGTGTGCGTCCCTTCCAGATTGAGCGTCAGCTCGCGTTCGCCGATGCCGAAGATGTGGCAATGCGAATCAGTCAGGCCGGGCACGACGGTCTGGCCATGCCAATCGATCACACGCGTGTGCTCGCCTCGAAGCTTCTGCGCGTCAGCGGTCGAGCCGACGAAAATGATGCGGTCGCCTTTTACGGCGGCGGCTTCGGCACGCGGCTGCTTCTCGTTCACGGTGTAAATGTTGCCGTTTAGAAAAAGCGTAGCGGCGGTTTCCGCATGGGCGTTCAGCGCTACAGCGAAAAGAAGGAAAAGCAGCGTGCGCACGGCTGCATTTTTCTGTCATTCTGAGCGAAATGCCAGTCCTGCTCGGACCGACGAATCTCTAGCTGCGCGGGGCGCCGTTTCTCTCCAGCTCGAGCAGCAAGCGTTTCCGCCAAACGCCGCCGCCGTAGCCGCTCAGTGTGCCATCTTTTGCGATGACGCGATGGCACGGGATCAAAATGCAGATGCGATTCGTCGCGTTGGCGCGAGCGACGGCGCGAACAGCGCGCGAGTTGCCGGCGCGCTCGGCGATCTCCTCGTAACTTGCGGTGTGGCCGGCCGGTATTTTGCGCAGCTCGCGCCAGACGTTTTCCTGGAATGGCGTGCCGCGGATGAAAACCGGCACGCTGAACTTGCGCAGCTCACCGGCGAAATATTTCGCCAGCTCCTCACGGAGTTGTTTGAGAATTGCGTTGTCGCCCGGGAGCACCGCGGCGGAAAATCGTTTGCGCATCTCGCTGTAGCTCGATTCCAAACCGCGACGATCAGCGAACTCCAGCAGGCACACGCCTTCCTCATTCGCGCCCGCGACCATCGGGCCGAGTGGCGTCTCGATCAGCGTCATGCGAATGCAATCGACGCGCTTGTCGGCCGATATCGGCTCGCGCCGGCGATCATAGGCGGCCGCTACAGAAGATTTGCCGAAGGTGCGCGTGAGGGCGTCAGCAAATCCGCTATAAGAACTGAAGCCGTTGCCGAGCATGACGTCTTCTTTGGGCGCGCCGTTGCGCAGTTGCGTAAACGCGCTGGAGAGCCGCAGCCCGCGGGACCAATCGGAAAAGGTCATGCCGTAGTTTTGCTGGAACCAACGGCGCACGCGCTCGGGCGTGGTGTTCATTTCGCGCAGCTCACGCGCGCGCAGCCGCGTCTCCGGCGACGCGTTCACTCGCTCCATGATTGTCGCGATCCATTCCGGCGGTTTGCCATTGGCCAGTTCCGGCTGGCAACGTTTGCACGGGCGATAACCGGCGGAGATCGCCTCGGCCATGCTGGGGAAGAACTCCATGTGCTCGCGCTTGGGGCGGGAGGGGCACGATGGCCGGCAGAAGATCCCCGTCGTTTTCACGGCGCAAAAAAAGATGCCGTCATAGCTTTGGTCGCGCTTAGTCCAGGCGCGCTCCATTTCCCGGATGGAAAGAGTGGTCGTGTTCACGCCATTAATCTATCACTGCCGTCTACCGCAAATGCGATGTCGTCTTTCGTTCGAGGTGGAGTTGCGCCAAGGGAGGCTCTTTGGTTTCATCGCCAAGCGAACATTTTTTGTCTTACACCGAGCGAAGTGCGGCGAAGCCAGCGAATCTCTGATATTTCTCAAAGGCCAATGAACCGAGATTTCTCGACCTCGCTCGACATGACAAACAGCGAAACGTGATCATGCGCAACCGCGAAAAATTTTTTTGCCAAGCCCATGGCGGTTTATAGAATCACCGCGCAGACTCAACCACCAACCTTAACCACTTTGTTCGTCTGAACCGGTCACGTCCTTTCGCCAATTCCATCGCGTATAACAATTGGCGCTCGGTGACCAGGGCGAGATGCGTCCGCTGAGTTGAGTTATGGCGAACTTTTTTCCGCGCTGGACAAATTGGCTGCCGCTCAAGCTGGCCATCTGCGGCTTCCTCATTGTCTGTGGATTAACGGCGGGCACCTGGTATTACGTCACGCCCAAATACACCAAGGTGGGTTACGAGCCGATCCAGCCGGTGCCTTTCCCGCATGACCTCCATGTGACGCAGCTCGGGATGGACTGCCGCTATTGCCACAGCTTTGTCGAGACGGCGGCGCATTCCAATGTGCCAAACACGCAAACCTGCATGGCCTGCCACCAGCAGGTGCAAAAGGACAACCCCAAACTCGAACCGGTGCGGGCGAGCTGGAAAACCGGGCAGCCGGTGGAATGGGTCTGGATTCATCGCCTGCCGGATTACGTTTTTTACAATCACGCCGCGCATGTGAACCGCGGGATCAGTTGCGCCGTTTGCCACGGCCAAGTCAATCACATGCCGGTGATGTACGATGCCAAGCCGATGAGCATGGCCTGGTGCCTGGAGTGCCATCGCCATCCGGAGAATTTCCTGCGCCCGGAGGACCAGATCACCAACTTGGATTGGAAACCGGATGATGTGCAGCCGGCGGCGTTCGTGGCCAAGTACGGGCAACCGAAAGGCGTGACGGAAGATTGGACGAAGAAAAAGCATCTCACCCAGCAGGAGATTGGACAGACTTTGAAGGAGCGGTGGAACATTCAACCCAGCCAGAACTGCCAGGTATGTCATCGGTAAGGAGCATCGTCGTCCGCGGCTGTGCGGCTCCGGAGGCTCTGTCCCTATGAAGCGGGTGTTCCAACATCCGGCCGCGCCGACATCCGGCCGCCGCTACTGGCGCAGCACAGATGAGCTCAGTGATACGCCTGAGTTCCGCGAATGGCTCGAGCGCGAGTTCCCCTCGAGCGCGGCGCAGCTGAAAGGCGACGAATGGTCGCGCCGCAGTTTTCTCAAACTGATGGGCGCCTCTGCGGCGCTGGCCGGCTTCGGCGTCACCAGCTGCCGCCGCCCGGAACTGCATCTGGTGCCCTTCACAAAAACAGTCGAGTGGACGATTCCCGGCAAATTCCTATACTACGCCAGCGCCATGCCGCGACGCAACGGCGCCATCCCGCTCCTCGTTACCACGGTAGATGGCCGGCCGATCAAATGTGACGGCAATCCGCTCCACCCCTCGAGCAACGGCGGCAGCGATGTCTTTGTTCAAGCCGCCATCAACGAGCTCTACAATCCGATGCGGGCCAAGCGCATCGCTGAAAACGGCAAGACGACCGACTTCGCCGCCTTCGAAAAATATCTCGCCGATCTCCGCCCTAAAATGTCAGCCGACGGGGGCGCCGGTCTCGCCTTCCTCGTCGAAGAAACTCACTCGCCCACGCGCGAGCGGCTCCGGGGCGAGCTGGAAAAAATGTTTCCCGCGATGCGCTGGTGTATTTACGATCCGCTGCTGAGCGACGCGCAAAACTACGGCACGCAGGTGAGCTTCGGCGATAACGCGCGACTGGTCCCGCAACTCGAGCGCGCCGATGTCATCCTCGCGCTCGACAGCGATTTTCTTGATTGCGGCGAAGGCAACATCGCGGCTTCACGCGCATTCAGCTCCCGGCGTCGGATTAGGTCGGCGAAAGATTTGCCGAACCGGCTCTATGTGGTGGAGAACCGCTACACCCTGACAGGAGCCATGGCCGATCACAGGTTGCGTTTGCCCGCAAGCCAAATCGCTCTCTTCGCGCACGCGCTGGCAAGCAAGCTCGGCGCGGCGACCCAGGATGCGGGCCTTGGCTCGGTCCTTGCCACATTGCAGGTGCCGCCAGGCGCGGCGCAGTTTGATGAGCAATGGTTAAACGAAGCTGCGGCTGATCTGGCATCGAAAGCGGGTGCGAGCCTTGTCCTGGCAGGCCCGGCCCAGCCCGTCATAGTGCAGTTGCTCGCGCACGCGATGAATGCGGCGCTCAAGAATGTCGGCAGCACACTGCTGGTGCGCGAATTTTCGCGAAATCCCCGCAACAACAGCATTCTGCAACTGGCGAACGACATTGCCGGCGGGTCGGTCAAGCAGCTTTTCATCCTGGGCGGCAACCCTGTCTACAACGCGCCGCGCGCTCTCGCCATCGATCCGCAAACGAAGCAGCCGGTGGATTGGATTGAGCTCCAGAAGCGCGTGCCCGATGTGGTGCGGCTCGGCTATTATGAAGATGAAACGTCCCAGCTGAGCCGCTGGAACATCGGCGCCTCACATTTCCTCGAGTCGTGGGGCGACGCGCTGACCAACGACGGACATTACCTCGCCATACAGCCGATGATTCTGCCGCTTTTTGGCGGCTTGTCCGAGCTCGATCTGCTGCAAGCGATTCTTGCCCGCCCCAAAGTGGAAGGCCCCGATCTGGTGCAGGAAACATTTCGTGCAACCAACGCGCCCGGCGATGCGGCCACGGCCTGGTCCCATTTCCTTCGCGATGGTTTCGCCGCGCATGTGCAGCCGCGCGAGCGCGCCGGCGCGAGCTTCAACCCGAGCAACGCCGGCAGCGTCGCGCAGAACCTCTGGTCACCGCCGCCTGCGCCGAAGCCCGAGTCGCCCGAGATCGTGCTGGTGCGTGATTACTCCATCGATGATGGCCGCTACATTAACAACGCGTGGCTCCAGGAAATGCCAGACCCGATTACGAAACTAACATGGGATAATGCGGCGCTCATCAGCCCGCGCTATGCCCGTGGGCTTGGAGTCGCGACGGGCGATCTCATCAATATCACCGTGACCGAGGTGGCGAAAAAGCCAGACGGTCAGCCGATTCAGCGCGAGCTGGTCATCGCGGCGTTGATCTCACCGGGCCACGCAGACAATTCGATCACTATCCCGCTTGGCTATGGCCGTGAAAGCCTGACCGGCGCCGGCGAACATTCCGGCTTCAACGCTTATCTGCTGCGCACCCCGAACAGCACCCACTTTATCGTGGCTGACGGAAAGGTGATCGAGAGCGTTAAGGTGTCCAGGGTGGGGAAGAAATATCCCTTCTCAATTACGCAAGATCATTTCTCCATCGAAGGCCGCGGCCTTGTGCGTGAGGCGACGCTCGATCGCTACCGGCAGGATAATGAGTTCGTGAAGAAAATCGCGGGCGACGAAGAGCTGCCGGCAAAATTGCCGTCCCTTTACGCGCATCCGCCGCTCGATGCGCCGCAGCAGTGGGGGATGACGATTGACCTCAACACATGCACCGGATGCAGCGCATGCGTCGTCGCCTGCCAGGCCGAAAACAACGTGCCTGTGGTGGGCAAGCTCCAGGTCGGGCATGGGCGCTCGATGCACTGGCTGCGGATTGACCGCTATTTCGCGAGCGAGCATGGATTTGATCAGGACAAAGGCCAGATGCCGGAAGATCCGGAGATCGTGCACGAGCCGATGCTTTGCCAGCACTGCGAAAATGCGCCGTGCGAAACCGTTTGCCCGGTCAACGCGACCATCCACAGCGAGGATGGCCTCAACGTCATGGCTTACAATCGCTGCGTCGGCACGCGCTACTGCGCGAATAACTGCCCGTTCAAGGTGCGCCGGTTTAACTTTTTCGACTACAACCAGCGACCTGTGGGCAAAAAGCATGTCGCGGGTGCGTTCTCGATCTACAAGGAATACTTCGCTCCGGTGACGCAGAAGGGTGCGCCGGACACGATCAAGCTTTCGAAAAATCCAAACGTCACCGTCCGGATGCGAGGCGTGATGGAGAAGTGCACGTTTTGCGTGCAGCGCATCGAGGAGGCGAAGATCGCGGCGCACGCGCGCGCCGGCGCCTCGCCCGACACGCGCATTCCGCGCGATTCCTTTACCACCGCCTGCGCCCAAGCCTGCCCCAACGACGCCATCGTCTTCGGCGATATCAAGGATCCGGAGAGCCGGGTTTCGAAAATCAAAACGGAGGACCGCAATTACCGGCTGCTGGAATATTTGAATGTGAACACGCGCGTGAGTTATCTGGCGCGGATCCGGAATCCGAATCCAAAGATGCCGGACGCGCGAAAGATCGGCGTCGCCAGCCCAAACGAAGGGGCGGAGAAACCGGCCAGGCACGATTTTGAGCAACACAATCGCGGAACATTAAACCGGCAGGAGAGCCCTGGCGGAGAACCGCCGCCCTCGCCCGCGGAGGGGGAGAGACGATGAAGTGCCGAGTGCGGAAGCCCCGGTGCCGGATGGAAGAGGCACGTTGGTTCTGCCAATCGGCAATCGGCAATCGGCACTCGGCAATCTGACCATGGACGGCGCAACTACAGCACCCGACGTGATCGCAGAGGAAGCTTCCACTTCGGTGGAGCGGCCATTGGCGCGCGTGCCGCTGGTGCTCAACCGGCGGAGCTTTGCCTGGGTCACGGAGCGAATCTCTGGCGCGGTGGAAGGCCGCGCGCCCAAGTGGTGGTGGATCGCGTTCGCCTGCACAGTCACGCTGGCCGGCATCGGCCTGTTTTGCATTAGCTATCAGATTTCCACCGGTGTTGGCACCTGGGGATTAAATAGTCCCGTCGGCTGGGCCTGGGACATTACCAACTTCGTTTTCTGGATCGGTATCGGTCACGCTGGCACCCTCATCAGCGCCATTCTTTACCTGCTGCGGCAGAAGTGGCGTACCTCGATCAATCGCTCCGCGGAAGCGATGACGCTCTTCGCCGTAATTTGCGCCGCCATTTTCCCCGGGATCCACGTGGGCCGTGTCTGGATGGCGTGGTATCTGGCGCCGCTGCCCAACAATTACGGCATCTGGCCGAACTTCCGCAGCCCGCTTCTTTGGGACGTGTTCGCAGTCTCGACTTACTTCACCGTTTCGGTGCTGTTTTGGTACACCGGACTTGTTCCTGACCTCGGCACCTTGCGCGATCGCGCCACGTCGAAGGTGAAAAAATTCCTTTATGGAGTTTTCGCGCTCGGCTGGCGCGGCTCGAATCGCCACTGGCGGCATTACGAAATGGCCTATCTCTTGTTAGCTGGGCTTTCCACGCCGCTCGTGCTCTCGGTCCATAGCGTTGTCTCCTTCGATTTCGCCACCTCCATTCTGCCGACGTGGCACACCACTATCTTTCCGCCCTACTTCGTCGCCGGGGCCATCTTCGGCGGCTTCGCCATGGTGCTGACGTTGATGCTGCCGGCGCGGGCGCTTTTCAAGCTGCACGACATCATTACGCCGCAGCACATCGACAAGATGGCCAAGATCATCCTGCTCACCGGTTCGATGGTCACCTACGCCTACGCGATGGAGTTTTTCATCGCCTGGTATAGCGGGAATCAATACGAGCGCTTCGCCTTCTGGAACCGCGTGCTCGGTCCCTACTGGTGGTACTGGTGGGTGGGAATGCTCTTCTGCAACTGTCTTTCCCCGCAGTTGTTCTGGAATCGCTGGTGCCGCCGCAACGTTTACGTCGTTTACTTCGTCTGCATGTGCGTCAACGCCGGCATGTGGTTCGAGCGCTTCATCATCATCGTTGGTGGATTGCACCGCGATTTCCTCCCGAGCTCTTGGGGCTTGTTCATCCCCACCTGGGTGGACATCTGGACCTTCGCCGGCACCTTCGGGATTTTCCTCTCCCTCTTCCTTTTGTTCATCCGTTTCCTGCCCCTCATCGCGATGAGCGAAGTGAAAATCGTTTTGCCGGAAGCTGACCCGCACTACGGGCACAACGGCGCGTCCGCGCATCATCCGGCGGCGGCAGGTGGCAAGGAGCGCACATGAAGACGCCGTACGGCCATAACGTTTACGCCATCGCAGCCGAGTACCGGAGCGCGGCTGCTCTTTACGAAGCGGCCAAGCGCGTGCGCGATGCCGGCTTCAAACGATGGGATGTTTTCTCGCCCTTTCCCATCCACGGGATGGACGAGGCGATGGGCTTGGGCAAATCGTGGCTCAGTGCCGTCGTGCTAGCCGGCGGCATCACTGGCGTGCTCACCGCTCTTATCCTGGAATGGGGCCCGTCATGGATTCTTTATCCACTTATCGTGCATGGAAAGCCGTTCACCTGGCGTGTGGTTCCCGCTTTTTTCCCGATCATCTTCGAGCTCACCATCCTCTTCTCGTCTTTCGCCGCGTTTTTTGCCTGGCAAATCATGAACGGCCTTCCGCGCTGGAATCATCCCATGTTCAACTGGAACCGTTTCGCCCGCGTCACTAACGACGGCTTTTTCCTTGCCATCGAAGCGCGCGATCCACGTTTCAGCGAAGAGGAAACTCAAAGCCTGCTCGAAGAAACAGGCGGTGAGCACATCACCATTATTCACGAGGAATAACATGCTGCGCGGCTTTCTTCTTATCTTCGTCCTTGCCGCTCTCGCCATCATCGCCATGGCCGGTTTCCGTGGGGAAAAAAGTCCGCGGCCGCCGTGGGAGCTTATGCCCGACATGGTGCGCCAGCCCAAAGTACGCGCCCAGGCGCCGTTCGGATTTTTCGCCGATGGTCGCGGCCCGCGACTACCAATCGCGGGCACCGTGCCGATCGGTTACGAGATGCCGCAGCCGCAACAGAACGCGCCGCCGGAGATTTCGCCGACCGGCGCGCGCCCGGGCGAGGAGTCATCGCACGCACACCTCGGCTTCAGCGTCGGGACCGACTACTACAATACCGGCAAAATGGAAACCAACTGGGGAACAGGCATACCTGTTCCCGTGACAGCACAGCTAATGCAGCGCGGTCAGCAGCGTTTCGACATCAACTGCTCCGTCTGTCATGGGCTTACCGCTGCGGGCAACGGC
>JBKPQR010000079.1:0-16589 GCA_046734175.1 Verrucomicrobiota bacterium | reverse complement strand
CGCGATGGCAAAGCACGTCACGAAGAGCACCATGGCAATGGCGCAGCAAACAAAGGCGAGCGGCGCGGCCGGACCGAGTCCCTGGGCCACTGTTGCCGGGATAACGAAAATGCCAGCTCCGATGGTCGAGCTAACAATGTTCGCGGTCAGCCCGGGAATGCCGATGCCGCGGACAAGCTGCTCGTCGGCGCGTTGAGGAGGCGTGTCGATTTGCACCAGGGTCATGGTGGCGAGTGGATGAAGAGAAAACAAGCAGCCGGATTACAGCGGCAGTTGGGCGGCGGAATTTCGGGTAGCGCACGCGTCCCGCGTGCTGGAGATCGCGTCTCGCGATCTCCGACTCCGTGACGTGTCGGTTCAGAAAAGATCGTTGCGGCCGGACGCCGCAACCAGCACGCCTGACGCGCCCGCGCGATCCGAAATGGGTAATGCGTAAAATTATGGCGTCGCGGCCGGCTTCGGTTTCGGCGCAGCGTTCGCTTCCACTTTTCGCAAGAGAGCCGCAGCAGGCGAGTCCGGCACGACTCGCAAAACCATGCGCGCCAGCTCAGCGGCCCGTTTCGGCTTTCCCAATTGCGCGAGCGCGTCGCACTCCTCGAGCACGCAGCGCACGATGTCCTCGCGCTTGCTATAATCGGCCCGGGCTTGTTCCAACGCACTGATCGCTAACGCCACATTTCTCTCCCGCAGCTCCGTCAAAGCCAGGTCTTCCATCATCGGCGCGTTGTGAGAACGCGCGGCGAAAGTTCGCGCCTGCGAGCGGAAGTCCGGCGCAGCGTAGTTCTTCATGGCAAACTCATGATAAGCGCGCCAGACGGCGGTGTGTTTCGAGGAAACGTTGCGAGCGTCGAGTTTTGTCCAATTCACGTAAGGCCGATAGAGCGGATCGCCAACGGCCACGCCCATCCACGACAAAACGCGCGAGGACATGTAAACGCTCTCCGCGAAGGTGAAGCCGTGCAGAAGCCTGTCGTTGAGAATGTCGAGATGGGCCGTCAATTCCAGGTACGGCTCGTAAACGTTGCCCACACTCGCCGCCGCGCCGCGGGCGAGCAGGGGAGCAGTCCAGCCTGAATTCGGATCGCGCAAAGTCGCCGCGCTGAAGGAATGGATGTGGGCAGCGACCGCGCCGGGCACGAACTTAAACTCCGGTTGAACAAATGCCCCTGTGATATTCCCCGCATACCAGCCGTAGTAAAGGGCGCAGTCGCTCACCGGGTAACCCTCAGGAAAGAGCGCCGGCGTATCCTCGTAAATCACCGGAATCCCGTTCTTGTGAAACTGCTCCAGGATTGCAGACATCCACGTGTCGCCCACTTCGAAGCCGGCGTTCGAAAGGTGCGCCGCGTCCACAAACGCGCGTCCCCACAGCCCGCTCTTTTCCGTTTCGATTGCATCAGTAATCATCTTCCGCACCCTGGTGGCGTCCGGCGCATCCAGCCGCGTCACGAGCAGGATTGGCATGTCGGCGAAGTCGCGGATTGGCTTGTAGGTTTGAAAAAAACGGTTGGTCAAGGCACCGGAAATTTGCCCGCTGAATAGCGGCAAGGCGCTCAGCTCCGAGTCCACTGATGCTTCATTTCGACTTTCCACTGGACCCGGACCAGGCTCATCCTCGGGGTAAGCGGCAGTCGCCCGAATCTTCAGCGGAACACCTTTGATCAGCGCCACGAAGTGAATCGTGAGCGCTTCCACTCGCTTATCGCCTTCAGCCGTCTGGCGAACTTTCCACCACTCATGTTCCTCGAAAGCCTGACACAGCGGCGCGGCAATGGTGGTATCGTACTCCGCGCGGGAAATTTCCTCCTCTTCGGAACAATCCAACCCGACGAGATGATCGAGCGCTATTCCGCGTTTCCCGGCATAGAACTTTGCCAGCGCAGCTGACTCCGGCAGCGTCTTGTTGAAGACGACGATCGTCTGCGGCGGCAGCGGTTCTTCCGCGCGGACATCGATTACGAGCACGAGCACGAGCACGAGGAGAAGTCGCATTATCAGAAGCGCAGCTTCAGTCCATCGAAAGCGATGTGCATGTGCGGCGGCAGGCGCGCTTCGTACGCTTGCGCCAGCTCGTGCGCGATGTGGGTGAAGTAAGTTTCAAGCGGCTGCACGCGGCCGGCGATGGCCACCGATTGCGCCACGCTCAAATGCGTCGGGTGCGGTTTTTCGCGCAAGGCGTCGATGATCAAACATTCCACTCCGGATATTTTTCGGATAATCTCTTCCGGCACCGCGCTGCAATCACTCAAGTAAGCGACGAGCTTGCAATCGGCCCGACTGAAGAGATAGCCGTTCACTTCGGAATGGCCATGCGGCACGGGCAAGGGCGTGAGCACGGTTTTTCCCAAGGCAAAAGGTCCGCACACGATATGCGGCTCAGGCTTTAAATAACCAGGCCAGGGGTTGACTGCCTCAAAGGCAAACCGAAACACTCGCTCGAGATCGGCCATGGTTTCAGCCGAGGCGTAGACCGGCATTGAACCGCGCTGCCAGGAGAACCGGCGCAAATCGTCGAAGCCCATGATGTGATCTGTGTGTGAGTGAGTGAAGACGACGGCGTCCAGGCGCCGGATGTTTTCTCGCAAGGCTTGCGTGCGAAAATCAGTTCCGGTATCGACGACGAAGGCGCATTCCGGCGTCTCGATGTAAATGGAGGAGCGCAGGCGCTGGTCTCGCGGATCGGGTGAATGGCAGACCTCGCAGTCGCAGCCGATCATTGGCACGCCTTGTGAAGTGCCGGTGCCAAGAAAGGTGAGCTGAAGTTGAGAGTTGAGAGTTGGCTGGTGAGAGTTCAAAAAGAGCGGCGACCCCACATCTCTCAACTCTCAACCTTCAACTCTCAACTCCTCCCATGTTACTCCAGCTTTTGCGCATCAAGAATCTCGCGCTCGTGGAGGACCTCGAATGGGAACTTGCCCCCGGTTTCACTGCCATCACTGGCGAGACCGGCGCGGGGAAATCGATTATCATCGGCGCGCTCCAATTATTGCTGGGAGAGCGCGCTGATAAAACGCTCATCCGTACCGGGGCCGAGACCTGCACCGTGGAAGCGATTTTTGGCGGGGACGATCTCGCCCGGTTTAACCGGGCTCTGGACCAAGCGGGCATCGAGCGATGTGATGACGCTTTGATAGTGAAGCGAAGTCTCACAAGTCCCGGAACGAACCGGCAGTTTGTCAACGGTTCCCCCACGACCCTGGCAAACCTGAAAGCGCTGGGCGATGAGCTGGTGGATCTGCATGGTCCACACGATCATCAATCGCTGCTCTCGGTTGAGCGACAGCTCGACTTGCTCGATGGCTTCGCTGGCGCGGGCGAGGCGCGGGAGAAATTTGCCGAAACATTTCGGAAACTCCGCAGGCTCGAAGCGGAGCACATGGCATTGGACACAGCCGAAACTGCTCGCGAGCAGGAGCTGGATTTATTGCGCCACCAAACTAATGAGATCGCATCGGCGAATTTGTCGCTGGAAGAGGAAGAGCAAATCGAGGCACGCTATAAACTGGCGAGCAATAGCAAGCGGCTGATCGAAATCGCTTCCACGGTGGCGAACAGATTGTCAGAAGCCGACGACGCCATTCTCTCTCAGCTGAGTGAAACGCAGAAATTGCTGCGCGAGCTGGAGAAGCTCGATCCCTCGATGACAGCAGCGGCAGATGCGCACGAGAGCGCCATGGTCGAGCTATCCGAGATCGCGCGCGACCTTGCTCGTTACTCCGAGAACCTTGACCTGGACCCGCAGCAGCTCGCGGCATTGGAGCAGCGCGTATCGCATCTCGAGTCGCTTAAGCGCAAATATGGCCGCGGCATCGCGGAGGTAATCGCATTCGGCCAGCGCGCCGCCGAGCGGATGCGCCAGATCGAAGGTCGTGATGAAGAGTTGCAGCGGCTCGTGGCTGAGATCGCGAAAGAACGCGCGGCGCTGACCAAAACCGGGCAGGCGCTGCGCAAGCTGCGCGGGGATGCGGCGCCAAAACTCTCCGGAACGGTGCGCAAGAATTTGCGTGATCTGGGGTTCAAGCAATCGCAGTTCGAAGTCAAGCTGAGTGAAGCTGAGCCTGCGCGTGCAAGCGGATTCGATGCAGTCGAGCTGTTGTTTTCACCCAATCCCGGCGAGCCCCTGAAGCCGTTGCGGGCAATCGCTTCGAGTGGTGAAATCTCACGATTGATGCTGGCGATTAAATCGGCGCTGGCGGCGGAGGACGCGGTGCCATTGCTGGTCTTCGATGAGATTGATGCCAATGTCGGCGGCGAAATTGCGCATGCTGTGGGCGCGCGCATGCGCGAACTGGCCAGCCAGCATCAGGTGCTTTGCATTACGCACCTGCCGCAGGTGGCGGCGGCGGCGACATCGCATTTCGTGGTGACAAAGGAAGTAAAAGGCGGGCGCACATTTTCGCAGCTGCGCGAAGTGAGCGGCAAAGGGCGGCGGGAAGAAATCGCGCGGATGTTGGGCGGACGCAGCGATGAAGCGCTGAATCTGGCCTCCGCATTGCTGGGCGAAGCCTAACAATGCCACTTCTTTAGTGGCGCCTGAGCTACTTCAATTCGAACTCGCCGCAGTCGAAGGCCATCATTTTGCTGATGCCTGTAATGGAAAAACTTCGTGTCCCCGCTTCCACGGCCACGGACACGGTAACGACTTTCTTGTCGCGCTCGGTCGTTAGCCAGACTTGTTTGAGATCGGGCGCTTGCGCGACGGTGAGGAGTGGAAGGCCATCGATCGTTTTCAGCAACACGTCTTCGTCATCGATTCCCGCTATGAGCTGAATGGTTGGCCGCTCATTTTTCTCCAGCGGGTTCGCGATCAGTTTGATCTTTATCGCTTGCGGAGCAAGAGGCGCCTCAATGGTGGCACCGGGGATTTCTTCGATCTTCATCGGGGCCACGAGAAAGCCGCGCGCGTGATAGGTGCCGGGATAAAGGTCATAGCCGAAATCATCTTTGCCGTCCCATCGTGTAATTAGCGCATCTGCCCCAGCGGTGAATTCATCCAGATCAGCTTCCTGATGCAGCACGCGCACGAGCTGATCGTTCTCGTCGTAAATGCCGAGGCTGATTGTGCCTTCAAGTGGCGGCGGGACGAAGCTGATTCGGACCGAGCGGGCGGGCGTGGGCGAGGCAGTTGGTGAAATCGACGGCTGCTGCGCCAAAGCGGCGGCGGTGATTGAAATCGAAAGCGCGAGCGAGATGCTTCTTGTCATGTTGAGCGGAGTCGAGACATCTCTGATTCTTCTGTTGATGCAGTTAGAGGTTCCTCGACTTCGCGCGGAATGACAAGAAAGAGGCGCGGAATGAAAGGAACGATGCTAGGCAGGACAGGAACGAGGCTCGCAATGACGGTTGGAAAAATCGCGCCAGTTGACCTGAGGGAAAATGTTATCGCGCTCTTCACATTCGATCAGGAAACTCATTTCGCTTTTTGCGTTTTCCAGCGCATGGGCGAGCCGGTGGAAGCGGGCGAGATGATCGCGCAGACGTTGAGTGGCATATTCGACGGCGGTGCCGTTGCGGATGTGGAACGGCCAGTCGCTCGCCTGCGCTAGCAACAGTTCGCGCGCGAGCTGGCGCAGGACACGGTCCTGCCCGGCCGATGCTCCGGCCCCGTGCGTATTCGCGAGCGCGATCATTCGTTGGCTTGCAGCCAATAGCTGCGGGAAAATCCACGCGCTTTTTTCATCGAGCCAGACGTCAAGGAAACCGCCCTCGCCCCAGCTGGAGCTCATCGGTTGCGCGATCTGCAGCGGCGGATTGTTGCGCAGAAAATCGCTCGGCGTAATCAGCGGCAAATGTTTGTCCGCGGCGATGCGAATGGCACATTCGAGGAAGCGGGGGCCTTCGAACCACCAGTGGCCGAATAGCTCGGCGTCAAAAGGCGCGACCACAACCGGCTGATCCGCGTCCGCGTTATTCAACCTGGCAATACATTGCTCTACGAAGTGATGGGCGTGCCGGTGCGCAGTTTCCTCCGCGATTGACGGCACATATAGCTGCTTGGCCGCATCACCCGTGACCCGGTGGTATTTAATCCCGGTGAATTGCGCGTGCCCGTCATCGGAAGGCGCCAGTTCGCTCGCGGGTAAATCGAAACCGATGTCGCGGTAAAAATCGCGATAGGCTGCGTCGCCGGGATAACCTGATTTCGCATCCCAGATTTGGCGGCTCGCCTGCATATTTCGCGCAAATGCCGCTGGACCTGCGGGAGTAAAGCACGGCGAGAACGTCCCGGCTCGCGCCGGTGGCCGGGCGAACTCCATGGCATGGGCATCAACAACAAACCAGCGAATATTTTGCTTCTGCAGAAGCTCGTCGATTCCCGGTGCATAAGCGCACTCGGGCAGCCAGAAGCCGGTGGGATCATCGCCAAAGATTGCGCGAAAGAAGTCGCGGCCGAGGGCGATCTGCGCATCTGCGGCGGGGGACATCTGTTGAAGGATGGGTAAGATGGCGTGTGTCGCAGCCGAGGCGATGAGCTCAAGTGCACCCGCGTCGCGCAGGCGCCGAATGACTGCAACGGGATTACAGTCCCACTCTTCGATGAATACGCGGCGCGTTTCGCTGAAGAAGTCTCGGTACCACTGAGAAAGCGGCAGCAGGTCAACTTCATCGCGATGACGCTCGCATTCGCGCGCGGCCAGTAAGATGAGAGAATCGAGATGGCGAACGTAGCGGCGAAGCAAAAGATCATCGCTCAACATTGAGATGAGCGTGGGTGAGACGGAGACTGCGAGCTTGAATGGAACCGTGTCGCTGCGCAATCGCTGCACCATTTGCAGCAGCGGCACATAACTTTCCGTGATCGCTTCGAAAAGCCACCGTTCCTCCGGCGGGAACTCACGCTCGGGGTGCCGCACGAACGGCAGGTGCGCGTGGAGGATGAGCGCGAGGGAGCCTTTCACAACTCCGCTCATCCTAAGCGAAGGAGAGCAAAGTCGAAGAATCCCGCGGAGCTTAGCTTAGAGGTTGTGCAGCGAGATTCCTCGACTGCCGCTCGGAATGACCTGTATTCGTCCGCGACTATAGAGTTCGGCAAAAGTCTTGGAATCGGTCCAGCCCCTTCTTGATCACATCGATGCTCGTGGCGTAGCTCAGCCGCACCGTGCGATCATCGCCGAAGGCAGCGCCTGGCACGACGGCGACATTCGCTTTGCTCAACAGGCGATCGGCGAAGTTTTGCGAGGTCAGCCCGAGCTGGCTGACGTTCACAAGCACATAGAAGGCTCCTTGCGGTTTTACCGCTGTGACATTCGGGATTTTCGAGATGCGATCGAACATGTAATTGCGTCGCATATCGAACTCATCGCGCATGTCGGCGATGGGCTGCTGGTCGCCTTTGAGCGCGGCGAACGCGCCGCGTTGCGCGAATGAGCAGGGGTTCGCCGTGCTGTGGCTTTGAATGGAATCGACTGCTTTCGCCACCGGCTCGGGCGCGGCGAGATAACCGAGTCGCCAACCGGTCATCGCGTAGGATTTGCTGAAACCGTTTACCGTCAGGGTGACATTGTAGGCCTCTTTAGAAAGCGAGCCGATGCTGACGTGTTGGGTCTCATCATAGACAAGCTTCTCGTAGATTTCATCGGCCAGAATGTAAATGTCTTCAGCCGCAGCGATCTCAACAATCGCCTCCAATTCCTCGCGGGTGTAAACTGAGCCGCTCGGGTTGTTGGGCGAGTTCAGGATCAGCATTTTCGTGCGCGGCGTCATCGCGTTCTCAAAATCTTCCGCGCGCATCTTCCAGCCGTTGCGCTCGCTCGTTGGGATGATGACTGGATCAGCGCCGGCGAGCCGCACCATGTCGGGATAGCTCACCCAGTAAGGGGCGGGAATGATGACTTCATCGCCCGGCTGGCAGGTGGCCACGATGGCGTTGTAACAGGCGTGCTTCGCGCCATTGCTGACAATGATTTGTGTCGGTTTGTAACTCAGTCCATTGTCGGCCGCGAGTTTCTCGGCGATGGCCTGTCGCAGCTCGGGAATGCCGGAGCTGGGCGTGTATTTGGTGAAGCCGCTTTGCAGCGCGGCAATCGCGGCCTGTTTGATGTGCTCCGGCGTGTCGAAGTCCGGTTCGCCCGCCCCGAAGCCGCACACATCGATGCCTTCAGCTTTCATGGCTTTCGCCTTGGCATCGATGCTGAGAGTGAGTGAAGGAGTAAGTTGGGAAGCGCGAGCTGAGAGTTCCATGGCAGTAGTCATAGTTTGTTGTTCTCCGAATAAAATCGTTCAATAAGCGGCTTAAAGTTGTTCTCTTCCACCTGCACGATTTCCATCTCGCGCATGGCGTTCTCGGCCGAGTCGGATGCATGCGCCGCATTCACCATGATCGACTGGCCAAATTCTTTTCTGATTGAACCCGGCGGCGCCTTGCTTGGATCAGTCGGGCCGAGCACCTCGCGGATTTTTCGCACCGCGTCTTCCCCCTGATAAACAATGGCGATGCATTTCTCCGAGCCCGGCTCGCTCTTCTTTTGGGACGCGATTTGACTCGGCCGCGCCCCTGACATGAACTCAACGATGTCCTCCCAAGCCGCGCGTCCTTTCTCCTGGCCAAGTTTTTCCTCGAGCACCGGCAACACCGGCCCATAAAATTCCTCCGCCTGCGACACGCTCATCCGGTGCACTTTAAACCCGATGATGTAGAGGCCAGTTCGTGAAAAGACATCAATCACTCCGCCAGGTCGTCGGCTCGGGAACTTGAAATTGTCCGGTTTGATCAAGACCAGGGTCTTTTCGACTTTCGCTTCACTCGGGAACTGAATGACATCTTCGAGAATTCCGCCGTCGCTATCTGAAAACTGCGCCCACAACTTGAGGTCGCGCTCGGCCTGCTCCGGCCGCGTCGCGGTCAACACCGCCGGCTCAAAGTAAGTGACGTTGCCCCGCTCATCAGCGATGTAGTCGCCGAAAGTGTCGCGAATGGTTTCGCCGCTCGTGCGCTCATTCACGATGTGACCCACAGCGTGCAGCGTTTTCTCCACCGCGTTGTCCCCATGCAGCACAAGAAACATCACCCGCGGGCGCTGCTCCCCCACGATGCCGGTGAAATTGCGCAGCACATATTTGCGCAGCAGCTCTTGAGTAGCTCGATGTCGCGGCTCGCTTTCGGTCACGACGGTCTCCGCGTAGCGCCGGGTCAGCTCTTCACTCGGCCCGAACATCCGGGCCGCCACCAGATCAAGCCCGGTGCGCGAAATCAGCCGCGAGACAATTCCGCCAGTGCGCGATTTGCGCATCGAATAGGGCGTGACGATGGCGTAGGAAAGTTCGGGCATAAGCCGCTCCGGCGGCTCTGATCAAACCGCCTTGCGCAGGTGAAATCGAAGTCGCCCGAGTGCCGATGAAATTGCTGCGGGCGTTCGTTTCGTCAAATCTTTTCAGAGCCAGAGGTATCGCGCACGTCTCCGCTGCTGGTTTCGGCGTTGTCGCTGAAACGGTCTTTGCGCGTCGGTGAACTACTCTTGGAGGAAGTCCGCGAAAGCGGGACGCTTTCGCCAGCACGCGAGACGCGTGCGCTACCCTGAAGTGTCGATGGCGCGCCTGAGAGTTTTTACAGAGCGCTTCCGGCAAAGGAGCGCGAGCCATTTGCCGCGGCGCCGTCTGGCCTCCAATGGCAGATTGTTTCGCACCACCTGCTTCTCTTGCCCTCGCAAAATGCCGGAGAGAATCAGCACATCGCTCCGCCTGAGTTTCGGAAGAATCTCAATGAGCAATTCGCTGAAGAGATTTGCCGTGACCACGGTGAAGCTGCATGCGCCGCAGATTTTTCGCGCATCAGCGTGGCGAAACTCGATACCGCCTATCCCATTCAGCCGCGCGTTTTGCCTCGCGACCGAAATCGCCGCCGGATCGGAATCGATGCCCAACACTTTGCCCGCGCCAAATTTCTTCGCCGCCAGCGCGAGAATGCCCGTTCCTGTGCCAAGATCGAGCATGCTCCAGTTCCGCGGAAGTTTTCGTGAGATTTGCTCCAGCAATCGCAGCGACATCGCTGTGGTCGCGTGCTCGCCCGTTCCGAATGCTCTTCCCGCCGGAACGACCAATCCGGTGGTCCGGCTCGGAAGCGTGCTCCGCCTCGACCTGACAATCACCAGCCGCTTGCCGATTCTCAGCGGCTTCATCGGTGGGCTTGTAAAACGCTTCAGCCAATCACGCGGCAGCCGTTCGATTTTGCCGCCGAACTTTGCCCGCAGTTCTTCCAGATCGAGCCGGTTTCTTCCGGCGATTTCCAAAGTCGCCGTCTTGCGCTTCGGCTTCTGAATTATGGCCAGGCGCCTCCCGGCGAGCTCACGCAGGGACTGCTCGTTTCGGGCGAGCCAGCCCGGGCCAGCTCGCCTTCGCCAGATGAACATTAAACTTCAGCTAACGAGCTACGGCTGCTGCGCCGGCTTCTCCTTTGCCATCTTCTGCGCCAGGCCGGCCGTATATTTCGTGTATTGCTCGCTATCGACGGTGAATTTTCCCTGCATGTAATTGGAGTCATTCCAATCCCAGTTTTGGCTTGAGTCAGTGTAAACCATCTTGGAGGTTTTACCCTGTGTGTATTGATGGTGAATCGGATCTGCGCCGGGGGGATTGGTGATCTTCGAGCTGCCGCCAAGCCCGCCTTCGACGAGATGGCCGCTAAAGGTCCCCACATTGCCGATAGTGATGATGTGCTCCTTGCCCTCGATCTTGCGGGTGATCGGCACGTATTCGGTTTTGAAGTTCGAGGAGGCGTTCTTCGATGGCAGAACGATGGCGGCGATCGCTTCGAGCGCCTTCCGCTGCTCGGGATTGGCGCGCTCGTCGATGTAATTGGTCGAGAAGTTCCAATTCCCGAATGATTCCATCATGCTGTGGTTCTCCGGGCTTTGCGCGTAATTGGCGATGGCGAGCCCATCAAGCTTCACCTGGCCATACTTTCCCTTTTCGATGAACAGCACCTGATTCCCGCTGCACGTCGGCTTGGTCGGTTTAGAATCAAACCAGCATGGGCAAGCGGCGTTGCAGGAACAGGCTTCCTCGAGTTGCCCGGTAATTTTCCAATTGGGACCTTTTGCTTTTCCCCCCTCCTGCGCGACGGCGCTGCCGAGACACGCCGTGATGATGAACAAGACAGCAACAAGCGGTTTCATGCTCGAATTTAGTGGCCGCAAATTGCCCCTGGCAAGCACGATGAGCGCAGAAATTGATCGCGAAACTTTGGCAGGTTGCTACGGTTTGGCCTTTTGCCCCCCGCAATGCGCACCGCTGGAATCCACCACATCACCGCCATCGCCAGCGATCCGCTGCGCAATCTCGCTTTCTACCGTGAGGTGCTGGGCCTGCGGCTGGTGAAGCGCACCGTCAACTTCGATGATCCAGGCAGTTACCATTTTTATTTCGGTGACGAGGCCGGCAGCCCAGGATCTATCCTGACCTTCTTTTCATGGCCCGGCGCTGGCCGCGGCTCGCCCGGTTCATCGCAGGTCATGGGAGTCAGCTTTGCCATTTCTGTGGATTCGACCGGATTTTGGAAAGAGCGCCTCTCCCGGCAGCAAATCGAAGAGATGCCGCCGCGCTTTGGCGAAAGAGTGCTGCGCTTTTTTGATCCGGATGGGTTGACCATCGAGTTCATTGCGGCGGCTGACCCGATGAGGGCTGAGCGTTGGCGCGAAAGTCCCATTCCGGCGGAGCATCAGATCCGGGGATTCGCTGCGCCGGCATTTCATGTCACGCGGACCGACCTTACCGAGGAAGTGCTGACTAAGCTGCTCGGTTTCGGTTTTGCCGGCGAAGACGGGAAGTATCGCCGTTTTGAGGCGGGCGAAAATTGCGCGGCCTCGCGCCTGGACATCCTGTTTTCGGATGCGGCACCGGGGCGCATCGCCGCAGGTAATGTGCATCACATCGCCTTCCGCGCCGCGGACGAAGCAGAGCAACGCTGGCGCGAGGAGTTGGTGAAAGCGGGCTTCGCTGTCAGCCCGGTGATGGACCGCCGGTATTTTCGCTCGATTTATTTCCGCGAGCCGAACGGTATTTTGTTTGAGATCGCCACCGACGGACCTGGCTTCACCATCGACGAACCGGCCGATGCCCTGGGACAATCTCTGAAGTTGCCGCCAATGTTTGAATCGATGCGGGCGCAGATCGAACGCGTGTTGCCGGCCCTGGAGCGCGCTGCCTGAATGAACTTGTCCGGATTCCAATATGAGTATGTGGCTGGCAGCGCCGGGCGCACTCTTCTCCTGCTCCACGGAACCGGCGGGGACGAGAGCGATCTCCTCCCGCTCGGTCGCGGCCTCGATGAAACTGCGGCGCTGCTCAGCCCGCGCGGCCGAGTGCTGGAAAATGGCGCACCGCGCTTCTTTCGCCGGCTGGCTGAAGGCGTCTTTGACGAAGAGGACGTGATCGCGCGCGCGGAAGAACTCGCGAGATTTATCGAGGCGGCGGCGCAAGAACACGGGCGCGAGATGCACAGCGTCACCGCGGTGGGCTATTCCAATGGCGCCAACATTGCCTCCGCCATGATGCTGCTCGGTTTGGCGAAATTCGCCGGAGCGCTTCTGTTTCGTCCCATGGTGCCGCTTTCAAATTCGCCAGAGGCAAACCTTGGCGGCGAGCGTGTGCTGCTTTGCGCCGGTAAATTCGACCCGATTGCCACCGCAGACCAGGTGAAAACGCTCGCGGAATTATTGCGCGATCGCGGCGCCGATGTGGGTGTTGTCACGCAGGAAAGCGGTCATGAATTAACGCGGGCCGATATCGAGGCCGGTCGTGATTGGCTTGCGAGCGCGGTCATAGCGGGGCAAGAATAAATCGGCATGCTCATTGTGATGACCAGCAGCGCGACCGAGGCAGAGGTGTCCGGCGTCGTCGGCGTGATTGAATCGCTTGGTTTGCAACCGCACATCATGGCGGGAGCGACCCGGACTGCGATCGGCGTGACTGGCAATACCGGAGCGGTGGACCGAAGCCGCTTCGAGAGTTTGCCCGGTGTCTCGGAGGCGATTCGAGTGAGTAAACCTTACAAGCTTACATCTCTGGAAGCGCGGCCGGAGCGGACGATTGTCTCAGTGGATGGCGCGCAGATCGGTGGGCATTCCCTCGCGCTGATCGCGGGCCCATGCTCGATCGAAGATCGCACCCAGGCGTTCACCGTGGCCGAAGCAGTGAAGAAGAGCGGCGCGCAATTTTTCCGCGGTGGCGCATTCAAGCCGCGCAGCTCGCCCTATTCGTTCCATGGATTCGGGGAAGAAGCTCTGCGGATCCTGGCTGAAGTGCGGGAGAAGTTCGGACTGAACATTGTGACCGAAGCGCTCGATGAAGAGAACGTCGCGCTGGTGGAAAAATACGCCGATATGATCCAGGTCGGCTCGCGCAACATGCAAAACTTCTCGCTGCTGCGGCGAGTGGGACGGTCGCATCTGCCGGTGCTGCTCAAGCGCGGCATGGCGGCGACGCTGGAGGAATGGTTGCTGGCGGCTGAATACATCATGGCCGAAGGCAACGCCAACGTGGTGCTTTGCGAGCGCGGCGTGCGCACCTTTGCCCAGCATTCGCGTAACACCCTCGACCTGGCGGCGGTGCCGGCGGTGCGCCGCATCTCGCATTTGCCCGTGATCGTTGATGCGTCCCACGGCACGGGGCGAAATTATATGGTCGCGCCCCTGGCTCGCGCTGGTGTGGCCGCGGGCGCGGATGGGCTCATGATCGAAGTGCATTCCAAACCGGAGGAAGCGCTCTCCGATGGCGCGCAGGCGCTCACGCTGGAAGAGTTCGACGAGATGGCGAAACAAGTGCGCGCTATTCGCGAGGTCATTAGCTGATCAGCCCAAACTCGTGCTCGTGCTCGTGCTCGTGCTCGTAATCGATGCCGCTTCGAGCACGAGCACGATTACGAGCAGCAGCACGAGGGCGTCCTCAAGCTCGATTCCGAGGCGGGTTCGAGCAGAAGCCCGAGGGCGTGGAAAACGCGGTTGCGTCAGGGCAGTGGCGCGCGATTATTGAACCTCTCATACTGCGGGTGTAGCTCAGTGGTAGAGCACCTCCTTGCCAAGCCTACTTGGCAAATTTTCTCATTTGTTCTCATGCAGTCTGACGTGCGTTCCCATAGGTAAAAGAGCGCGCGCCGTGTTCTCACCTGATCTCAAATCATCGCAATAAACCGGCGAGGTCGTACAAAATAGCCGGATAAAGATTTCATTGAGTCGTGAAAACACTACAAAGATTTCGTGTACCACTCCTACTTATTGAATGAATCCATGCCAGAGTGAGGTCATGAGAACAATAAGACGAGCGTTTAACCGCCCCGTTTTTCGCCTCTGGGTGCCGGAAACGCCCGCCGCTCGTGAGAAGCGGCGGAAGCGACTGAAAGTAAATTGCTGCACCCTCGAGTCCCAACCGGTCGGGTCGGCGCGTGAGTACTGTGGCTGAGCAATCGACCGAGCGAATGCGCAAATCACAATACAGGTTGAAAGCCACTGATGAGTTCGGGGGGGACACGTCGGGAGCTTAGACGACGGCCGCCGGTTGCAGTCGACATTGATCGATTCGCATCTCAGCCCCGGCACATGAAGGCGATAATGAATTTGCTGGCGCACGCGATCCGGCTTGCTTGGAAGCGCGGATGAGGAGGGCTGACGTGTCGTCGAGTCTGTGCGCCAAACGCATGTGCAATTGCGTTCCGATGTTTTGACCGCGAGCGCCAGCGAAGGCGTGAATCGCGCATAGACCTTCCGTCGGCGTGAACGAAAGACCGCAGACAGCGAAGTTGGTAAGTTACCGTTTCAGATCAGAAGCAATTTCAGCGAATTGGGCGAGCGGCTTGGAGGTCTTTAACAATGCAGTTGATGGGAATGGACAACACGGACGGGAGCCCGAAGGGTAAACGAGTGGGAACGCGGGAATGCAGCCCTTTGAGCCGACCGCGACCGCCCGTAATTCGTTCGAAGAGTGGTAATGATGCAACCGGGGTCGGCTACGGTATTGCCAAATACGCTGTTCTCACGCCAGTTGAATCGACGGCTCTACCGGTAATTTCTCCCTTGTTATTTATCCCTTTCGCGCTCTCGAGATGAGCGGGAAAACTGCCTTTGAGCTGGTTGAGGTCTGTAGGTGTGTTGCCGTGATCCCAAATCACTGCCCGGCAGTCAACGAAGTCCGCGTCGCATGAGATACCGACGACCTGTCGCTTTTCGTTGATGCCGTAAGCCTCACTGTCTACGTGCTTGGGTGTACGACCCTGCAGGGGCTTGAGTTGACGAATGCCGTCCTGACGCGTCCACATGAACGCATGCACGATGTCGCCTTCAACGAACGCCGGATCACCGGCAAAGCCAACAACATCGCCTTTCTGGTTGATTGCCGTTGGGGTGTTCCACCACGGGGCTGGTGCATTTGGATAGATGTCGGTTACGCCGCCGTTTTCCCACAGCACCGCGTGCTTGGCCGTATGTCTTCCAACTGCCTGGTCGCATATACCCGAAATGCCCACTGCTTGACCGAAGTCATTTATGGCGGTTGCAGCTCCTGAAGTGTCGCCCGGCAGTAGAGGGAATTCATGGGTCTGGTCTGGTGGTCCGAGTTCCCACATCACCGGACGAAACTGCAGAACCTGAGGCGCAACACACGTACTGTCATGAACAGTATTTTCCGCCCACCCGACCACCTGGCCGAAGTTGTTGGCCCCGTCGGCGAAACCATTATCTCCACCCAAAGTAGGAAGTCCTCTCATCTGACTCCCCTGCCAAACAAAGCCCAAATTGATGTAGCCGGTGTTGTTTGGCCCACCGTAGAAAGCCGCGCTACTCCAGTTTTCATGAAGCGGCTCCGGCGTCGCAGTTTGGGAAATGCCGACTATGATGCCAACAGTATCTTTCACGTTCCACGTCACACTGCTGTTCGGTCCACCGAGCGTGCCGAGGTCGGTCAGCACGTTGTTTCGCCATAACGTCGCGTGCCGACTCTGGTTATCCGGCAGTCTGGAATACCCCGCTACCCATGTCCCGTCATTTATACTGTTCCCCCCGCTACTCGTTCCGCCCAGAGAAGGCAGATTGGAAACGTGGTATTGGGGCGGGGACTGTGCCTTTGCCTCTTGTGCAAATACGAGCGCGGCCGCTCCCGTGATCACGATTAGAATGATGACGAATAGCACCAACGGCCGGTAACCGTCATGTGAGTATCTAATCAACGATGGTATGTTATGCGGGGTTGACTCAGTAGATGACCTTGCTGCGCGAGAGTTGGATCTTGTCATGATTGGCTCCTTTTTTGTTTGCAAAAGGATGCTAGCCCGCGGATTGGAGCCGCCACAATAGCCACTTGGCGCCTTTACACCAGACCACTTGGCAAGCGTGACTTGATTTTGCAGGCCGCTACAACCTGCGCGGCCCGCGCCTTAACCTTGCCCCGTTGTCGGCGGCAGAGCCGGTGCGGAGCGCAATGTGAAAGAGACTGGCCAAGTCTTCTTTATAGGAAAATCCAGTTGTGCAAACGGACCCACATTCGCTCGTTGCCCGGGCGGAAAGTGCGTCAGGTGCAGCTCTTTTTGCGGAGGCCGCCTAATCGTCTTGCGCTCAACTAAATTCTCGAGCCGCGATCACGAAGTAGTTATAATTTCGCGTCCACAT
>JBKPQR010000078.1:0-6349 GCA_046734175.1 Verrucomicrobiota bacterium | reverse complement strand
CTCCGGCCCGAGCTCTTTCGCTTGCACATAAATCTGCATCCGCCCGGTGGCATCGCGCAGATCGAGGAAATGGCTGCGGCCCATGTCCCGATGCGCCGTGATCCGTCCAGCGATGCGCAGCGTTTCCCCTTCGTGGAAGCGCTCCCGTGCCTGCCCGATGCTTCCGCTAACATCAAAGCGATGGCCGAAGGGCGTCACGTTGCGTTCATGCAGTGCCTCTAATTTCTGACGCCGCAACGCCAGCAACTCGCTCTCCTCTTCCATCCCGCGACCGACTCTAAACAGATTCGCCGGATTGAACAGATGGAACCCTGCAACGCTGCCGCCATTTTACATTCAAACCGGTTGGTAAGGAGGGAGTTTGCCGCGCCTGCGCTTGTGCCCCGGCAAGCAAACGCGAGGAGTCGCGGCAACTCCGCAGGGAGCAGGGCTGGCCGCCCGGGCGTTCGCAGCTCGCGAATGACTCGTTCTAGGCCTGGAGTTACTCTTTGCGCGGTGAAAAAGAGTTATCGCTTCCCAGAGTCGCGCCGGCTCACGCGCGACCCGGAATTCCAGCGCGTCCGCACCGAAGGAAAGGCGATCCGCGGTGCTCTGCTCACTCTTGCCGTTCTGAAGGATGCCGGTTCTTCTCCCGCTCGCGCGGGATTCATCACATCCAAGCGCGTTGGGAACGCTGTCCTCCGAAACCGGACGCGGCGGCGGCTGCGGGAAATTTTCCGCAAGAACCAGCACGGCATTGCGCCCGGCATCTGGCTTGTCACTATCGCCTCACCAGGCGCGGCTGGCGCGACATTCGCAGCGCTGGAAGATGAGTGGTTGCGCCTCGCTCGGCGCGGGGGTATTCTAGCGCCCTGATGCGCACGCTCGTTCGCATTTTCGTCCGCATTTACCAGGCCACTCTTTCACCTGTGCTTTCCGCTTTGGCTGGGCCGTTCGGCGGCGGCTGCCGCTTTTCACCGACTTGTTCGGAGTACTTTTTGCAAGCCGTGCAGCAGCATGGTTTCTGGCGCGGGAGCTGGTTTGGCGGCAGACGGCTGCTGCGTTGTCATCCCTGGGGCGGGAGCGGTGTGGATCCGGTGCCGGCTCATACTCACTGCGCCTCGCGGTAGCACCGGGCGCAATTTCTTATGGATCGCACCGCGTGGATTGCCGTGACTCTCTGCATCCTCGGACTTGTGGCTTGGTTTGTCTGGACTACCCGTCAGCGCCTGCCCCAGTCCGTCACGTCGAGCCCCGCGACCTCGCCCGGCCCGGCTGAGAGCGTCGCGCCCGCAGCTACGCCGCTGCCCTCGATCGCCCCCTCCGCTTCACCGAGCGCAACACCAGCCGCCGTTACGGAAAAGATCGAAATCCTCCGCAATTCCGACATGGAACTGCACCTGACGAACCGCGGCGGGGGAATCAGCGAAGTTGTTCTTCCAAATTACGCCGCCGAGGAAGGCAAACGGGTCATCCTCAACTCGCCCGCGCAAACTCCGATTGGCGCGATCGTGACCGATCCCGCGGCGCCGAACCTTCCCGAATTCAAATTGCAGCGTGAAGGAGATGCCGTTCTTCTCGAATCATCGACTCCAGAGCAGCTAACGATTCGCAAAAAGTTCTCACTGCCATCAGGACAGGGGACGAAAGATAACTTCGTGGCGCAGCTCGACGTCGATTTCATCAATAGCGGCTCGGCCGCGTCCTCGCTGCCCGGTTATTTCCTTAGCGTTGGTTCATCGGCGCCGATCCATCGCAGCGATTACCCGAGCTATACGCGCGTGGTCTGGTCGGCCAACGGCAAAACGAAAGGCGTGGACGTCGGCTGGTTCGGCGCAAGCAATGGTTTCCTGGGATTCGGCGCGCGAGCGCCGCGACCGTACTATTCAGAAAGCGTAAAGTCGGCCGAATGGGTTGCCAGCAGCAACCAATTCTTCACCACCCTGGTCGTTCCGCTAACGCAAAAGTCCGACGCCGTCTGGGCCCACCGTTTCGAAGCGAACGCCGCGCAGCAGACATACGGCATCGAAGGCGCGATGCATCTTCCAGCCTTCCAGGTCGGGCCCGGCCAATCCTACAGCGCGCACTTCCAGCTTTATCTCGGCCCAAAAATTTACCATCGGCTCGCGCAACTTCAGCACGATGAAGCCGAAGTGATGGAGTTCGGCGTGTTTAAAATCATCTGCCAGGCGCTCCTGAACGCGCTCAACACCTTCCACAGTTTTCTCGGCAACTATGCCGCTGCCATCCTCGCGCTCACCGCCACAGTGAAACTCGCGCTCTGGCCACTGCAAAATCGCGCCAACGCCTCCATGCGCCGCATGTCCGCGCTTTCACCCAAGATGCAGGAGCTGCGCGAGAAATACAAAGATGACCCGCAAAAGATGAACGCGGAGCTGATGAAGCTTTACAAGGAGCATGGCGTCAACCCGGTCGGCGGCTGCCTGCCCATGTTCATCCAGATTCCGATTTTCTTCGGCCTCTTTACGATGCTCCGACAAGCGGTCGAACTGCGCGGCGCAGGCTTTCTCTGGATTCACGATCTGTCGCAACCCGACACCGTCGCGCACATTCCGGGCCTGGGCTGGCCGATCAACGTTCTGCCATTGATCATGGCCGCGACCAGCTTCTGGATGACGCATCTCACGCCCAAAAGCGGCGATCCCACGCAGCAGCGCATGATGATGTTCACCCCGCTCATCTTCATCATCTTTTGCTACAATTTTGCAGCCGCACTCGCATTGTATTATACAACTCAGAACCTGCTGACGGTGCTCCAGCTTTACGTCAACAAGCGCCAGCCGCTTCCCGAGCCGGTGAAGGTGACGACGCCAGCAGCGCGGGTGAAGAAACGACGATGAGCCCCAAAGAACTGCTCGACACCATGCTCGGATACCTTGGTTTCGTCGTGGAAATCGCCGAATCCCAGAACGAGGCGGGCAATCTCGTGCTGCAAATTTACACGGAAGAAAGCCGCCGTCTCATCGGGCGCGATGGCGCCACACTGGAAGCGATCCAGTTTCTCCTCAACCGGCTGCTGCAAGCCAAAGATAAAAACGCGGAGAAAGTGATCGTGGATTGCGAGCATTATCGCTCCATGCGCGAAGATCGCATTGTGCAACGCGTACGTGAGCTGGCGGAACGGGTCCGCATCACTGGCCGCTCACTGCAGCTCGAGCCGATGAATTCCTACGAACGGCGCATTGTCCACAATGCCTTCAAGGACGACCCGGAAGTCGCCACCTGGAGCCCGAGCGACTCGGCGCGCATAAAGCAAATCACCCTGCTCAAACGCCAGCCCAAGAAGGAAGCGGTGAAGTAAGTGGCGTTGTTGCGATCGACAGTTGCCCAGTCACAGACGCAGCTAGAGATCAGTCAACTCCGCTTAGTAATGACAAGGACGGAAATGCGAGCTAGAGGCGACCCGCTCGCCCGCGCTCAGCACACTCCGCGTTATTCCTTGATGTAAGTCGCGAGTTCTTTCTTCGGTCCGCGCACCGCCGCCATGAAGAGCACGCCTTTGCTCGCGTGCACCGCCCCCGTCCAGCCTTCCTGCTCCAGATAACGCCAGCCGGGAAATTCCTCCGGCTCGCCTGTCTTTGCGTCGCGACGTGCCGGGAACAAGAAGAATTGCATCCGTTTTTCCGCAACGCCGATATGCGCCACCCGGCCCGCTTCCTCATCATCAAAAACACGCGCGCCGATTGTGCGGATGCGGGCGAATTCCGCCGGAACGTCGTAATGCTCTATCCGGTGCTTCATGAGAAAAAGGTCACCGAGCGTTCCGGCCTCGGTATCAACTGGCTCGAATTCAGAGGGCCGTGTCGCACTCGCGACCGTGAGAAGTTTCCGCGCGGTCGATTCTCCGGCCCAGGTGTGTATTTGCTCATCGAACTTGAGCCAGCTGATGAATCCGATGACGGCAAGCGCGATGGCAATGGCGAGAACTGCGGGATGCCGCGCCGTCGTGAGCCAGCTGCGGCGCGATCCTTGCGCCATGGTTTCGTTGGCAAACCATTCTTTGATTTCATCCGGCACAGGCGTGCTCCTGACCAGCTTCGCCACGGCGCGGTCGAATCCTTGCTGCTGGGAAAAATGATCACTCCTTTTTGCGCCCGAGATGGCGGCGCGCATCCGCCGGTCCGCGCCGCGGCCATCACTGATTGGCGCGCATTGAACTAATGCCTGAAGGCCGCGTCTCATTCTGTTTGGGCCGGAGCAGTGGCGTCGAGCCACGCTTGGAATTCGCGCCGGCCAGTGGCGATCGCCGCCGCGAGCTCATTCAGCTTCAACCCCGTCATCGACAAAATTTCGCGATAGCTGAATTCATCGAGATAATATAAGGCCAGCGCACTTCGCTGCGGCTCGGGCGCGGCTGAAATCCACGCCGCGAGCTGCTCCGGCTCCAGTTGCGCAATCTGCTCCGGCGCTTGCTCGGAAATTTCAGCTGTTTCGTTGATGGCGGCTTCCGCCTGAACGTTCTTCGCAGCGGCGGCGAGACAACGCCAGCGCGCCTCGCGGAAAAACCAATAGCGATCAGCCGGCGCGTCGCCATTGGCCGCGAGAAAAGCAGCTTCACGCACCGTATCCTGAAAAATCTGCTGCGCCTGGCCTTCCTCACCCATCATGAGAAAGCAGAAGCGATAGAGTTGCGGAAGATTACGAGCGGGCACGCCAGACAACGGGAACGCAGGATTTTACGCGCTGCAAGCGTTCTCCACAAATTGCGGATGCGATCCTGACAACGCCGCTGCCTTTGTCCTTCAGCTATTACTACTCCTACTCGTGCTCGTGCTCATGCTCGTAATCGTGCTCGTAATCGAAACGCCGCAACGAGCACGAGCATGATTAGGAGCACGAGCACGATGGGAAGAGAGCAATTCGCACGTGAATTACGCGCCCTCAACTAGCGGGCAATCCGAAGCCTGCGCGCGACTTCCTCCGCGTTCTCGCGGCTGTTGAAAGCGGAGATGCGGAAAAAGCCCTCGCCCTTGCAGCCGAAGCCGCTTCCAGGGGTGATAACAACGTTAAGCTCCCGCAACATCCAATCGAACGTATCCCAGCTCAACTTGCCGCCGCGCGTTTCCACCCAGATGTACGGGGCGTTCGCGCCACCGTGCACAGTGAAACCCGCCTCGCGCGCCGCGTCGCGCAAAATGCGCGCGTTGCCCATGTAATGTTCGATCAGCGCCGCGACCTGCCGCCGGCCCGCCTCGCCGTAGAGCGCTTCCGCGCCGCGTTGCACCGGATAACTGACGCTGTTGGATTTCGTGCTCCAACGGCGATGCCAGAGCGGATGCAACGGCAAATTTTTTCCATCCTCTGTTTTGCCCCGCACCGTCTTGGGCATGACCGTGAATCCGCAACGCACACCGGTGAAACCGCCCATCTTAGAGAAGCTGCGGAACTCCACCGCACACTCTTCGGCGCCGGATATCTCGAAGATAGAATGCGGAATTTGCGCGTCGCGAATGTAGGCTTCGTAGGCAGCATCGAACAAAAGCAGGGCCTCGTGCTCCCGCGCGTATTCTACCCAGCGCGCGAGTTGCGCGCGCGTGGCCACCGCTCCAGTGGGATTGTTCGGAAAACAAAGGTAAACGAGGTCCGCCTGCTCCCGCGGCGGTTCCGGCACGAAATTGTTCGCGACCGTGCACGGCAGATAAATGATCCCTTCGTAGCTGCCATCGACGCGTGCGCCGCCGCTATGGCCAGCCATCACGTTAGTATCCACGTAAACCGGATAGACCGGATCGGTGATGGCAACCTTGTTCTGCGCTCCGAGGATGTCGAGGATGTAGCCGCAATCGCATTTCGATCCGTCGGAGACGAAAATCTCATCATCCGCGATTGGTATCCCCCGGGAGCGGTAATCGTGTTGCGCGATTTGGCTGCGCAGAAACTCGTAGCCCTGCTCCGGGCCGTAGCCGCGAAACGTCTCGCGATGGCCCAATTCTTCGACCGCGCCCTTCATGGCATCGACCGCAGCTTGCGGCAGCGGCTCGGTCACATCACCGATGCCGCAGCGGATGAGACGCTTCGCTGCCTGCGGATTTTGGTCGCAGAACTCGCGCACACGCCGGGCGATCTCGGGGAACAAATAGCCCGCCTGAAGCTTGAGATAGTTCTCGTTAACGTAAGCCAAAGCGAAGACTCAACGCGTTGGTTGAATTTGTTTTTGCAGTTCTGGAGGCAGCTTCTGCCAAAGTTGCGGGTGTGCTTCAATCAACCGGGCGATATCGGCGAGATCTTTGATCTGTTTGCTTCGCCGCCGGGTCGAATCGCACCAAGCTTTGATCTTACCCCGCAATGTGTCCTCGAGTGAAGCGACGCGCAGAAGTACGCCATGAACATCCGCGGGAACGGCTCTCGA
>JBKPQR010000077.1:0-10208 GCA_046734175.1 Verrucomicrobiota bacterium | reverse complement strand
GTCCTGCAAACGGGAGAGCGCATCAAGGTAGGCCTGCGGGAGTAGTTCGACGCGGGTGGAAAGCAGCTGGCCCAGTTTAATGAAAGTCGGCCCGAGCCTTTCCAGGTCTTCGGCGAGCTGATCGGCCTTGGCCGCTTCCTGCGGTGTGACGCGGTGCTCGGCAGTGAGCGCTTCATCGAGTCCACTCTGCTTGACCAGATCGGAACGGCCATACTTGGCCAAGAGCCAGCCGATTTGCTGGTATCTTTTCAGGTGCTGCGGTTTGAGGGAAATGCCCATGGTTAGATCTAGTTAGATCTAGACAGAGCTAAAACTGTTCCGCGCAGGCGGAAGGCAAGAAGCGAGCAGTACCGCAGCGCGAATCCCGGCTCTGTAGCGGCGGTCTGTGACCGCCGAAACCGGGTCAATCCCAGCCGATCTGGCGGCCTTTGTTCTGTTCTTCGAGCCAGCTTTGCAACGGTTTGAAGTAGTCAGCCATGGCGCGGGTGGAGATGTCCTCGCCGGTAGCGTCTTTTAAAACCTTCCGCCAATTCTCCGTCCCGCCCTTCTTCAGAATATTGTTTAGCCATGCGCCCACCTCCTTGTTATCGGCGTAGTTACATGATTGCGGCGGCTGATGGAGAATGTGATTGGCGATGTAATCATGAAGTTGAAACTTGAAGACGGTAGCAAAGGCATAGTTGTAGTAATAGGCCGGAGTGTCGTTGATGTGGGTTTTGGTCGCGGCATCGCAGAACTCCTCCCCGCGCGGAGTGGGCGGCTCGATCCCTTGCATATCGCTCACATACTTCCACCAGCGCGCGTTCCATTGCTCCGGCGGCAGATTGTGCGCATAGATGTCAGCTTCCCAATGCGTCATCGTTCCGCTGGCAAAAAAGATAAACGGGATGGAACGAGCGAGAGCATCGTCCAGCAGGAATGCCGTTTTATCTGCTTTGAATTGCGCTGGCAAAACACCGCGTGATTGCAGGTAAGGGACCTGGCTCGAGGCCAGCGAGATTAGTTCACCAATTCCCTCGTGGAAACCAGGAGCCGCCCCGAGACGAAGTAGATAAGGCACTTCCGGCCGCGAGTAAGCCTGGAAATAGTGGCCGTGACCAAGCTCATGGTGCGCAGTAAAGAACCACTTCGAGTTCGGCTCGATACTTTGGAGTGAGCGAATATCGTCCTTCAGGTCGATGTGCCAGCAGGAGGCGTGCGTGTTCTTTTTGCGTTTCGAATCCGGTGGCACTGGATATAAATCAGAGCGCTCCCAGAAGGTCGCCGGAAGCGGCGGGAAGCCAAGGCCGGTATAAAATTGCTCCGCCGTCTTAATGATCCAGTCTGGCTTTCGTCCCTCGAAATACTTGTCCAGGTTTGCGGCCTCGACCAGACCGGGCCATTCCTGGCTCCAGCGGTTGTTAATCCAGTGCGCAGGTATCTTCTTTGGCACCGGCTGGTGGAACTTCTCTGCCAGCTTGTACTTGGCCCAGGTATGCAGTTGAAGATAAAGTGGCCGCAATGTTTCCATCCAGCTTTCCTGCAACTTCAACATCTCATCAGATGCCATTCCATAGCTCGCGACTTCTAACGAGAAATAGTCGGGATACTTCATCTCCCTGGCCACGCCGTTGCGCAGCTCGCGCAAGGTAACGAGGTTTGGTTTTAGAGCAGGCCCACTTTGCTTGGAAGTCTCCCAGACAGCCTGTCGTTCCGCCAGATCCGTGCTCTTTTCCAGCGTGTCATCGATCTGATTAGCGGTAACGGTCTTACCATTGAGCTTAAATTGGAAGCTATTTAAGATGGAGGCTTGTTTCGTCTCGGCCGCGACGCGTTTCGCCACCAGGTCCGGGTTCGTCATTGGGCCTTCGGCCGCATTCAGGAGCAACTGGTTTAACTGGCGCACCGTCAGCTCAGTCAGCTCTGCTTTGTGCGTCAGTAGGTCGCGAGCTTCATTGATTAGCGCCGGGTTGCCATTGAATGCAGCGAACGCTTTTCCGGCTGCCTCGGCGGCCGCATCATGCTCCGGCGTCACGTCGGTGACAGCCTGCCACTGCGCTTCCTGATTGACCTTGACCAGGGCCTGATAGCCGGCATTAGCCAAACCAAGGAAGTGGTCGGCGCGCTCTTGAACAGGTGAGGCGAAAAGTGAAAGCGGCAGAGTCAGTAAGAGTGCAAGAAACGTTTTGGGCATGCGGGAACTTATGTTTCGCGAGCCGATTTGGGAAGCATGACTTTGTCCGTGACTCGAAGCGATAGTCGGGCAATCCGGCCATCAATTTTTAGCAGTAGCTTCCACGCGATTTCTCGACGGCGCCTGGGATGAGAGTTAGCTTTGCCCGTGAGCTGGTTCAAAGTAGGCGCTGCAATCTGCTTCCTGGCAGTGGCGCTGGGGGCCTTTGGCGCGCACGCGCTCAGCGCGACACTCGAATCGCACCACTCGCGGCCGACTTGGAACACAGCCGTGCTCTACCATTTTTTGCACGGCCTGGCGATCATGTTGCTTTCACTGCATGGCGCAAATCGGGCCGCATGTTATTTATTCGTGGCCGGCATCGTGCTGTTTAGCGGAAGTCTTTATGTCCTTTCTGCAACCGGTGTTAGTTGGCTGGGTCCGATCACGCCCATCGGCGGCCTTTGCCTTCTTGGCGGCTGGGCCTGGCTCCTCCTTGTGCGTTAGCAGCGCTCTTGTTGCGCCGCCAGTTTTTCACTAGATTGAAGGGCCAATGCTTCACGCGTTGATCGAAAGTTACCGCGCACCGGCTACGATAGTCGCATTCCTTGTCACCTACTTTGCGGCACTAAGTATCGGTCGTTTGCTTAAGCGCAAAGCCGGTGTTCCGCTCGGCCTTCTCTTTCAAATTTTCTGTCTCACCCTCGCCTTCTATTCTGCGGTGAGTGTCTATGGCATCCATGCGAACTGGCGCAATCACATCGGAGCGGCGCTTACTCTTCTTAGTTCAGCCGTCGTGATTGCACTGATAGATCGCTATGTCTGGGATGCGTGGTTTGAGCGGCGAAAACAAACGCCGATCCCGAAACTTCTGCGGGAGATCGCCGCGCTCGGCATTTTTCTCGTCGCCCTTTTGCTGGTTCTGAGCTTCGGCTATCACGCCGAAGGACAGCTTAAAGGGTTACTCGCCGGCTCGGGAATCGCAGCGGTAATCTTAGGCTTTGCCGGGCAGAACCTGCTCGGCAGTCTTGTAGCAGGTATTTCCCTGCAAATCAGCCGGCCTTATCGCGTGGGCGACTGGCTTCAGGTGGGAGAGCGGACGGGCGAAGTGATGGAGATCAACTGGCGCGCCACGCGTCTGCGCACCAATGACAGCATCTACATCGAGATACCTAACAACGAGATCATCAAGCAGACAATCATCAACCTGCACTACCCGACCGAGCTACACGCGATGCGGATGCGCATTGGAATTGACTATAACGTGCCGCCGAACCGGGTAAAAGATGCGCTCTTTCGCGCAACTAACAATGCCGAAGGCGTAATCAAGGAGCCGCGACCCAAGGTCTTCCTGATCGACTTCGGGGAATCGGCCGTCATCTACGAAATAAAATACTACATTACCAACCACGCCTTCTATAACGACGTGAGCGATGCTATTCGCACTAACGTCTGGTATGAACTAAAGCGGGAGAAAATCGCGGTGCCGTTTCCGATCCGTACCCTGCGTCTCGATCGCTACCGCGGGAAACCTGTCGCCGAAGGTCACGATGAAGCCCGGGCGATTCTGCGCGGCGAGCAATTGTTCCAGTGTCTTTCCGAAGAGCAAATCGACGGCCTGCTCTCGCGCTCGCGCCTCAACCACTTCGGTGGGGGCGAGCGGCTTATCGAAGAGGGCGCGGCGGGCGATTCCATGTTCGTGCTCCTGCGCGGAACGGCGAATGTGTCAGTGGCAAGGAACGGGACGCCGATCCGTGTCGGCACTCTCAACTCGGGTGATTGTTTTGGAGAAATGTCCCTGCTCACGGGCGAGCGTCGCACGGCGACGGTGCGAGCAGATGGTGACTGCTATGTGCTGGAGATCAGCAAGCCGGTGATGGCGGAAGTCATTCGGCAGTCGCCGGAATGCCTCAATCAACTCAGTGAACTACTCGCCCGCCGGAAACTCGAGACCGAAGGCATCATCAAGGATGTGAGCGCGAGTGATGGCGCTGCAGCCAGGCAGCGCGAATACAGCGCGAGTTTTTTGCAGCGTTTACGTTCATTTTTCGAGTTGTGAGACTGGGGGCATGCGCTGTTGCCTGCCGCAGAGGACAGCGGCAGTTGCAGCCGGCAGCGGAAGATTGCAACGGATTCTGTAGCGGCGGTCTATGACCGCCGATGAGAGCCTCTGCGAGTTTCGGAGCGCCGCTACAGGGCTTTGGACAGAGCTAGCGATTACGGGTGGAGACGGGCGCTTCGGCTTCGGTTTCCTTGCCGCCTCCGAAGAGCATGGAAAAGACCACGAAGGTGCGGGCGCGCTCGGAGTCGGGCGTACAGCCGAAAAGCTCGGAAACATCAACGCGACACCAGCGCGCCGGTTTCCAAGCCAAGGTGGGACCGATGATGAACCGCTGCTCGGGCTCGTCGCGAATTCCCTTATCGCTGAATTCGGTGTACTGCATTTCCACACCGGCCTTGAAAGTCTCGCCCCGGTTTAGAGGCGCGACAATGCTTTGGGCAAAACCCCATTCGCGACCGCGGTCGCCACCGGTTTCCTGTTCGAAAAAGAGGTTCATGGCCCACTCGAGGTGTTCGCCGAAATCCTGTGCCAGTAAAAGGCGAGCTTCCACGGCGTCGGGCATCTCAGGTTTCGCCTCTTCCTCCTGTTCCCCTTCGCCCGGTTCTTCCTGCGCGCGATGATGATGGCGGCGGCCCGCGCTCAACCTTCGCAGTGCGTCCTCCGGCGGCGCCATGTCTTCTTCCATCGGCTGATTCAGCGCTTCGTCTCTGAGAATGCGGCCGGTGCCGAATTTGTATTCGGCGAAAATGGTGGGGTTAAGAGGAATCTTGTTCCAATCGGCAAAGGCGTAACGCGCTTCGAGGCTGACCGATTTCGCCTGAGTGATCCCCTCGAAATGTTCGAGCGCAGCTTCGATGGCCAGGCCGAAGCGACCGGGCAGGCCAACCTCGATTTCCTGAGTGAAAAGATTGGCCGGAATCCCGTGACGAAAAACATCGCCCTCATAAATTGTCGCCGCCAGAACGCCGCCTGGTGGCAACACGTAAGCGGTAATGTTCGGCGAAAATCGCGTTCGCGAAAATGCCGGCGGAGCGCCATAGGCGCTGGGGAGCTCCTGGCCGACGACTGTGATGGCTTCAGAGGCCGCAGCCTGGGCGTGTGCGCGCGGACAAGGAGCAGTGCACCCGAGCAGGAGAAGAACGCCGAGCCAGAGGCGGCGCAGAGGATGAAGGATTTGCATCGTGCCGAAATAGCGGAACTGAGGCGGCCGGCCAAGCAAAAAGATTACACATTCGTAATGGCAGGGCCGTAACGGAACCGCCGACCCGCCATTGAGCAGGATTCGATTGGCCAGCCCCGGTCTGACTAAGAAGCAGTTAGTTGCTAGCTGCGCTATCGCCCGCGACTGCCGCTCTCCACTTCCTTTGTCTCCACGCGCACGGCGTGCTCATCAGGCGCAACCCCGCGCCCGGCGCGCTGCGCATAGACTTGCGTGAACTCGGCGCCGAAGAGCAGGATTTGCGACGAATAATAAACCCAGAGCAACAGCGTAATGAGCGAGCTGGCCGCGCCATAAGCGGAGGCGGCGCTGCCGCTGCCCAGATACAGACCGAGGGCCCACTTTCCGATGGCAAAGAAGATCGCGGTCATGGCCGCGCCGATCCACACGTCGCGCCACTGGATTTTGGCATCAGGCAGAAATTTGAAAATGATGGCGAAAAGCAGAATCACGACTCCGAGGTCGAAAACCCAATAAGCAGCCAGCGCGATGACGATTCCTCCGGGCAAGGCTGATTGCACGTAATGGCTGAAGCCTTTGAGCACGCTTTCGAGCGTGAGCGAAACCAGCAGCAGAAAACAGATGCCACCGACCATGGCGAAAGAAAGAAAACGCGAGCGCAGAAATCCCCAGATGCCCGCGCCCGGTTTCGCCTTTACCCCCCAGATGGTGTTGAGGGCGTCCTGGAGCTGGCCGAAGACGCCACTCGCGCCGAATAAGGCGAGCGCAATTCCGATAATGGTGGCGAGCAGGCCCTTGTTCGGCTGCGCTGCTTTTTGCGCGATGTTTTGCACCACATCAACCGCGCTTTTATCCAGAAAATAACTCATCTGCTCGGTGATCTTGTTCCAGGCGCCGCCGGGATCATTGCGAAAGATGAGGCCGATGATGGCGAGCAGCACAAGGATGAGGGGCGCGAGCGAGAAGACAGTGTAGTAAGCCAGGGCCGCGCCGAGCTGGGGCGCCTTGTCTTCCAGCCACTCGTTGAATGTTTGTTTAAGCAGACCAAATGAATTTCCGATAAATGATCCTTTAGCAGCCATGGCGTGTACCTCCTGGTGTGATTCGCTTGCGCCATAGGCAAGCGGATGGTTCCTCCTTTGTTGACTTGGCTCCGTGCCACGCGAACCTTTGATTTTCCGAGTAAGGCGGGCCTGTAGCTCAGCTGGTTAGAGCATGCGCTTGATAAGCGCAGGGTCAAAGGTTCAAATCCTTTCAGGCCCAATCTTCTCCGCAATGTCGAAAGAGTGTCGAAGCTCGACATTGCTCCGCAGCTCACTACTCTCCTCAGTTTGATCGCGAGAGGGCCGAGTGAAGTTCATCAACCTGACCCGCCGCACTGAGATCGGCGCCAACTCCTACTACCTGGAAGCGGCCGGCGCCCGCCTCATTCTCGACTGCGGCATGCATCCGAAGGAGGAAGGCGAAAATGCGCTGCCGAACTGGAAGCCGATCGATGGCCGCGACATTGACGCTGTTCTCATCACTCACGCGCATCAGGACCACATCGGCACTTTGCCCGTGCTGATGCGCCGGCAACCGGACGCCCGTGTTTTTATGCCGGAAGCGACAGGGGAAATCGGCAGCGCGTTACTGCACAACTCGGTCAACGTCATGATGCGCCAGCGGGAAGAGCTCGGCACAATGCTTTACCCGCTCTTTACCCATCGTGAAACCGAACGCGCCACCGATCTCTGGCGCCTTTGCCCTTATCGCCAGCCTTGCGCAACCAGCGGCGAACGCGCCGCCGGGGACACGGCGCTCGTGTTTGAATACTGGGACGCCGGCCACGTGCTCGGCTCCTCGGGCATTCTTCTGCGGGCGGAAAACCGCACCATCTTCTACACCGGTGACGTGAACTTCGATGAGCAAACGCTGATGTTGCCGGGGACTTTTCCCGAGAGTGGAATCGATGTGCTCATTACCGAGTGCACACGCGGCGACACTCCCGCGCCCGAGGGCTGGTCGCGCGACTCAGAAGAAAAACGCCTGGCCGCTGCCATCGAGGAAACATTCCGTCGCGGCGGTTGTGTGCTCGTCCCCGTGTTCGCGCTGGGCAAAACGCAGGAGGCCCTTGGCATGCTTTGGAAATTTCGCCGGGACAAATTGCTGGGCGATTTTCCCGTCTATATCGGGGGGCTCAGCGCCAAGCTCACCGAGATATACGATCGCCGCAGCAATCAATCACGCCGGCAGCTTCCGCGTCTGCAATTGCTCCAGGACGTGGCGCCATTTGTTTTAAATGGCCAGACCATCGGCGATGCGCCCGCGCGGGCCGGGCGTGTTTACGCGCTCTCCAGCGGCATGATGACCGAAAAGACGCTCTCGAACATTTTCGCGCGGCGCCTGATTGAGAATCCGCAGCATTCGGTCCTCTTTGTCGGCTACGCCGATCCGCAATCGCCGGGGGGCGTTTTGCAATCGGCCAAAACCGGAGACTCCATTCAGCTCGACAAGGACGAACCCGCGCAAACCGTGCGCTGCCATATCGAGAAATTTCAATTCAGCGCCCACGCCTCGCGCGAGTCGCTCATTGCTTACGCCGCGAAGCTCGCGCCGAAAAAGGTGGTGCTCGTCCACGGTGATCCCGCGGCGGTGGAATGGATGCGGGCGCAGCTTGCCGCGCAATTGCCAGCCAGCGAAGTCATCGTGCCCATCCCCGGTGTGGAGTTCGACTTGTAGCGGCGCTCTATGAGCGCCGATCTCCCCAGCGACGACGCCGCGGATTCCGTCACTAAGAACGGCGGTGACAGACCGCCGCTACAGCGATGAACGTCAGCAGCTGGAACATCAACTCTCTGCGCAAACGCCAGGAGCGCCTCCTCCATTGGCTGGCGGAGAAACAATATGATGTCGTCTGTTTGCAGGAAACCAAATGCAGCGACGATCAATTCCCGGAAATGGCGCTTTCGGCCGCCGGGTACCGCGCGGTCTTTCACGGGCAAAAATCGTACAACGGTGTCGCCATTCTCGCCCGCGGCGAACTGCTCGAGCCGCAGCCGTCGCTCTGCGATGAAGTGGTGGATGAACAAGCGCGCGTCATTGCCGCCACGTTCCAAACTGTTCGCATCTTCTGCATCTACGCGCCCAACGGACAGGCCGTCGGCTCGCCCGCGTTCCACTACAAACTGCGATGGTTCGCGCGGCTGCGCGATTGTGTTGCGCGCGCGCAGCAACTCTTCGGGCACGTAATCGTGTGCGGCGACTTCAACGTCGCGCCAGAAGACCGCGACGTGCATGATCCAGCCTTGTGGCGCGGAGCCATCATGTGCTCGGAGCCGGAGCGCGCCGCCTTTGCCGCCCTCGAGCAACTCGGCTTGCGCGATACCTTGCGCATTCATCATCCCGACTCCGATCTCTTTACCTGGTGGGACTACCGTATGCTGGCTTTTCCCAAGAACCGCGGCCTGCGCATTGATGGGATCCTCGCAACCAACGACCTCTCTGCCCGCTGCCTGAGCTCCGGGATCGACCGCGACATGCGCAAAGGCAAAGACCCCTCCGATCACGCGCCGATCTGGGCGGAGTTCCGGCTGTGAACAAACGATCGGTGAATGGAAATCACCCATCACCATTGACGTTTCCAAAGCGGCTGCCGCGCCCGATGCTGCATAGATGAGCACCGCTCTGCGCGTTAGCAACCCGCCTCCCAAGCCGCTCATGCTCTGGGATGGCGATTGTCATTTCTGCCGGGGCTGGATCGAACGCTGGCGCGAGCAGACTGGCGACCGGGTCGAGTACGAGCCGTCGCAAAAACTCGCCCCTCGCTTTCCGGAAATCGCGCCCTCCGAATTCGGCCAGGCTGTTGTTCTCGTCCTGCCGAGCGGCGAAGTGTATCGCGGGGCCGAAGCTGTCTTTCGCGCGATCGGCTTCGCACCGCGGCGGCGATGGCTTGTCTCCGCTTACCAAACTCTTCCCGGCGCTGCATCGATTTGCAACGCAGCTTACCGGTTCATCGCTCGCCGCCGTCAACTCGCCTCCGCAGCCACTCGCCTGCTCTGGGGGAACGAAGTTTCCCAACCCACTTACCTGATCACGCGCCGTATTTTCCTGCGTGTGCTTGGCCTCATTTACCTCATCGCCTTCGTGTCGCTTTGGGTTCAAATCGACGGCCTCGTCGGCGAAGGCGGCATTCTGCCTGCGCGCGATTTCTTTTCCGCTGTTCGTGCCCAGTACGGCGCTCGCGCCCTGGCCGCCTTACCCAGCCTCTGCTGGCTAAGCGCGTCGAACTCAACTCTCCACGCTCTTTGCGCGGCTGGCGTTGTCGCTTCAGTCGCGCTCGTCATCGGCCTTGTTCCGATAGTCGCGCTGCTCCTTTGTTTCGCGAGCTATCTCTCGCTCACGGTCGCCGGCCAGACTTTCCTCAGTTTTCAGTGGGATATCCTGCTGCTCGAAACGGGGTTCCTCGCCATCTTTTTTGCTCCTGCCCGGCTCCAGATTCGTGCTCCTGCTCGTAATCGTGCTCGTGATCGACAAAACATCGAGCACGAACATGAGTATCTCGCGACAAGCATCGTATCTCCGCCGTCAGGCATCGGGCATTTCCTGCTTAAATTTCTCCTCTTTAAACTCATGTTCATGTCCGGCGTGGTGAAGCTCACCAGCCACGATGATTGCTGGTGGAATCTCACCGCGCTCGATTACCACTACTGGACCCAGCCGCTGCCCACGCTCTTTGCCTGGTTTGCCGATAAACATCCGGAGTGGTTCAAAAAATTCTCCGTCGCCTTCTGTCTCGTAGTCGAAATCATCGTGCCGTTCTTCATTTGGATGCC
>JBKPQR010000076.1:0-2089 GCA_046734175.1 Verrucomicrobiota bacterium | reverse complement strand
GCCTCGTAGTGATACTCGGGATCAATCGTGATGGGCAGATAAAGCTGCTGCGGATTGGCTTTGGAAAAGCCGGCGTTGCGATCGGCGCTCCATTGCATAGGCGTGCGGCAGCCATTGCGATCGCCAAGGTAGAAGTTATCGCCCATGCCGATCTCGTCGCCATAATAGAGCACCGGCGTGCCGGGCATGGAGAAAAGGAGAATATTCAACAGCTCGATCTTGCGCCGGCTGTTCGCGAGCAAGGGGGCGAGCCGGCGGCGAATACCAAGATTGATGCGCGCGGTCGGATCGTTCGCGTAAACGCGCCACATGTAATCGCGCTCTTCATCGGTCACCATCTCGAGCGTGAGCTCGTCGTGGTTGCGCAGGAACATAGCCCACTGGCAGTTCTCCGGAATCGACGGAGTCTGCTCCAGGATGTCGATAATCGGGAAGCGATCCTCCATTTGCAGCGCCATGAACATGCGCGGCATGAGCGGGAAGTGGAAGTTCATGTGCGACTCGTCCCCGTTGCCGAAATAGGCGACGGCATCTTCCGGCCATTGGTTGGCTTCGGCCAGGAGCATGCGGCCGCTGAAGTGCGCGTCGATGTGCGCGCGCAGTTTCTTCAGATACTCGTGGGTCTCGGGCAGGTTTTCGCAGTTGGTGCCATCGCGCTCATAGAGATATGGCACCGCGTCGAGCCGCAAACCGTCCACGCCCATGTTGAGCCAGAAATCACACACCTGCTGCACGGCTTCGTGCACGGCCGGGTTATCGAAATTCAAATCCGGCTGATGCGAGTAAAAGCGGTGCCAGTAGTAAGACTTCGCCACCGGGTCCCAGGCCCAGTTCGATGTTTCAAAATCTTTAAAGATGATCCGCGCGTCTTTGTATTTTTCGGGCGTGTCGCTCCAGACGTACATCTCGCGTTCGGGCGAGCCAGGCGCAGCGCGTCGCGATTTCCGGAACCACGGGTTCTGATCGGAAGTATGGTTGATGACAAGCTCCGTGATTACACGCAGCCCGCGCTCGTGCGCGGCGTCGAGAAAAGCGCGGAAATCATCAAGGGTGCCATAGTGGGGGTTAACGTCGAAATAGTTGGCGATGTCGTAGCCATCGTCCTTCAGCGGCGAAGGATAAAAAGGAAGCAGCCAGAGAGCGGTAACGCCGAGTTCCTGAAGGTAATCGAGTTTGTCGATGAGCCCGCGAAAGTCACCGATACCGTCGGCATCGGCATCGTGAAAGGTCTTCACGTGCAGCTCGTAGATGATCGCGTCTTTGTACCAAAGCGAATCGGACATCAGCGTGAGACTTTGCGCGAGCAGGTTGCGGGCGCAATGAGGACTTGGCGACGTATCATTCTCAGCGCCCGTTCTTCTGCCATTCTAAGCGGAGCCTTCTTTCCCTCGGTCATCCTGAGCGGAATCGAAGGATCCCGCGGCATTACCTTAGAGGTGACTTCCACGCGAGCCCTCGACTGTCGCTTGGGAGGAGGAAGCGAAGCGATTGGACGCGGTGAAATTTTCGACACACACTGAGCGCTCTTTATGCAACCACTCCTTCCCCTGCTCCGCCTTCGCCGTGAAAGGAGTCGCGCATGAGATCACGGAAGCCGCTGCCAAAGAGCGACGACGATTCAGACAACTCCCAGCGCATGCCGGCGCAAATGCCCATGCTGGAGCCTGGGGCGCCGAGCGACCTGACCCTCATGCAGGGCATTCAAGCGGAGAATCCCGACGCGCTCTCTCAGCTTTACGATCGCTACAACGGAATCCTCAAGGCCCTCATCCTGCGAGTCATTCACAATGAAGCCGAGGCAGACGATTTGCTCCAGGAGATCTTTATGGAAATCTGGAGCCAGGCAAAAAACTTTTCCGCGCTGAAAGGCAAACCGCTTGGCTGGATGGTGACGCTGGCGCGTCGGCGCGCAATCGATGGTTTGCGTAAGAAGCAGGCTTACGCGCGGGCGGAGGAACGTTTACAGCATGAGACGGAGCAGCAGCCGGATGCGTGGGTGCACAACGCGACGGAGGAAGAAATTGAATCGGGCGACACCAGGGTGCTCATCCGGCGCGTGATCGCAACTTTGCCCGTGGCGCAGCAGCAG
>JBKPQR010000075.1:0-4629 GCA_046734175.1 Verrucomicrobiota bacterium | reverse complement strand
GCGGAAGTAGAAGCAGAACTGCGGGAGCTGTTGCGAGTCTTGACCTCAGCTTAACGAGGCGCGGTCATGGCAACAACGGTCTCCGCGCAAGTCTGTTCGATATGCGGAAAGCCGTTAGGCGGGAGCGGCAACTGCGTGGTCTGTTTACTGAGCGCCGGGCTTGAGCAGGAGCCGATAAGTGACGAAGCGCAGCCTGATGCCTTTGCCTTCGAAGGATTCGAAATCATGCGCCGCGAAGATGGTTCGCTCTGGGAACTTGGCCGCGGCGCGATGGGAGTAACTTATCGCGCGCTCGACAAGTCACTTCATCGCAGCGTCGCGCTCAAGGTCATTGATCTGGGAAGTGTTGGATCGCGCGCAGTTCAGAATCGTTTTTTGCGCGAAGCGCGTGCCGCCGCTTCCCTGCGCCATCCAAATATAGCGGGCGTGTTCCATTTCGGAGCTTTGGCCGATCGCTGTTACTACGCGATGGAGTTAGTGGAAGGTGAAACGCTGGAAGCGCGGGTGCGGCGCGATGGTCCACTCGATCTAAACCTCGTCCTGGAAGTAGGAATCCAGGTGACGCAAGCTCTTGGCGCCGCAGCCGCTCAAGGTCTCGTCCATCGCGATTTAAAACCGGGTAACATCATGTTGACCACCGGTGAAGGCACAGCCATACACGCGAAGGTCATCGATTTCGGGCTCGCCAAGGCGACCGTCGATACCCTGGGAGAAATGGACCTGACGCAGGGCGGATTCGTCGGCACTCCGACCTTCGCCAGTCCTGAACAATTCGACCGCGGGCAAATCGATCCGCGGTCCGACATCTACTCGTTAGGCGCGACTCTTTGGTTTGCCCTGACGGGTGTGCCGCCATTTTCCGGGCAAACCGTTGCAACGATTCGTAGTCAACAGAAGCATTCGCCACTGCCGCTCGCCCAGCTCCGCGCCCGAAAGGTTCCTGCGCCAGTGATTGCACTGCTGCGGCGCACATTGGCGCTCAATCCAGCCCAACGTCCGACTTCTGCGCGCGAGTTGATGGAGCAGTTGCAGACAGTGCGGCGGAAGGTAACTCGCCGCCGTGCCGTCGCTTCAAGGTCGGCTTGGGTTCTGCCGCTTGCGGCTGCCGTGCTTGCGCTCGCAACAGTATTCGTGCTGCGTGTTGCGAAAACGAAATCGGTCGCGACGCCGGGCACGGTGACTGAAAAATCCATCGCTGTTTTGCCTTTTGAAAACCTCAGCCCGGAGAAAGAAAACGCATTCTTCGCCGACGCGCTTCAGGATGATCTCCTGACAAATCTCGCCAAGATTCGAGCTCTGAAAGTAATCAGCCGGACTTCAGCGTCGCAGTATCGTGGACCGGCTGCGGCTCGTAACCTGCGAGCGATCGCGCGTGAGTTAGGCGTGGAAAATATTCTGGAAGGTAGCGTCCGGCGTGAAGGAGGCCGCTTACTCGTAAACATGCAATTAATCGGCGCCAACGACGACCGTCACCTTTGGGCAGAACATTATGATCGAGTTCTGGCCGATTCGATTGGGCTTCAAGCTGAGGTGGCTACTCACGTTGCCGCGGTTCTAATGGGCGAACTCGCCCCGGCAGAAAAGGCGCGGCTCGAGGTGAAGCCGACGAACAACCCCGACGCGTATGTGCTCTACCTAAGAGCGCTTCAGTTGGAAGGAATGGTTAATGCCACGGCAGCGAATATGGATGCTGCAGAGAAACTCTATGAAGAAGCAATCGCTCGCGATCGGTCGTTTGCCCTGGCTTATGCCCGCGCCTCCGTTCTCAATAGCCACCTCACACTCCTTCGCCACGATGAAACGTTGAAAGCAAAGGCTCGACAGCAGGCAGAGCAAGCGCTGCGCTTAGCGCCGAGTTTAGGAGACGGACATCTCGCGCTCGGTCTTTGCTTGTACTGGGGAGAAAAAGACTACTTCGCCGCTTTGAAGGAATTTTCTGTTGCGGCAAATACTGCACCCAATAACGCCGAGATCCTGCACTTAACTGCCGGAATCTATCGCCGGCAGGGCCGCTGGCGTGAATCGCTTGCGAACTATCAGCGAGCCATGGAGCTCGACCCGCGCAATCGCTTCATTGTTTCACGTCTGGCCGCCGAATACATTCTCGTACGGGACTGGTCAGCGGCTACCGCGACTTACAACCGCGCTCTGGAAATTGCTCCCGATTCTGCCGAGGACCGAATGGGTCTGGCCTATCTCGAAATTTTCCGAAACAGCAATCCCGCGTCGGCCGGAGATATTCTGCGGAAAGTATCCGCTGACCCCGATGGCAGGGTCAGCGAAGCGCGGTGGGACCTGGCCATGCTGGCGCGCGATTTCGACGCCGCTGCAAAAATTCTGCGGGATTTTCCTTCCGACGCCTTTCCAAATCCGGAAGAAATGCCCAAGAGCTTCTTCGAAGGACGGATCGCCCGCGCGCGCGGTGACTTGATCGCGGCACACCGCTTGATAGGAGCTGCCGCGCCCGAAATCGAAGAGTACACGCGCGACCATCCGGAGCCGCAGAACCACGCCAACCTGGCGCTGCTCTACGCCTACCTAGGCCGAATAGAAGATGCCGTTCGTGAAGCTAATCTGGCCATTGAAATGGAACCGGAAAGTCAGAATGCTTTTCACGGCGCGGGTCGGGCAGGGACGCTGGCCGTAGTTTACGCGCTCACCGGCGAAACCGATCAGGCAATCACTTTAATCCAGCGGCTGCTTTCCGCGCCGGGTTGCGTCGGCTTTCCAAACTTCCCGCAAAACATCACGCTCGCGGATCTGCGTTTGCGTTGGGAATGGGATGGGCTACGAAGCGATCCGCGTTTTCAGAAAATCCTGGCCGGGCCAGAGCCAAAGACAAATTACAATTAGGATTGACTGTATCCACCCGTAACAGGCGCGCGAAACTGTGCGGCCAGCTGCGGGTTAGAATCACCACTTCAGTCGCACCCGGAAGAACTGATACGTCACGCCTTCTTCAGCTAAAGCATTCTCGGCAGAATAACGAGCGGCGAGGACCCGGATGGGATGTCGTTTCGCCTGGAGCGTAAAAAGAGATAGGCAAACAGCGTTGGGCCGTTCATAAAAGATCGTGCCAGAAGCGGCTGACAACCTCCGCCTTGAGATCGGGCATGTCCTCTTCATCGATATCGTTGGTTACTCGAAGCTCCTGATCGAGGAACAGAAGGAGCGGCTGAACCAACTCACTGAGATCGTGCTCGGAACCGCGCAGGTGCGTGAGACGCCGGATGAACAGCTCGTGCGGCTGCCGACGGGCGACGGGATGGCGCTGGTCTTCCGCCACAGTGCGGAGGAACCGGCGCGCTGCGCGCTCGAGATCGCGGAAGCGCTCCGGAAGCATCCGGAGCTTCCCGTGCGCATGGGCATTCACAGCGGACCGGTGAGCGAGGTGCAATCGGAGATTGCCGGCGCGGTGGCGAAGCAGCTCAAGGTCGCGCTCCTCGGGAACAACGGGCAGCCGGCGCAGTTGACCACCGCCGCCACGCCCCCGGAACAGAACGTGGAGGCTTACAACGCGCAGTTGCAGGGAGTCTTTTACATCAATCGCGGTACGGAGGTCGATTGCCGCAAAGCGATCAAGTATTTCGAGGAGGCGATCCGACTCGATCCGCGGTACGCGCTTGCTTACGCGAGGCTGGTGACGCCGGCGATTAACCTAGTGATTAGCTTTGTGGGGTCGACCACGGCGCAAGAACGCGAAGCGCTGATCGCGAAGGCGCGTGCTGCGGCCGACAAAGCTCTCGAACTAGACCCGAATCTCAACAGTTCACACGGGGCGAAAGCGGTTATCTTGCACGTCTTAGATTTCGATTTGACCGCTGCGGAAGCTGAATACCGGCGCAGCGTTGAACTCGCGCCGAAGAACCCCGGCGGACTCGCGAACCTTGCCTCCCTGCTCGGGACCTTCGGCCGGCTCGAGGAAGCGCTTGCTCTTACCCAGCGCGCCGCTGCACTCGATCCGTTACGTTCCGATTTCCGCGGAATCAAGCGACCTTTCTCGTGGCCCTCGGCCGTTACGACGAGGCCGAGGCGGCGCTGCGCAAGGCCATCGAACTGCAGCCGCAGGCCGCCGACAGGTATGCGCGGCTGGCGATCATTCAGATCTTGCGCGGTAAATCCGCAGAGGCGGTGGAATTGGCGAAAAAGGAGACCGATCCGTTCTACCGCACCTACGCACTGGCGCTGGCCCACTTTGCCAACGCCGACCGGGCCGAGGCCGACGCGGCCCTGAAAAAACTGATCGATGAAACCGCCGACCAGGGCGCCAGCCAGATCGCTGCAGTCTATGCGCTGCGCAAGGAACCGGACAAAATGTTCCAGTGGCTGGAGCACGGCTGGCCTACGAACGACCCAGGGGTGACCGACCTGCTGACTGATCCCTTCCTGCTCGCCTACAAGGACGACCCGCGCTTCATCGCCTTCGCGCAAAAGGTCGGGGTCATGCCGAAAGCCGCCAAGCCATGAGCGACGAAAATCTCCGCTGCTTTGTCCGTTGGACCGACCTCCACGACTATGTCGAGAGCCTCAAGATTTACTAAGGTCGTTTGGTACCTCGCCGGCTTGGCCGGGCTGCTACGGCGGCTCGGTATGTCGCCGCTACTTGGCGCGCCGCGGGCGTACTTAAGC
>JBKPQR010000074.1:0-10366 GCA_046734175.1 Verrucomicrobiota bacterium | reverse complement strand
GAGTTCCGGCCGCGCGCTCATCCGCAATGCGCAGGTGAACGGGATCACACTGGATGGCGCGGCGGCGCAGTTTTCTGCGCGCGATGGTGTGGCGACGATTGAGCGATTCGAGCTCACGAGCGCGGGAGGGATCCTGCGCGGGCACGGAAATGTTGAGTTGCCCGCGAACGCTGACGATCTGGGACGCAGTCCGGCGCATTTTGAAATAGCCGGGGATAATCTCGACCTCGCACCCGTGACTGCCGCCATGTCGCCGCCGGTCGTCGGCCGCGCGCAAATCAACGGCACAATTGATGTTCGCAATGAACGCCTCGATGCGAACCTCAAGCTCGCTCTGGATAGTTTAAGCAGCGGCGATTTTGGTTTGACGAAACTGGAGGCAACGATCGCCGGCACGAAAGATCTTCGGTCCCGCTCGAAGGATGCGCCCTGGTTTGATCATATGCGCACGAGCGCGGCCATCGCCGCAACCGGAGCACACAAATCTGAGTTAGCTCTGGATGCGATCTCAGCCGAGCTCGAGCAGAATCAAAATCAGCTGACCATCAGAACGGCAAGAGTCCAGCGCGGACCGAACTCAATCGCCGTGACTGGAGCGGCGCAATTGCAGGAAAAAACAACAGACCTGACGAAGCAGCCGGCACAATTCACTCTAGAGATCAACGCTCCCCAGCTTGCCGATTTCTGGACGAGCGCTACGCCAGATCGCGTTAGCGGCGCCCTCGCCGGCTCTGCGAACCTGCGATGGGATGGCGCGAATGCGAGCGGCTCCTTCAACGCGATTGGATCAGGATTGCAGGTGCGCAATCTGTCCATCCAGCAACTGAACATTGCCGGCTCGATCTGGCGGAATACGATTTTCCTCAACGATTTCACCGCGAGTTTAAATCAGCGCGATTTCGCGAACGCGCACGGCACGCTCGATCTGGGAGCCGAAAAGAAATTCACTGGCAAAGTGGCCGTCGATATTGCCGATCTCAGCACGCTCAAACCGTTACTCGACGCGAGTGGAAACAAAATGCCGATCGGCGGATCGTTTGTTTTGAATTGGGAAGGGCGCGGCTCTCTCTCGAAGCTGACGGAGAACGGCGCGCTCAAGCTCAAGTGGGATCACGGCCAGCTTGGGAACATGAAAGCGCTCCAGGCAAACGTCGATACGAGCTATTCGCCCGCCGGACTGGAGATGCCCACATTTTTTATCGGCAGCGATCGCATGGACTTCCAGGCCATCGCCACCGCCAAGAACGAGACGCTAGAAATTTCCAAAATCCAGCTCGACCAGGGCACGGCCAAGTACGCGGTCGGCACTGTCAGCATTCCGTTCATTTGGAAAAATGTGGGAACGGGCGCGCCGCTTTTCCCGCGCGACGGCAAAGTGGCGGCGACGGTGCAGGCGGAAAACCTCGACCTGAAAAAAATGTTCGATGACTTCGGGTTCCCGCCAGCGGCCAGTGGCTTTGTCACGGTCAGATTCGACGCGGAGGGGACACTCTCCGACCTGCGGGCGAGCCTTGCCCTGGACGGGCGCGATCTGCGCAACCCGAAGTTCCCGAATCTGGAGCCGGCCACGCTCCGGCTCACGGCTGAAACCGCGCAGAAGAAGCTGAACATCGCGGGCGAATTCAAGCAGGCGAAGATCGAGCCGGTGGCGATTGCGGCCTCGATGCCGCTGGATGCGGGCCAGGTGCTGAGCACGCGCTCGCTCGATGAAAACACGCCGGTGCAGGGCACGGTGCGGCTGCCGCGCAGCTCGGTGAATTTTCTGCGCCAGTTCGTTCCGTTGATCGAGCAGCTCGATGGAAGTGTAGCGCTCGATGTCGCGGTCGGGGGCACGATTGCGCATCCGATCTTCAGCGGAAGCGGCGACATTAACATCAACGTGGCGCGCTTTGCCAATCCAACGCTGCCGGCGTTGACCGGCTATGAAGGCCGGCTCGTCTTTCGCGACAACGCGCTTACCCTGGAGAGATTCCGTGGCGATCTCGCCGGCGGGCCATTCGTGCTCAGCGGCCGCGTTGTCTTCACCAAGCTCACTGAGCCCAATCTCGACCTGACTCTGCGGGCTGATAGCGTGCTCGTGGCACGAAATGATTCCCTCACCGCACGCGCCGACGCCAACATCAAAGCCACTGGGCCGCTCATGCACGCCACCGTCTCGGGAAACGTGGCGTTAACCAACAGTCATTTTCTTAAAAACATCGACATTATTCCCATCGGGCTGCCTGGCCGTCCTGCCCCCGAGCCTCCGGCCTACAGGCCGATGTTGTCCCTGCCCGATCCGCCGCTGCGCGATTGGAAATTCGACGTCACGATCAAAAGCAAGGACCCGTTCCTGATCAACGGCAACCTCGCTACCGGCCATGCAATCATCGATATGAAACTCAACGGCACCGGGCTCCGGCCTGGTTTGTCAGGGCAAGTGCGGCTGGAGAACTTCGATGCCACCCTGCCCTTCAGCACGCTCAGCGTGCAATATGGTTTTCTGTATTTTACTCCCGACGATCCGCTCAATCCTCGCGTCGAGCTGCACGGCGTTTCGCTCATCCGCGATTATACGATCAACGTTTACGTTTACGGCACATCGCAGGCGCCGCAGGCGGTTTTCAGCAGCGAACCTCCCTTGCCCCAGGAAGAAATCATCTCACTGCTCGCCACCGGCACGACGCGTGAAGAACTCACCGGAAGCGGAAACGTGCTGGCCAGCCGCGCAGCGCTGCTGCTCGTGAAACAGCTTTACACAAAGTTTTTCAAGAAAGGTCAGCCGACGAAGAGTGATTCCTTTTTCAGCCGGGTGGACGTGGAACTGGGTGGGACAGATCAGCGAACTGGCAAGCAGATGGCGACGGCGAAATTCAAAGTGAGCGATAACGTGGTGCTGGTAGGCGATGTGGGAGTAGCGGGGGATTTCCGTGGCCAGGTCAAATATCTGATCCGGTTCCGCTGATGGTCACCCGCTCTCGTCATCCCGAGCGCAGCCAAGGAATCCCGTGGCGTAAAGGCAAAGGTGACTTCAACGGGAGCCTGCGACTTCGCCTCGTTCCGCTCCGGATGACGGTTGCTTTGTTCTTCGGCGGTTCGGTTATTGTCACCGCCCAGAACGCCACCGAACTGCCGCAGCAAAAAGAGAAACGGAAACAGGAACGCGTGGTGGCAAAGCAGCAGGAAAAGGTGGCGCAACGTGCCAACCTCGACATCCGCGGCAACACCGCTTTCGACGAAAAAGAGCTGCGCTCCCAACTGAAGGAACAGATCACCACCATCGAGCAATACGGTTTGAGCAGCGCGCGCGCGGATGATGCGGCTTTTTTCCTCGCGCTCTTCTATAAAAAGCATGGCTACGCTCACGTGGAGGTGCGCTATGAGATCGAAGGCGCCGATCGTCTTCGGCTGGATGTGAGCGAAGGCCCGCAGGTTCATTTGGGGAAGATTCAGTTCCTCGGGAATAAGAGCATCGGCGCCGACAAATTATTCGAGTACGCCGTCGGGCCGACGCGGGAGCGCTATTCGAAATTGCAATCCTCGCTGCCCTTTGTCAGCGCGGACGTTGATGAGGGGGCCAGTCTCGTCGAGCGCTTCTACATCTCCGAAGGCTTCGTCGATTGCGCGGTCGAGAAACCGCAATACCGCTTCGTTCAGCCGGATCTGGTGGATGCGGTCATTACCATCCATGAAGGTGAGCAATACCACTTCGGCACGGTTGATTTCGTCGGCCCGACAATTTACGACCGCGAAACTTTGCGCGGGCAGCTCATCGATTTGCTGAATCAACCTTACACGGAAGCGCGGGTCGCCGACATCCCCCGCAGGCTGCAGGCTTATTACAAAGCGCGCGGCTACTACGCGGTCAAAGTGGACGCGAGCGCTGATGCCACCGCGGCAGCTCATGCCCGGGTGCCGGTGCGGGTGACGATCGATCCCAGCCACATCTACTATTTTGATGGGGTGAAGGTCACGGGCACGCAGCAACTCCGGCCGGGCTATCTTGTGAATCGCTTCAGGAAACTGCGCGGCCAGCCTTACAGCCCGGATGTTCTGGAGAAGAAATTCCGCGAGCTCATGCGCACGAGCCTGTTCAACATTCTTCAGATCAATCCCACGCCAGTGGAGGGCAACCTCCTGCGTCTGGACATTAACGTGGAAGAAGCCAAGCCACAGCAATTCGGCTTTTCCATCGGCTACGGCTCATACGAAGGGGGGATATTCGGCGTCCAATATGCCAATCGCGACCTCTTCGGGTATGGCCGGCCCCTAACCACTTCGGTAGAAGTATCGGAGCGCGGTTACAAGGGAGACATTCTCTACGAAGACCCGTATCTGTTTGAAAGCGACTACTCACTTAAGGCGCGGCTCTCGGCCATCACTTTCGATTTCGATGGTTACACCAAGTTTGAGTATGGCGGCCGGCTGACGTTGAGCCGTAAACTTACCGAGCATTACGAAGTGGCGCTGGTTTACGCGGGCCGGCATGTAGAAATCACTGATGCCACCATCAGACCCGACGAGCTCATCGGACGCAGTTCCTACTTTGTCAGCTCAGTGGGCCTGACCCAGACGCTCGACTTGCGTAAGAACCCATTCGTTGCGCCGCGCGGATTCGTTTTTGATCACACCATAGACCTGGCCGTGAGCGCCATCGGCAGTGACATCGACCTGCTGCGCACAACCGCTCGCGCGAGCTACTACCTCTCTTTCGCGCCCGAGCCCGTTTCGGTCGTTGGCGGCGAAAACCTGGAGAAGTCCGGTTTTCGAAAATGGTTCGAGCGCAGCCTCCTCGCGGTGGGCGGGCGGGCCGGCGTCGTTTACCCGCTCGACACGGCAGGCACGAGCGAAGCGCTCGCCATTCCCATCGACGAACGCTTTTTCAGCGGCGGCAGCACCACCGTGCGCAGCTTCGGCGAGCGCGATCTCGGGCCGCACGACCGGCGCGGCAATCCCATCGGGGGCGAATTCTACACCATCTTTAATGTCGAATATACTTTTCCGCTCTACGGCGAATTAAAGGGCGCGGTTTTTGTCGACGCCGGCAATCTGCTCCCAAATGCGAGCGAGCCTGGATTCGAAGACATGCGTTACGGCATCGGCGCAGGTTTGCGTTATGATCTGCCCATTGGGCCCGTGCGGCTCGATTACGGCGTGAACCCTAATCCGCGTCCGACGGAGGACTTCGGCGCATTTCATTTCAGCTTCGGGTTCGCATTTTGATTTTGAATATGACGCTTGGCAGACACGCGCCTGTAGCGGCGGTCTATGACCGCCGGCGCGCGAGCCCGGAAGAAACCATCACTCGTGTCCGGCGCTCCCAGAGCGGCGCTACAGTGCTTCGCAGGTTTTAGTCTATGCGGAACGAATTCGGGGACGTTCCGGCTGAAGAGTTTCGCCGGCAATTGCGGCAGCTGATTGATTGGGCTGCCGATTATCGGGAGACCATTGAAACCACGCCGGTCGCGCCTTCGGTCAGACCGGGTGAAATCACGCGAAAGCTTCCCTCCGCGCCGCCCGAGGAAGGCGAAGAGTTCGCCGCCATTTTTGACGATTTCAAAAACATGATTGTTCCCGGCATTCTCAACTGGGCGCACCCGGAGTCTCTGGCCTACTTCGGCTGCACCAGCACCGCGCCGGGATTGCTTGGGGAGATTGCATCCGCGGCGTTGAACGTGAATGCAATGACGTGGCGCACCTCGCCCGCAGCCACGGAACTGGAGACGGTGGTGGTTGACTGGCTGCGACAATGGATGCGGCTGCCGCCGGAATGGAGTGGAGTCGTCTTCGATACTGCTTCTATCGGAATCATGCATGCGCTTTGCGCAGCGCGGGAAGAGGTCGTGCCGCAGGCCCGCGCGCGCGGGGTGAGCGGCGCGCCCGTGTTGCGTGTGTACACTTCCGACCAGGCGCACAGCTCGGTCGAGAAAGCGGCCATCGCCATTGGCGTCGGAGAAGAAAATGTGGTGCGCATCGCGTCGGACGACCGGTTCCAGATGCGGATCGAGGAGTTGGGTTGGGCCATCGAGCGCGATCTCTCAGCGAAATTCCAGCCGCTGGCTGTCGTGGCGACGTGTGGCACGACTTCCACGGCCAGTGCCGATCCCACCGAAGCCATTGCAGATATCTGCGAGGGCAACAAAATCTGGCTGCACGTCGATGCGGCTTATGGTGGCGGGCTGGCGCTGCTTCCGGAGCAAAACTGGATCACCACAGGTTGGGCGCGCGCGGATTCGCTCGTTCTCAACCCGCACAAGATGCTTTTTGTGCCGTTCGACTTCAGCGTCCTTTTCATGCGCGAGATCGAGCGGCTGCGCCGCGTTTTCACTCTCGTGCCCGAATATTTGCGCGGCGACACTGAAGAAGCCGAACGCAATTACATGGACTATGGCGTGCCGCTCGGCCGGCGTTTCCGCGCGCTCAAAGCCTGGATGGTATTCCGCACCTTCGGGCGCACCGGCATCGCCGCGCGCATTAGGGAACACCTGCGTTTGGCCAGACTATTTGGCGAATGGGTGACAGCTTCGCGTGATTTCGAATTGAGCGCGCCGATCATCATGGGTGTGGTCTGCTTTCGGGCCAAAGATCGGCCGGATGATTTCAATTCAACCCTAGTCGAGACCGTCAATCGCTCCGGTCGCGCCTATCTAAATCGAACAAAATTGCGCGGGCGAACTGTGATTCGACTGGGGCTCGGCAATATTCTCACCACGGAAACACATTTGCGCCGCGGCTGGGAATTGATTCAGGAGACGGCGCGGCAGCTTTCCGTAGAACCCGAGCCGAGGTCGTCGTAAAACCCCCAGCCTGTACAGCAAAAGTCTTCCCGCCTTCTCCGGCGGGAAGACTTCACAAAACGATTTCGTCCAGCCGAAGAACTACGGCGTAGGCGAAGAAGTCGTCGTCGAGGTGCTGCTGCTGCTGCTCGAAGAGGTCCCGCTGCTCGGCGAGGAACCGGTGTTGACGGTGGTGTTCGTCTCCGTCTTGTTTTCGCTGCCAGGGGACGGATTTACCACGGTGGTGTTGTTCTCAGTTTTCTTTTCCGCGGGCGGGTTGGTCGTTTCGGTCTTTTGCTCACAAGCCACGAGCAACGCGGCGCCAGCGAGAAGGCAAATGTATTTCTTCATAGTTGGTTAGATGGAAACCCAATGTGGGTTAACCAAATAATCGGAGCAAGCTTGCTTTTCGGTCTTGCGCCTGGTCGCTCCTCGATCTGCTCGTTTCCTGATTGGCGGCGCCAAACCGCGCCAGGCACACACACCTCTTCAGAATGCCGGAGTGAAGGCCAGGCCGTGCGCGTCCGCCACCGCCTGGATGGTCAGCCTGCCCTCATGTGTATTCACGCCACCGGCGAGGGCCGGCTGTTTTTTGCATGCGCCTTCCAAGCCGAGATCAGCCAGCAATTCCACATATCGCGCCGTGGCATTACTTAAAGCTTGTGTTGACGTGCGCGCGTACGCCCCCGGCATGTTCGCGACACAATAATGCGTCACGCCCTCCTCCACATAGACCGGATCCTCGTGCGTAGTGGCGCGCGAAGTCTCGGCGCAGCCGCCCTGGTCGATGGCAATATCCACAAACACGCTGCCCGGTCTCATCCGGCGCAACATTTCGCGCGTGACCAGCTTCGGTGCCTTCGCACCCGGCACCAGCACCGCGCCGATGAGAAGGTCGGTGCTTGGCATGATCTCAGTTAGATTGGCTTGATTGGAATAAAGCGTCTTTACATTGGCGATTGTTAAATCGAGGAAGCGCATTCGCTCCGCGTCCACTTCCAGAATGATCACATCGGCCTTTAATCCGAGCGCCATTCGGGCCGCATTGACTCCGGAAGTGCCGCCGCCGATCACCGCTACTTTACCGGGGAGCACGCCTGGCACACCGCCCAAGAGCACGCCGTTACCGCCGTTATGTTTGGCCAGATAATATGCGCCCATCACCACCGACATGCGCCCCGCGATCTCACTCATCGGCTCGAGCAACGGCAGTTTGTTGCCAACTTGAATGGTCTCGTAGGCAACTCCGGTTACGCCCGAATCGAGCAGCGCCTGGGTGAGCGGCTTGCTCGCGGCCAGATGCAAGTAGGTAAAAAGAATCTGGCCTTTTCGTAGAAGTTCGTATTCCGCCGGCAAGGGTTCCTTTACTTTGACGATCATCTCGGCCTGGCGGAACACTTCCGCCGTGTTGTCGACGATTTTCGCTCCAGCCTCGAGGTAGGTTTCATCAGGATAACCCGAGCCGACGCCGGCATTCTTTTGCACCAGCACGGTGTGTCCACGCCTCGTTAGCGTGGAAGCAGTGGACGGAATTACCGCCACCCGATGCTCCTGCGATTTGATTTCCTTGGGGACGCCGATGGTCATGGCAGAGCGTGAACGCTGATCAGTGATAGGTGAATAGGATTAAAGCGCAATGTTGCATTCGCTGTTCGACAATCGTTACTCCGATTGATTAATTCAGCGACGGATCATCCGGCGCCACTGCCAGCATTTTGAACCACGGACCGAGGCCGCGCATGATCTGGAACCAAAGTTCCGGCAGTTCCTCCAGCTTCATCGCGCTGCGCGGCGCCTTCTGCACGATCCAGGCATTCTGCTTCATTTCGGCTTCGAGCTGGCCCGCACTCCACCCCGCATAGCCGACGAACGCCCGCACCGAGCCCGGCGTTTTTTCGATGCGCTCGGTGGCCTCTTCGAGGCCGACGTTGTGCTTCAGTTTTAATCCCGCACTCTTTTGCCATTCCAGCGCCGCAAAGGTCAGGCGATCGCGCCCGACCGGACCACCAAAAAACACCGGCACGCTTTCGAGGCCGTCCGGTGGCGCTTCGGTCACCAGCTCGCCGACTCGTTTTCCGAGCGGCCGGTTGAGGATAATTCCTAGCGCGCCGTCTTCGGACGTGTGCGCGGAGATAAACAAGACCGCGCGCCGGAAATTTGGATCGAGCATACTTGGATGAGCCACCAGAAGTGAACCGGCCAGGCTCTGCGGTTCATCGGGGGGCAACTCGCGCATTCAATCAACTAAAAGCGACGAAGCGAAACCGCAAGTTTCCACCCGCTTCCCCGGGTCGCGCGCTGAACGGGCTCACCTGTGCGTCAGAGTGCGGTCGCGCAAATCGTAAATGACATCGGCTTTGATCTCGCGCCAGGGCATCGCCGTCGCTGTCACGAGCTTTTGGGAATCAGCCGGCAAATTGTCCAGCAAGGCATTGCGCCGTTCTGGATCAAGCTCACCGAAAACATCGTCCACCAGCAAGAGCGGTGGCTGTTCAAGTCTCTCTAAAACGTTTGTCTGAGCGAGCTTGAGAGCCAGCGCGATGCTGCGTTGCTGGCCTTCCGAGGCGAATTGCGCCGCCGGCATTCCGTCAATCAATAACTCCAAATCGTCCCGGTGCGGTCCCACTAACGTCTGGCGCAAGCGCGCTTCTTCCTCTCGCGAATGCGCCAGCTCCTCGGCAAAATTGAGGCCGACTCCGGCAGCGAATCGCACTTCCAATGCTTCACGCCCACCGCTGATTCCTTTGTACGCTGAGGCCGCGGGCACGCTGATCATCTCTGCCACTCTCGCCCGCGCACGCTCCAACATCTCGCCGTGGGCAATCAGCTGCCGGTCATAGGCCGCCAACTCGCGCGGGCGCGGGCCGCTGTGTTTGAGAAGCGCATTGCGCGCGCGCAACGCCCGCTCGAATGCGCGCAGCGCCGGACGATAGCGATTGTCGATCTGCACGCCGAGAAAATCGAGATAACGCCGTCGAGCATCGGGTCCGCCGCGCACCAGATCGATGTCGGAGTTTGCAAACGAAACCACCCGCCCGAGCCGCAGGTACTCGCCCACCGTTCGCTGCTCCAGGTCATCGAAGCGGACGCTCCGGCGCAACGGTTGATAGCGAAACTCAAGCAAATGTCCGGCGAAGCAGCCGCGGACAGTAAACGATTTCTTCCCCAGCTGGATAACAGGAGCGAGCGAAGCGGAACGCTGCGATTGCAATCGCAGGAGCAGGCAAGCCGCTTCCAGTATTGTCGTTTTCCCCTCCCCGTTCGGGCCAAGAAAAAAATTCCAACCTCCGCTCAACTCGACCGCGGCGTCTTCGAAGCAGCGAAAATTATGGAGTCGAAGATTATTGAGCATTTTTCGCCGTGGCCCAAGGAATAACCAGCTCCAGCAGGCTTCGCATTGCCAGAGATACCCCCTCGAAATACGAAGAACTGCCGCTGATGGACGGCGGAAATGAACGCGGGCGCTGATACTCATTTTTTCTCTCGTAACAATGCATAGTTTTACGCACCGATTATTCCATCACGTTGCAGCACGCGCATTTGTGACCGAGAAAATATCTTGCGCTGAAGCATAAGGTCAGCTACTGGAACCTCAGATTTGCAGATTGTTC
>JBKPQR010000073.1:0-7901 GCA_046734175.1 Verrucomicrobiota bacterium | reverse complement strand
AGTCACGGCCACCGCAGCCATGCCGCCACTTTGGATTACGAGCAGCAGCGACCATCCATAAATAAAGGCAACAGCAGGATGAAATGCGTCCCGTAAGTAAACGTATTGACCCCCACTGGACGAGCTATGGCAGGACAGCTCGGCGTAGATGAAAGCTCCAGCCAGGGCGATGACTCCTCCAACTATCCACGCACCCAGGATCAGTGCAGAAGACGAGACCTGTTGTGCGACCACATAAGGATTGATGAAGATACCGGAGCCAATGATCCCGCCCATTACGATCATGCTGGTATCAAAGAGGCCGAGTCGTCTCGGCAGCGGGGATGTGTCGGATTGGTGGGAGCGCATTTCGCTTGTTGATCAATCTATCTGGGGCACTTTGTGGAAGGCCGGCAGGTGACGCTGTCCCCGTAGTTCAACGGATAGAACAAGGGTTTCCTAAACCTTAAATGTGGGTTCGATTCCCGCCGGGGACAAGAGGTGGTGAGAATCTGACTACAGCTCTAGTTTCGCAACCCGAGGTATTCGAGTCGTTGCAGCGCGATGGGCACGTTGCCGTTCTTCCAGACAAAATCGTGGAACGCGCGCAGGTTGAATTTATCCCGCTGCTCGAGTCGGGCATCGGCCAGAAATCGTACGATTTGCAGCTTGCCGATCTGGTAGGAAATAGCCTGGCCGGGCGCGGTCGCAAACGCGGTCGCTTCCTGCCTGGCTGTAGCTTGATCCATCGGCACTTTTTCTTCGAGATACTTCGCCGCTTGCTCTAACGAGAACTGACCGAGTGCCAGCTTGACATCCACTTCTACTCGCAGCGCGCGCAGGCGCATGAAGTTGTAAATGATCTCGCGCGTATGCGGGCTATCATCGAACAATCCGGCTTGGAGCATCATCTCTTCGGCATAGAAGCCGATGCCTTCGTTCGCGCCGGAATCGTAGTAGTGACGACGGATGGGGTCTTCATGTTTCCAGGAGAGACAGAGCTGAAAGTAATGCCCGGGAATTCCTTCGTGCACCGTCAGTGGCCGCGGATCCTGCGCGGTGGCGCGCATGAAATAACCGAGGCTCGCACTCGGCTCGTTCACGTAACGAACACAATTCTCACTCAGCCGCGAGGGAGAAGTGAAATCGTCGTTTTCGCCAAAGCCGAGCGCGGCGAGGTAGGGCGGTATCGGGCGCAGGGTGTAATGTTGGACCCAGGTTGGAACCGTGAGGATCCGATGTTCGTCCAGAAACTCGCGTATCTGTTTCTCCTTCACCGCCGTCTCCTTGACCCACTCATCCACGTTGCTCGCGGGCTTCAACGGCGGCACGTCGCGATCGCGCTCTTTCTCGAACGCCTCAAAAGCCACGGCGCGATTCCATTCCTGCTGGCTCATCGCCAGAATCTCTTCCGGCGAGTAGGGGTAAAGGGCGACGTTCCTGAGAAAAAAAACATAAGCGTCACGGCCGAGCGCAGTCTCCTGCGGCAGCGATGGCAGTCGCTCCTGGAGAAATGCGCGGAATTTCTCGAGAGCATCGGCGGCGCGGCTCGTCGCGCTCTCCAGCTCCTCTTTTTTCAAAGTCGTTTGCAGCAGAAGGGCGGCGCACATGTTGTTGAGCTTTGAGCGAATGTCGGAAAGCGCCTCGATCGCCACGCGGGCAAAAGGCGCAGGCGGAGTGCGCAAATTTTCCTGGGCGCTTTGCAGAATTGACGGGATATTCTCGATCCTCGTTAGAATCTCGGAGCTGCGCGCGGCATCATACGGCGAGGGAATCGTCAGCGCTTCACTTACGGCTGTGAGTGTTTGCTCGAGGTAGAACGTGGGATCGCGTTGCCAGCGCGGATTCACTTCCAATTCCCAGCGCACGCGCGCGAGAGCCGAACCGAGAAGGCGGTAATCGACCTGCTGAGCGACGGCCGCGGCCTTGTTCTCCAGGTTTTTCCAGCGCGTTTCGAAGCGGAGAAAATCGCTGTGCCGCTCCTCGACCGCCGTCTGTGACCAGTCCCGTTTGCCGCCGGGCCGTTCCATCCGATTGACATCATCGCCAGTGAATGGCGCGTACTGCGCGCGCCATTTCCTGAAATCATCGGCGAATTTTTGTAGCGAATCCGCTTCTGGCTGGGCGTTCACGCTCGCGACAAGGATTGCGCAGCTGAAGGGAAGAATGATGCGCTTGAGCACGGTGTAGTGTTCGCTGCTCCGATTGCGATGTGAAGGAAAAACGTGAGGGAGGCTTCCAGCCTGATCGTCTCGCGGCCATCTTGGGCGAGTGACACGGAAGCAAGATGCTCGTCCGGTAGGTCCGAGCTGGAACCTTGTGTTACGGAAGGCGACCCGAATGACGTGCGAGCTCTTCGCGGAACGTACGCGCCACCGCCGCATCGTGCCAAATGATCATATCGGTGTCGTTACGTTTGTTGTCGTCATTCTGCCACCCTTCGTTCCACCAACAGAAGCCGATGATTGCCGGCCAGCGGCCGGAAAAGATTTCCTCCAGTGCGCCCCGCGCCCACTCGGCGGCATGGCAATGTTTATTGCGCAAGGCGCAGCCGAACTCCGCGATAATCAGCGGCTTGTCCGGCGCAATTCTAACGAGCCGCGGATAGCTCGCCCTTAGCTTTTCGCGAAAGCTTGCGCAGTCTTCTTTGCTATCAGGCGTGAGCGCACCGTAGATACTGAGCCCAACCCAGTCGCAATACTCATCACCGGGAAAGTAGTTTTCAAACGCGTTCCATTTTGCTTCCGGATCATCGTCCCAATTAACATGCCAGACCCACTGCAAATTGCTCGCACCTTCGGCGCGCATTAAATCAACGATGTGGCGGTAGGTGGAGATGTAGTTGGCCGGCCCGCTCTGCGCCCCGCCATTCCATTTGCCGTTCCAGCTAAACCATTTCCCGTTAGGTTCTGTTCCCCATTCGATGAGAATCGGTGAGGCGAATTCCTTTGCCGCGCGTGCCCAGGAGCGAAGATCGGCATCGAACTCACAGGCGCGAATCTTTTTCAGTGTAAAGGTCTTCTCCGCGCGCGATTGATCGACGCCCGAGCGCAACATCAAACGGACATAAGGCACCTTGCCTAGTTGCCGGATCCAGCGGCAAGTTGCTACCGGGAACTCGCGACCTTCAAACCAGTTATCTGAGAAGTAAATCCAGGTAGTTTTCGCGCCCACCGTTTGTTCGTAGCGTTTGGCATCCGCTGGAGAGACATCATGTTCGGTGGGATCGTGCGTGTCGGTGCCGACGCCGCCATAGTAGAAGCCGTGGTAAAGTTTGCCGAAAGAAGGTGCGGGGATGGGCGCCGCAAGAGGTTCCGAAACTCCCAGGAAAGTTAGGAACAGCGGAACAACTCGCGATGGTAGAGGCACGTTAGCATTAGAATGGTGTCATGTTGTTCAAAGCGAAACATCTCTCGAATGGGCGAGTGAAAATAAGAGATTCTTCGCTTCGCTCAGAATGACCGGCACTGCTTTGCCGCAATGCTCAGCCTTCCCAGAAAAACCTCGTCGGCCGTTCGATTTCGGCGGGAAGGCTCTTGTGCACCGGACAATTGAGCGCGGTTTGTTCCAGGATTTCGCGATGTGGAGAATCGGGTGGCAATGGAATGTGGACCTCTGACGGAAGTGCGACGATCCGGCGCGGCGGATCCTCGGACATTTCCTTTTGCACCGAAACGGTCATGCCGCGCAGATCGACTCCAAGCTCCTGCGCTTTGATTCCCATGGTTGTGCTCATACACGTGGCCAGGGCGGTGGCGACCAGGTCCGTCGGGGAGAAAGCCTCGCCTTTGCCTTTGTTATCAGTGGGCGCGTCAGTTTCGATGTGCGCCTCCGAAGGTCCATGAGTGGCTTTGCAGTGCAGGTCGCCGGTGTATTCGACGGAGATTTCGACCACGGATGACTATGCAACGCGGCAGGCGCCTTGTCATCCCGAGCCGAGCTTTGTCGTCCCGAGCGCACGCGAGGGATCTCACAATTGCTATTTGTCGCACAAATTTCGCTCGCGTAATGATCACGAGAGAGATCCTTCGGCCGTCTTTGCGGCTCAGGATGACAACTTGAGCAACAACGCGCTTTCTGTTAATCGCCAGGCATGACCTTCGCTCGTATCATTTTCGTTTTCCTGGTTGCTGTCGATGGCGCTATCGCCGCTGACAACGTCATCGCGCTGAAGGCGGCGCGCATGTTCGATGGCAAATCCCGTACCCTGGTGCAGAACGCAGTTGTGCTCGTGGACGGAGACAAGATCGCTGATGCCGGAGCGAACCTCGCCGTTCCCGAAGGCGCGCAGGTAATCGATTTGGGCGACGCCACGCTTTCGCCCGGCTTCATCGACGCGCACACTCATCTCACGACGGATTACTCCGGCGACTACAATAAACGGCGGCTCAACGAGCTCGACTTGAATGTCTCGGAGCAGGCGATCAAAGCAACGACATACGCGCGGGTCACTATCGAAGCCGGTTTCACTTCGGTGCGCGATCTCGGCAGCCATTTCGTCGGCAGCCGCGAGTGCGTGGACGTGGCGCTGCGCAATTCCATTAACAAAGGTGTGGTTATCGGGCCGCGCATGCTCGTCGCGACGAAGGGAATCGGCGCCACGGGTGGACATTTCGACGTGACGAGCGGTTTCCGTGATGGGCTCTTTGGCCGCGAACCTGATCCGAGTGAAGGCATCGCGGACAGTCCGGATGCGGTGCGGCAGGCAGTCCGCTACGAGGTGAAAAACGGCGCCGATGTGATCAAGGCGGCGGTTTCCGGCGGCGTCTTGTCGTTGGCCGATGAAGTGGATACGCCGCAATTTACCCCTGCCGAGATCGCGGCGCTGGTGGATGAGTCGCACCGGTTGAGGAAGAAAGTGGCGGTGCATTGTCACGGGGACCAGGCGGCGCGAGAGGCCATCGCCGCGGGCGTGGACTCAATCGAGCACGGTTCGTTTCTAAAGCCCGAGACGCTGCAACTGATGAAGGGCAAAGGCATTTATCTGGTGCCTACGTTACTCGCGACGGAATGGATCATGAGCAAAAAGGAGAACTATCCGCCGGCGCTCCAGGCCAAAGCCGAAGCCGCTGCCGCTGCCCGCACCGAGATGTTCCGCAACGCCGTGCGTATCGGAGTCAAGATTGGTTTCGGCACAGACGCCGCAGTCTATCCGCATGGCCAGAACGCCAGGGAATTCAAGTTAATGGTCGATCTGGGCCTCGCGCCGATCGATGCCTTGCGCGCCGGCACCAGCGCGGACGCGGAGCTGCTTGGAATCTCAGCTAAGACCGGAACACTGGAGAAAGGCAAGCTCGCAGACATCATCGCCATGCCCGGTGATCCGACGCAGGACATCACCTTCACGGAGCGGGTCTCTTTCGTTATGAAAGACGGCCGCGTCATCCGAAATGGTGGCGCACCCCCGTCGGTGGCGAGCAGCGCGGTTCCCTCGCTCGAGGCGTCGTCGGCAACCGACTTTTGAGCGCCTGCTGGTTCTGGGTTAGCGCGACATCACCGCGAGTCGCACCGTCTCATCGCTGGTTCGTGCGACGAAATAGACGGCTATCCCGCGCGAGGAATAGGCGGGATAGAGCAGATACGGAAGCTCGTTAACCGTGATTGGATTACGCCAATCGACCTGCAGCGGGCGAGAATAGGTATGCTCCGCAATCGAGGTGTAAGCTGGATCGACCGGCTCCCAATCGGGCACTCGGATGCCGTGATACGTTGCATAATGAAGATGGCTCAGAGCCGGATCGACGAGCTCCATTTCGCCGCGACCACTCTCGACTATCTCGCGCGGACGGACGCTCAGCTCGAGGTCGGGACCGCCCCACGTGCTCAGATTAATCGGCTCATCGACACTGACATCGATGATCTCGACCTTGCCGCGTGATCTTGCATGCATGCTGCCGCCGCGGGATGCAGCCGTTTCTGGCGCGGCAGCTGTGCTGCTGGCTTCGAGCGCCGCGGCTTCTGATTCTGACAAGACAACGTTGGAGTTGTGAAGCGAACGAAGGAGTGACTCGGAGGCGCCTTGCCCGCGAAGAAGAGCATCCTGCTGCGGTGTCAAAGCATGAACAAGCTTCCGGTGGGAAGCGATGGAGACGATGGACGAGTCGCTCTCGTGAGCACGGACCAGGAGCGAAAGCTCGCGGAAATCGAGGGGCCGGGCGAAAGCGGCGGCCGAAAGCAGCGCGAACGCGGCCGCTGTTACGGTTGTTTGTAGTTTGTGGGGTTTCATGCCGGTGTTTATAGCAATTCTGCCGGCCAAATTGCACGCTTAAAATTAGGCGGTTCGGCAAAGGCGGCCGGGACGCGGTTCCGGCCATCGATGACCGTTTCCGAGGAGCCGGACAGCGGAGTCCATGTGTCCGGCAGCCTTTACTCGAACGAAAAGGCGCTGGAGCTTGACACGACACGGTGCACCGCTACCGTGCGCCTCCCATTCGCCGCAGGAGAGCTGACGCTCGTTCGCACTGCATGATCGTATGCAACACAATCGCAGCAAAAGATATCGCGCTTCCGCCGAGCAGGTGGATCGAAAGAGAGCTTACCCTTTGAATGAAGCGGTGGCGACATTGAAGAAATTTCAGCCGACGAAGTTCGATCAGACCGTCACTGTTTCTTTTCGGCTCGGTGTTGATCCGAAGCAATCAGATCAGATGGTGCGAGGCACATGTCCGCTGCCGCACGGGAGCGGCAAGCAGGTGCGCGTGCTCGTTTTTGCCGAAGGCGCGCCGGCGACCGCGGCGAAGAACGCCGGCGCTGAATACGTGGGTTTTAAAGATTTGATTCAGAAAGTGCAGGAAGGTTTTCAGGATTTCGATGTCGCGGTGGCAACGCCGGCGGCAATGGCGGAGGTGCGCAAGCTCGGCAAAGTTCTTGGTCCGCGCGGGCTCATGCCCAATCCAAAGACCGGCACGGTGACAGACGATACTGCCAAAGCGGTGCAGGAAGTGAAAGCCGGCCGGGTCGAATTCAAGCTCGACAAAAACGGGAACGTGGCGGTGCCGGTGGGAAAATTTTCTTTCGCGGAAGACCAGCTGGTCGAGAATGGCAACGCCGTCATCGAAGCGGTGGTGCGAGCGCGGCCGGCGACGGCGAAAGGACGCTATTTGGAGGCGCTGACCTTGAGTGCGACCATGTCACCGGGCGTGCACGTTGATCCGTCGCCTTATCTCAGTGTTTAAGTTTAGCCACGGATTAACACGGATGAAACACGGATTTGAACAGGGAATTCAGCTCACCTGTGTTGATCCGTGTTAATCTGTGGCGAAGAAAGATTTTAGATGAGACCCGAGAAAGCTAACATCGTTTCCGACCTGGCCGAGAAGCTGAACCGCTCACCATTTGTGCTCGTGGCCGATTACCAGCGAATGAAGGTGGATCAGTTCGGGGACTTGCGGAGCCGGCTCGCGCCCGCGGGCGCGGAGGTGCGCGTGGTCAAGAACAGCTTCCTGAGACGCGCCCTGAGCGATTCCGGTTTGCCGGACGTGGCGGAGAAGCTGAGCGGGCAAACGGCGATTGTCATGGGCGAGAACGATGTCGCCCCGGTGGCGAAGATTCTGAAAAGCTTTGCCGCGGAGTTCAAGGTAGCGGCGCTGAAGATCGGTGTGGTGGACAAGTCCGTGCTTTCGACCCAGGACCTCGAGACGCTCGCGGAATTGCCCTCGCGGGAGGTTTTGCTTTCGCAGCTGCTCGGGCTGCTCATGTCACCGATGACGCAGCTGGTGCGCTTGCTCAACGAACCGGGTGCGTCTTTGGCACGATTGTTGAACGCGAAAGCTGAAAAGGAAGGGCAACCAACAGAAGCGGCGGCTTAGGAATTTGAATTTGGAAACCACGAAGCCAGGAGTTGGAATTAGGAAAGCGGAACCCGCCATGGCTATTTCCTGGTTTTCTGGCTTCCAAATTAATAATGCTTTGGCTCCTTAATT
>JBKPQR010000072.1:0-15691 GCA_046734175.1 Verrucomicrobiota bacterium | reverse complement strand
CAGCGATGTTCTTCTCCCATTCGCGATTACCCGTATAGCTCTTGCGCTTGTAGCCTGGCTCGGGTTTCACTTTTTGCCATTACCCAGCGCCTTTCCCGGCTCGTGGGAGATCGCTCCTGACGGCGCCATTCATCCCACCAGTCAAGGCGCTCCAGCCGCTCACCCCTTTGTCAATATGTGGTCGCGGTGGGATTCGGGTTGGTACCTGAAAATAGCGAACTCAGGCTACGATTACAACCCTGGGCAACCGAGTAGCGCGGCGTTCTTCCCTCTCTATCCTTTAGTTACGCGTGCGCTTCACGCCATCTTACTTTTGCCGCAGTCGGATTACTGGTATCTCGCTGCCGGCCTTATTGTCTCGAACACCTGTCTCCTGATTGCGCTTGTTTGTTTCTATCTTTTAGTCCGGCTGGATCATTCGAATGCCGTAGCTGCGGCATCCGTTCTTTGCATTTTTCTTTTTCCCACCAGCTTCTTTTTTTCCTCGGCCTACTCGGAGTCGATGTTTCTCGCACTCACGCTCGGGGCGATCTATTATGCGCGAAAAGAGAACTGGCTTAGGGCAGCTCTTCTGGCTGGGCTAGCGGCACTTTGCCGTTCTCAAGGTATTATTTTGCTCGCTCCTTTGCTGATCGAGTACATGGCGCAAAGGAACTTTCGCTGGCGTCTGGTCCGATGGAACATTGCCTCGCTGCTGCTGATTCCATTCGCCATTTTCCTGTTCGCCTTCTATCTAAAGTGTCGCTTCGGAAGCTGGTCTGCGCTTTTCGCTGCGCAACAGCCATGGGGGCGGCGTCTGCTTCCTCCATGGTACACCTTGCCCTGGGTCCTGCATCATGCTGGCAGCCTCAGCCAAGGTGCTTATGACTGGGTCGACATCAGCTTCTTCGCTTTGCTTGTCCTAACGAGCTTGTTTGCCATTGGCCGCATCCGCCTTTCCTATCTGACCTATTTGTGGACGGCCGTGATCTTCTTTTCGTCCTGGGGAATGCTAGGCTCTCTGCCGCGCTTTGTCCTCGGTCTCTTCCCGCTGTTTTTATGCTTCGGGTTATTGAGCGAGCAAAGCCGGGCCTTCCGCCTGGGATATGTGACGGCTTCTTCGATGCTGAGCGCGCTACTCTTTGTCATGCATTCGCAATGGCAATGGGTCGCCTGAGTTTAAGCATTTGCCCAGCTGGCATGCCCGGGGCAGTATCTCTGCGTGAAAACCGTTGTCGCTCTTCTTATCGCATCAGCAACATCTTTAGCCATGGCCCAAACATTGCCAGACGTCGGATCCGCCGCTCCCGCGGTAAAACTTACTTCTAATGAAGGCAAGGTAGTTGACCTGAACGATTACAAAGGAAAATGGGTTGTTCTTTACTTTTACCCAAAGGATTTCACCTCCGGATGCACCATCGAGGCACAAAACTTTCAACGTGATCTCGACCAGTTTCAGAAAGCCGGAGCCGTCATTCTGGGAGTAAGCGTTGATAGCGCTGATTCCCACAAGAGCTTCTGTACCAAAGAAGGACTAAACTTCAAACTCTTAGCAGACACCGACGGGAAGGTTTCGCAGAGTTACGGATCGATCCAGGAATACAAAGGCACGCGAGTATCAGCGAGAAATACTTTTATCATCAATCCTGAAGGAAAGATCGCCAAGGTATTCACTGGAGTGAAGCCGCCTACTCACAGTGAAGAGGTTCTGCAAGCCCTGCTCGCGCTCAAGAAAACGTAGTCACGACTACGGTTATTCTGAGCGAAGCGCAGCTAGCCGACCTTCTTTCGAAATCGCAGCGCGCAAATACAAAAGAGCGCGATCGACATGACGATCAGGATCGCGAGGTTGTGCCAGTACTCGATGAAGTGCGCGCCGCGTAATATGATCGCGCGGCTGAGGGCGATGAAGTAGGTAGTCGGGATGATAGAGCCGAGCGCGTAGAAAATCCAGGGCATGGTCTCGCGCGGAAAGATGAAGCCGGAGAAGAACACGCTCGGTAGAATGAAAGTCATCGACATCTGCAGCGCCTGCATCTGGTTCTGGGCTTTGGTTGCCACGAGGAGGCCGAGGCTAAGCAAGGCGAAAACGTACACGAGTGTGGAGGCGATCAGGGCGAGCACACTGCCGGCGATGGGAACAGCAAAGATGAAGCGCATGATGGCGTAGAGCAGCAGCGCCATGGTCATGCCAATACAGAGATAAGGCACCAGTTTGCCCAGCATAAGTCCCCATCTACTTAACGGACTAACGAGTAGTTGCTCGAGTGTGCCGCGCTCGCGCTCGCGAACTACGGCCATGGCGGTAGCGAAAGTAGTCCCGATCTGGAGAACGACTCCGATGACTCCGGGAACAAAGAAGTTCGGACTGCGCATGGTTGGGTTATAGAGCATCTGCGGCCTTAGCTCGATGGGGGGAGCGACGCGGCCGGTTTCGCCGAGGAGCTTCTGCACCGATTGGGTGAGAGCCACGGCCAGCGCCGTATTCATGGCCTGGAGTGCGGTCGTCGAGTTCGAGCCATCTATGAGTAGTTGGATTTGGGTAGGGTACCCAGCGCGCAAGTCGCGGGTAAATTGTGGCGGGATTTGCATCCCGACATAAGCGCGCCCCTTGCGAATCTCACTCGCCATCGCTTCCGGGCTTTGCACTTCACCGATGATGCGAAACGTTTCAGTATTCACGAAACGGTCGATGAACTGACGGCTTTCCACGGTGCGATCCTGGTTCAGAATGACCATCCCCATGTGTTTCACGTCGTTATCGAGCGCGTAGCCGAAGGCGATCATCTCCACCAGTGGCGGAAAGAACATGAAGAAAAGCGTCATGGGATCGCGCCAGACACTGATGAATTCCTTGAAGAGAATCGCACCCAGGCCGCGGAATGGCTGATGTTTGCTCATGCGGCTTTGCGGTGGTTTTCCGCGGCGTGTTTGGCGGTGAGCGTGACGAAGACGTCTTCAAGCGATGGACCGATTTCGTGGATCTCGGAGTGGGCGATGTTTACTTCGCGCAATTTGTCTTCGATGACTTGGGGGGAAATACTGTCCGCCACGAGCAGATGCATCGATTGGCCAAAGACGGTGGCGCTTTGCACGCCCGGCATGTCCCGCACCGCCTGGAGCGCGCTGGTGACATGGTCGCAGGTGACATCAAGCCGGCGTGTTCCCGGGGGAGTGACTTCCGGCAACGTCTTCAACTCATCCGGTTCACCGGCAACGATCAAGCGTGACATGTAGATATAGCCGACGTGGGAGCAGCGTTCAGCTTCATCCATGTAGTGGGTGGTGATGAAGAGCGTCATGCCCTGCCCGGAGAAACTGAAGAGCAAGTCCCATAGCTCGCGACGCGCTACCGGATCGATGCCGGCGGTAGGTTCGTCGAGGAAAAGGACGATGGGTTTGTGCATGAGCGCGCAAGCCATGGCCAGTCGTTGACGCCAGCCGCCGGAGAGAAATCCTGCGCGGCGATCGACGTACGGCTCCAAGTGCGTGGTGGCGATAAGTTCGTCGCGGCGCTGCGCCAGGGCGCGTCCGTTCAAGCCGTAAAGTTTACCCGAGAAGGTGAGGTTCTCATTCACGGTCAGCTCGTCGTAGAGGGAGAACTTCTGCGACATGTAGCCAATCATTTCCTTGATCGCATCGCCTTCGCGCACGACGTCGCGACCGCCGATGCGGGCGCTGCCTTCGCTCGGCTCAAGGATTCCGCAAAGCATGCGAATAACGGTGGACTTGCCAGAGCCGTTCGGGCCGAGGAAACCAAAAATGGAACCTTTGCCCACCTGGAACGAGACGTGATCGACAGCGGTAAAAGTGCCGAAGCGCTTGGTCAGGCCGTCGCACTCGATCATGACATCTGTCATCTTGAGCGGCGCGGCATGGAATGGAGCGGAGTCGAAAGACGCCGCGGCATGAGTTTACGGTGACAATACGGGATCGCGCGACTTCGCTTTGCTGCGCTCGGGATGACCAGTTTCGTCATTTCGGCACCTTGTCGAAATAAACGTCGGCCGACATTCCGGCGCGAAGTTTGTCCTCTGAGTTATCGAGTCCGACCTTCACGCCGAAGACTTGTTTGATGCGGTCCTCGACGGTCTGCACGTTGCGCGGTGTGAACTCAGCCTGGCGATTCACCTGCTCGACCACGCCATGAAAGTCCTTCCCCGCAAAGGAGTCGACCCGGACGCGCACGATGTCGTTCAGCTTGATGTAGCCAAGCCATTTTTCCGGAACGTAGACCCGCACCCAGAGATGCTGTGGAAGGATGAGGGTGGCGACTTCACGATTAGCAGGCAGGACGTCACCCACCTTCACGCTCAGCACTTCCAAAACGGAATCGCCCGGCGCCACTACGCGCATTTCGTGCAATTGCGTCTCGATTTGTGCAAGCTGAGCCCTGGCCTGCGCCACCCGCATGTGCGCGGCTTCCACATTTTTTTCCTGTGCGTTCGCGGCGCTGGCCGCTTTTTCGGCTTCGTTCGGTGAGACGGTTTTATTTCGCAATAACTCCTGCTGCCGTTTGGCATCGGCGCGGAGGAACTCTAGCTGCGCCATCTGGGCTTCGGCGTCGCGTTGCGCAGCGTTGACCTGGGCGGCGGCGAGGTCGCGTTGCGCGGGCAATTCCGCCGCATCGAGCTCGACGATGGGATCACCTGCCTTTAAGCTCTGTCCTTCACGCGCGAAAATTTTCTGGACGCGCCCGGGCGCGCGCGGGGCGACATGCGCCTCGTCCACTTCGATGGTGCCGGAAACAGCTTTCTCGTCATCGCCGCAGCCGGCAAGTAAGACGAGCGGCAATATCACAATTGCTGCTCTGCCCAGCATCTGCCGCATGACTGCCGCAATCATGTCTTTCTGGCTTTCCGTGTCAGCGCGCCTTCAAGAACAATTGTCAGAATTCCAGCAAATCCTTCGCGCGGCGCGAGGCCGAGTTCCTCCATCTTGGATGGATTCATGATCGACTGCACCATGGCCAGCAACATTTCGATGATCAGTTGGGCGGGAACATCTTTGCGCACCATTCCCGCCTTTTGGCCTTCAAGGAAAAGCTCCCCGAAGTAGCGCTCAATCAACGCAGCGCGGCGGCGCTCGATTACTTTGAAAACCTGCGGCGCTTTTTGGCGCATATCGCGCACGAACGGTGGCTTGATCTCATCCAGTTCACGTTGCACACCGGTCAGCAATTCGTGCAAAGTCGCCGGAAAATCGCGCGGGTGCGCGCGGCGCACTTGCTTGAGCGTTGCCTCCACCGCGGCAAACTTGTCGGCCAGGACCGCTTTCAGCAGATCGAGCTTCCCGGGAAAACAGGCATAGAGCGTTTTTTTGCTGATGCCCAGCTCGCCGGCCAGATCGTCCATAGTTACGCTGCGGAATCCGTGGCTGAAGAAGTGCGCCCGCGCCGCGCCGATAATGCGCCGGCGGACGGAGTCGTTCTTCCGCGTTCGCGCTTGCACGGTGTCCGGGTCGCATCAAGACCAGCCAGTAGCCGGACCTTGAGACTTCCTGTTGTCCTCACTCACGCTGCGCTCCTCTTCATGGCCAGGTCACAAAGCAGATCGGAATGAATGTTAAGACCAATGTTGGTCATGTTGTAGAGATGCTCGCTTGCGACGAGCCAGACGATCTCGCAAATCTGCCGCTCGGAATAGTGTCGAGCCAGCCGCGCGAAAGTCTCCTGCTGAACTTGTTTATTTTTTGTCAGCTCCGTCGCGTAATCGAGGGCGGCACGTTCCGCGTCGCTGAAGAGGTCGCTCGTTCGATACTGATCGAGCGCGTCGAATTTCCCTGCATCTTCCGATCCCTTGATGGCGAACCAGCGCCCGATGTCCATGCAGAAACTGCAGATATTGAGCTGCGCGACGCGTTGCCGGACAAGCAGAACCAGTTGCCGCGTTAGCGTCAATTTTTTGTCCAGTCGCTCGATCTTTGCGTAGAACAGACCGAAGGCGGCAGGGAGCCGCGCGGCGTGCACCTTTACCGGGGTGAGCACCTTGCCGAATTGGCCGCGGGTGAAGTAATAGGCCAATTTTTTTAGCAGGCCCGGCGCTTGCTCAATAGAAGGAAGAAAGGGATTGGCAGCTGTGTTCACGCAGGAAACTAATTCAGTATTTTCAGTTTCCAAGAGCAAAATCATTCTTTTACGCCTTCGGCATTTTCGCTCAACCGGCCGGTATCTAGAGATGCTCCAGGCCGAACAGGATAGAGATGCCGCGCCGGAAAATGCCAAATCGATTCCGGCGGGAAACTGCGCTACAATTGCCATGATGCGGATCCTTCTCATCCTGTTCGGAGCGGCGAGCCTTCTATTGCCCGGCTGCACCACGCTCGATCAGAACGCCGCCGCCACTGAACCGGTCATGGCCGGAGCTGACGCCTCCATCAAGCCTGGCAGCGGACCGGGCCTGCAATCAACGAACGGCATGGTCAGGCCAAACACCGGACCCTATTGAAGCGCAGAGTGAAGAAGCGTTTTTTTGATCACATCGATCTGCGCGTGCAAAATCGCGCGCGGGCGCAGAGTTTTTATTCCAAAATTTTGCCTGCCCTTGGATTCACTCGTGATGAGAGCGGCGCGAAATGGGGCGCTTTTGAAGTGGAGAGTGGAAACGGGCCGGTCGAGTTCTTCGCCTTCGACGAAGATCCAAACCACAGGCCGAATCAAACGCGCATCGCTTTCTGGGCCGACACGCGTAAGGAAGTTGATGCGGTGGCGGAGATCGTGCGGCTGGCGGGTGGACGCAACCTGGAGGGGCCGCAAATCTGGACCGAATATACGCCCGGGTACTACGCGCTCTTCTTCGAGGACCCGGACGGGAACAAAATGGAAGTGTGCTGTCGCAGTCGCGCCATCACTGCGGAGTAAACGTCCAAGCGAACGGAACGCATGCACACCTCGGGAGCCGAGCCACGAATATTGCGCGACCCAATACGGGTCCGTTATCTCAAGCTCATCGCGCTATTCAAAATAGCGAAAGGGGTCCTGCTGCTCTGCTTTGGGCTTTCGGTTCTTTTGCTCAATAGCCGCCCGGCGTGGGTCGATGCCCTCTCGGATTGGATTGATGACGAATCGCTTGTTGTGCACGGCAAGGCCGCCCATTTTATTCTCACGCGCCTCCAGCAAGTGCTGGCCGGCGGCGCGCTGCACGCCGCGGCAGTGATCGCGCTGTTTTACTCGGCGGTGTTGTTTACGGAAGGCATCGGTGTTTACCTGCAACAGCGTTGGGCGGAATTCGTCATGATCATCGCAACGGCGGCCCTGGTTCCTTTGGAAGTGCGCCATCTCTATCATCAGCCAAGCATCGGCGCTGTGGTGGTGTTGCTGGTGAACTGTTTCATCGTTTGGTTCTTGTATCGGGTGCTGCGACGTGAACCGGTCCCTGCCCCTGAGGCGGCCAGGCCAGTCGTATTGGAGACGCGGTAGCCGCGCGAAATTCCCGGGAAAACGCCGAAGCTTTTCAGTTCTGCCATCGTGCGCTCCAGGGGCAGGCCAACGACGTTCGTCACGGAGCCTTTGATGGAGGCGATGATTCCCTCGCCCGGCTCCTGGGCCGCGTAAGCGCCAGCTTTATCGAGTGGATCAATCTCCCTGAGATAAGCGTCAATGTCGCTGCTGTTGAGAGGCCAGAACGTGACCCGGGAAAATTCCGCAAATGATGCGAACCGGCCCCGCGGCTCTGCGATCAACACAGCCGTGCAGACCTCGTGAGTTCGTCCGCTCAGCCGGCGCAGAATCGCGCGTGCGGCTTCGAGGTTCTGGGGCTTACCGATGACTTCACCATCGAGGGCCACCAGCGTGTCAGCTGCCAGAATGACCGCACGAGGCTTTTTGCGCGCGACGGCCAGCGCTTTGCGCGTCGCATTCGCCGTCGTCAGCTCCCGCAGCGACAAATGCGACCCGGCACGCTCCGGTACTCCGGCACTCAGCGTTTCAAATTCATAGCCGGCGCGCCGGAGCAATTCTCGTCGTCGCGGCGAAGCGGAAGCGAGAATGAAGCGCGCTCTCACCGTCGGCGCGTTTACGGCGTCGGCTTCACAGCCGGAGTGACAGCTGGCCGGCCTGGCGATGCCGGTGTGGCTGAGGCCGTGGCCGAGACATTTTTCCCGCCAAAAATATCCGGCATTTTCACATCGCTGTATCCGGCTGGAATGACAAACTGCGTGTCCGGAATCGGATCGCGCGTGATCGAAACCAGAGTCATGGTAATATGGCGGCCCTGCCCGTTCATGTCGATCTTTACCGGCACTCCTGGGAGGTCACGAAAGTCAGGCATGTTGGTCGTGGCATGAGCGAGTGCGGCTGGTTGCGTCGCCTGCATTTCCTTGAGAATGGCGGGCGCGTCCGGGTAATTGGTCGCTATGTAATACGTCACTTTGCCCACCGGGGTGTCCGCTGAGTAGAGCTCCGCGGTCATGCCATTCACCTCCTCTTTCCGGCCCAGCGGAGTGAGCTTTGCACGTTGCGCAGATGGAGAGGCGGCGCCGGCGAACCTGCTCACCATTTCAGCCGCGGCTTTCATCCGATCTCCCGACATGCGCAGCGCCTTCTTCTCATCGTGCATGAGAGTCACGGTATCGCCGGTTTTGTTGTCGGTAATCATCGACACTTGTGGCGCCGGATCCACCCGCACCTTGTCGCCTTTGATGCGAATCGTCATTTCGCCCGGAGTGCTGCCCATCTCCACTTTTTGCACGATGGTGAGATCGGCGCGCGCGGCGGTGATGCTTGCAGCCAGGAGCAAGAGCGCAGTTGGTTTCATAAAACAGAGCTAGTGGGACGCGGGAACCTTGGCAAGCTCAAGGCCGCGAAAAAGCGCTTGGCACAGATAGCTGGCCACGGCACCTTGGAGCCGGCGCGGGCATAGCTTAATGGTAAAGTTCCAGCCTTCCAAGCTGGCCATGCGGGTTCGATTCCCGTTGCCCGCTTTCCGCAGGGCGGGGGTTCATTTGCGCGCTCCTCTCGTTTGCGCAAATGGCGCGAAATACTGTTTGGTTCTCGCAAAGCAATCGTCGTAAGATTGCCACTGATTATGCTGCGCCGCCTCAACCCCTCAAGCCCCCGCGTGCCTTTGCCACCACGGCCTCGCGTGAAGATAACACTCGTGATCTTGCGCGATTTCTGCTGAGTAAATCCAGAGCATACGTGATTTCCATCAGATACATCGCCTTTGTCGTGTTGGTGAGCCGCGCTGTTGCCACGCTCTCTGCGCAAGAGGTAACTGAGCCGCCGGCAGGGACTGAGACGAGCGAAACCGTTTTTCCCGGAGAGGATGTCTCGCAATCCACGCAAGTGTCTCCAGACACTGGTGGTCTCCGAGCAGGCAGTGCTCCCAGCCTCCCTGCTTTTGATGCTCCGCGCAGAATGCACCTCAGTGCAAGTCTACTTACCGGCTACGATGACAATGTCAATCTGACGCCGGAGGGCTCCCCTTCGTGGTTTGCGGGTCCGGCAGTCGCTTTTTCCTACAGCTTTGGAAGTCCGCGTTTCGCGCTAACTCTTCTCACCGGGGGCGGTTTGATGTACTATTTCGATGAACCAGACGGTCGCGAGTACGACCCGAACCTTTATATCAGGCTTCTGCTGGCCTACAAAGTCACACCGCGCCTAACCATCGATTTCCAGACTTCCAATTCCTACCAGAGCCAGCCTGATGTCAGCAGCGAGCTAAACGTCAATCGCCGGCTCGGCAATTACTTTCGCCTGGAGGACCGGCTTTCGGCCACCTACCACTTCACTCCGCGGCTCTCCAGTACCACGGGTTATTCCTTTCGCGCTCTCCAGTATGAAAGTTCCGAAGGCTCCTTGCATGATCGAGTGGAACACACGTTTTCCGAGCGCTTACGACTCCTGATTCTCCCGACAACCTCCGCCACAGCTGAATACCGTCTTGCCCTTAATGAGCTCACCAATCAAGGAACCGAGTCCACGCAGAACTCGTTCATCGCCGGAATCGATCAAACGTTCAGCCCCCGTCTGCAAGCTTCGTTGCGTGGAGGCGTGCAGCTGCGCTCATCTGAAAACGGCGACCGCACTTCGCCATATGCCGAAGGAACAATCCAATATGCGCTCGGGCCGTCAGCAACCCCGGGGCAGGGTGTTGCTCTGGGCAGCGAAATCAAATGGACCAATCGCTATTCGATTGAAGAATCGGAGCTGCCGGGTGCAGGACGCGAGACCTTCCGCAGCAATCTTGAAATCGCCTATCCTATTACGGCGCGCGTTGGCGTAACGCTCACGATGATTTACCTGCACGGGGATCAAGGGTCAGGCGCAGCGCTGGATGGGGTCGAGCCGGAATCCTCAAGCCAGAACCTCTTCGACATAGCACCAACGTTGCGCTACATCGTTAATCCGCATCTCACCGTCAGCATCGGTTATCACCACACGGAAAACGATCGTGGGTCAAACGCGCTCGCCGTTCGGGGATTCGAAAGCTTCTCATTTACTCGGAACCGCTACTTTGCGAGCGTAAATCTCAATTTCTAAGGAGACACTCTTTATGAGTCGAGCGCGACCAGGCTGCGGTGGCGCCAGGCATAACTCAGCCCCGAGTACAACGTGAGGGCGACCGTCAGCCACACGAGTATCCCGCCGGCTTCATTCCACGCGCGCTGCCACCACAAAGCTTTGACAATGGGCCGGCTCCATTCCTCCATCGTAAGTAGCGTCAGAAAAAAAATGACTGTGATGATCTGCCACGAAGTCTTGTGTTTGCCCAGCCGCTCCGCTGAAAGCACCTCTCCTTTTGCGCTCGCCATCAATCGCAAACCGGTGATGAGGAAATCGCGCCCCACCACCACCGTTGCCGCCCAGGCCGGAATCGCCCGCAGCGGGACGAGCGAAATGAAAGCCGCTGCGATCATGATCTTGTCCACGAGTGGGTCCATCAGCTGGCCAAAGTTCGTCACCGTTTGGTAGCGGCGCGCGATTTCGCCGTCGAAAAGATCCGTGATCCCGGCAAACAAGAACGTCACCAGCGCGATAGTGTGGGCGTAGGGCCAGGGCGAGCTAAGCGCGACGACAAAGAGGACGGTCAAGCCGAGACGACTCAGGGTTAAACGGTTGGCCCAGTTCACGCCGTTGCTGCTGCTTGCGGTGCCCGCGCGAAGACTGGTTCTTTCCAAATGGGCACGCGCTTCTTCAGTTCGTCCACGATCCACTGGCTGGCCGCAAACGCCTCGCCGCGATGCAAAGAAGTCACGCCCAGGTAAAGCGAAGTCTCACCAGTGGCCACGTAACCAACACGGTGATGGAGCGCGATCGCGAGCAGTGGAAATTTCGCCGCCGCTTCATTCGCGATCGTTTGCAACTGGTGCTCGGCCATTTTCGTATGCGCCTCGTAGTTGATGCCATCGATTGCCCAGCCATCCTCCAGCGGCCGCACGTTGCCGAAAAACTCCACTACGGCACCCCCGCCATGTGAGCCGCGGAGGGCCGGAAGAGGCCCGTTCACCAACGTTACTTCGCAAAGGCAATTTGCCATACGTCGCACTTGCCCGTTTACTGCCGTGCCACTTCGCGGGCAGGGAAAGGAGCACGAAAAACCATGACGACGCAATCGGATATTGGCCTTATCGGCCTGGCGGTCATGGGCGAGAACCTCGTCCTCAACATGGAGTCGAAAGGCTTTGCTGTGGCTGCGTTCAACCGCACCACTTCGGTCACCGAAAACTTCGCCGCCACGCGCGCGAAGGGAAAAAATATTACGCCTAAGCGCACGATTGAAGAGTTCGTCGAGGCCCTCAAACGTCCACGCCAAGTGATGATCATGATCAAAGCCGGGAAGCCGGTTGATCAGGTCATCGGAGAGGTCGCGCCGCTGCTGGAGAAAGGCGACGTGCTCATCGATGGCGGCAACTCACTTTTCACCGATACGCAACGCCGCTGCAAAGAGATCGAAGCGAAAGGCATTCACTACATTGGCTGCGGCGTTTCCGGCGGCGAAGAAGGCGCGCTCAAAGGCCCGTCGCTCATGCCGGGCGGCTCGCGTGAAGGCTACGAGATTATCGCGCCGATTTTCCGCAAAATTGCCGCGCAAGTCGATGGCGAGCCGTGCTGCCGCTACATGGGCCCGGACGGCGCCGGCCATTACGTCAAGATGGTGCACAACGGCATCGAGTACGGCGATATGCAGCTCATCTGCGAGGCTTACGCCATCCTCAAAGACGTGCTCGGCATCCAACCTGATGAGCTGGCCGATATTTTTACTGACTGGAACCGCGGCGCGCTCGACAGCTATCTTATCGAGATCACTGCGGAAATTTTCCGCAAAAAAGATCCGGATACTGGCAAGCCGCTCGTCGATGTCATCCTCGATAAAGCCGGACAGAAAGGCACGGGCTTGTGGACGCTGCAGTCAGCACTCAGCCAATCAGTCGTCATCTCCACCATTAACGCCGCCGTGGAAGCACGCGTCATTTCTTCGCGCAAAGATGAGCGCGTCGCCGCCTCAAAGATTTTGCCGCAGCCGCAGCTGCCCAAGTTTACGGGCGATCGCAAACAACTCATCCAGCGAGTTCACGACGCGCTCTACGCCTCGAAGATCATCAGCTACGCGCAAGGCATGGAACTGCTCGGCGCGGCCAGCATCGCGTACAAATGGAACCTGAACTTTGGCGACATCGCCACCATCTGGCGCGGCGGCTGCATCATTCGGGCCAAATTCCTCAACCGCATCGCTGACGCCTACGCGCGCGACCGCGAACTCCACAACCTGCTCTTCGATCCTTATTTCACCCACATCATCGCCCGCACCCAAAACAACTGGCGCGACGCCGTGGCCACTGCCATCGAGCACGGCGTCCCCGTTCCCGCCTTCAGCGCCTCGTTAGCGTATTTCGATAGCTACCGCTCCGCGCGATTGCCGGCCAACCTCCTGCAAGCACAGCGCGATTTCTTCGGCGCCCACACTTACGAGCGCGTGGACAAACCCGGCATCTTCCACACCGACTGGATCGGCCACGCCCCTGCGCAGGAAATCACCCCGCCAAAAACCACGCCGCGACGCCACGCCGGGGAGTAGATCGTCGCACTTCCAACGCCCGTCATCCTGAGCCGCGGAGACGGCGAAGGACCTCACATTTGGTCACGCGTTTTCGAACTTTCGTGAGGTTCCTCGCCGTCCATTGCGGCTCGGAATGCGCGTGAGCGCTTCAGTGAAAATCGTGCGACTCGGAGCCGAGGAGGCCGTGATTGGTTAGCGGGAAAATCTTCTGCGTTTTAATGAGGACCACGTTGTCCGTGTTTTGCACCTCGCCTTCGATAACGAGGAAGGGTTCTTCGGTGATGAGGAGGCGGGTGCGCTCGAAGAGATCGGGTGTGACGATCGCGTTGGAGAGGCCGGTCTCGTCTTCCAGGCTGATGAAGACGTAACCTTTTGCCGTGCCGGGACGTTGACGGCAGATGACGTTGCCGGCGATGCGAATGGTCGAGCCATGTTTCGCTTTCGGCAGATCAATCGCGCGCCAGACATCAGTTAATCTGGAGCGCAGCATTTGCATCGGGTGCGGCCCGGTGGTGAGGCTGGTTTCGGCGTAATCGGCATTGACCCGTTCGGGCAAGGTCATGGGAGGCAGCGGCGAGTCTCGGGTAGGGTGAGCGTCCCGCCCGCCGGTTTCGGCATCTTGCCGAAACGATCTTTTGTTCGATGCAACATTTTGCGTATCGCGAGAAGTTCGCGAACGCAGGATGCGTTCGCCGGCGGGCGAGACGCCCACCCTACCCGAGACATCCAGCAAATCGTCATCCGGCGTTTCTTCCACTTTCCACAAAGCGCTGCGGCGGTGTTCCTCGAAACAATTTAGCGCGCCGAGGTTCGCCAGGCCGCGCAGTTCGTCTTTTGTTAACGGCACGCGTTTACAGAAATCGTGCAGTGACGCGAACGGCTGCGCGTTTCGCTCGCGCACGAGATCATCCGCGTGCTGGCGCTGCAATCCGTTCACGACGCAAAAGCCGAGCCGGATAGCATCATCTTCAACCCTCACCCTACCCTCTCCCTTCAAGGGAGAGGCGGACGGCGCAGCCGCCGGTGAGGGCATAGAAGTGGGTTTGGGAGAGGAATGTGGTGAGGGCTGCTCGTCCGAAACCACTGTGCAATTCCACTCGGATCGTTGCACGCAGACTGGTTTTACCCTCACCCCGTGCCGGCGCGCATCCTTCACGATCGTCGCCGGCGAGTAAAAACCCATCGGCTGATTGTTAATGAGGCTGGCATAGAACTCGGGCGCGCGATGCGCTTTCAAATACGCGCTGCCGTAGGCGAGAATGGCGAAGCTGATGGCGTGCGACTCGGGAAATCCGTAAAGCGCGAACGACGTGATCGATTGCATGATCTTCTCGATCACTTCCGGCGTGAGCTTCTTTCGCTGCATCGCCGCTCGCAATTTGACGCTCACTTTGTTCATGCGCTCTTGCGAACGGTGAAAGCTCAGGGCGCGTCTTAAATCTTCCGCTTCGTCGCCGGAAAAATCCGCCACCACGGTTGCGATCTTGAGCATTTGTTCCTGAAAAAGAGGAACACCCAGTGTTCTTGCCAGGATCGGTTTTAACAATGGCTCAAGGTCCGGATGGAAATAAGTAATTTCTTCACGTTTTGCGCGTCGCGCCAGATACGGATGGACCATGTCGCCCTGGATCGGTCCCGGCCGAATGATGGCAACTTCGATCACGACATCGTAAAAACATTTCGGTTTCAGTCGCGGCAACGTCGCCATCTGAGCGCGGCTCTCGATCTGAAACACGCCGATGGTGTCGGCTTCGCACATCATCTTGAACGTGGCGTCGTCGTCCTTCGGGATGTGCGCAAGATCGAGCGGCCGGCCACGCTCCCGACAAAGCTCGAACGCGTCCTGCATCACCGACATCATGCCGAGACCGAGCAGGTCCACCTTCACGATGCCGAGGTCTTCGCAATCGTCTTTGTCCCATTGCGCGACGACGCGGCCCGGCATGGATGCGTTCTCGAGCGGCACGAATTTACTCAGCTTGTTCTGGCAAATGATCATCCCGCCGCTGTGCTGGCCGAGGTGGCGTGGCAGGCCGTAGATGGCATGATATAAACCGACGAACGCGGGCATGCGCGGATGCGCTTTCGGCAAACCGGCCTGCTCGATCTGCGCCTCCAGCTCGAGGGTGTGCGGAAAGTCGCCGCTCGCGAACAGATGCGAAAAGCGATCGAGAATGCTCGGTGAAAAGTTGAGCGCTTTGCCGATCTCGCGCGCCGCGCTTTTGCCGCGATAAGTGATGACGTTCGCGGTCATGGCCGCGCCGTGTTTGCCGTAGCGGCGATAGACTTCCTGGATGACGCGCTCGCGCCGATCGCCGCTCGGCAGGTCGAGGTCAATGTCGGGCCAGCCTTTGCGGCTCTCGTTCAGGAACCGCTCGAACACGAGGTGATTTGAAATGGGATCGACCGGCGTGATGCCGAGGCAAAAACAAACGGCGCTGTTCGCCGCACTGCCGCGGCCCTGCACCATGATGTCGTTCTCGCGGCAGAAATTGACGATGTCCCAGACGATGAGGAAATAGCCTGCGAACCCGAGTTTGGTGATGAGCGCGAGCTCAAACTCGAGCTGCCGCTTCACTTTTTTGCTGATCGATTCGTAGCGCTGCTGCGCGCCGAAAAGCACGATGCGGCGCAGGAATGAATTCATGGTGTGGCCGTCCGGCACCGGGAACTCTGGAAATTGATAGCCGATGTTTTCTAACGAGAACTCGATA
>JBKPQR010000071.1:0-13242 GCA_046734175.1 Verrucomicrobiota bacterium | reverse complement strand
CGGATCTCGTGGTCCAACAGCAACTGATCGTCGACACAAAGACAATTGAGCGGATCACCGACCATGAGCGTGGGCAGATGCTGGATTATCTCCGCATCACTACTCTACCGGGTTGGGATCATCCTGAACTTCAAGCACGCGCGGCTGGAATGGGAGCGGCTTGTGCTAACCAACGACGCGAAAATAGATCGCGATAAGGGCGAGTTGATTTTGTAGGTGCCCGATCCTCTTCGCGTCTATTCGCGTTCATTCGTGGTTAGAAAGTCCCCCTCAGAAAAACATCACCGTGTAGGACCGCGGCCGGTAGAAAAAGCGTGCGCCGGAGTCGAACGACAATCGCCATTTGAGATCGGGCATGTCTTGTTCATCGACATCGTCGGTTACTCGAAGCTCCTCATCGAGGAACAGAAGGAGCGGCTGAACCAACTCACTGAGATCGTGCTCGCTACCGCGACGGTTCGCGTTTCTGCGGACGAACAACTCGTCCGGCTGCCGACGGGCGATGGGATGGCGCTGGTCTTCCGCCACAGCGCGCAGGAACCAGCCCGGTGCGGCTTCGAACGACCTACAGCTGGCGATCATTCAGATTTCTGCGCGGCAAATCCGGAGCGGCGGTGGGATTCGCGAAAAAAGGAAACCGATCTATCCTGGCGCACCTACGGACTGGCGCGCCCACGAGTTGACCGTGGAGTGGCAGAGGTCGCACGTGATGCCGACCGCTGGTCAGCTGGCGATCGGTCACCACGCCTTTGACGCCGACGACCGCATTGAGCCGGAACAACTCGGTTGTGACCGCAGGACTGCTCGGGCTCCGATCTTCAGGGTTGTTACGTTTTTACTCGCACACTATACTTGTGCCGCCCGCCGCAATTACTGTACAACCACAACGCAAACACGTTCACCCGCCGCCAAAACACACCGACCCTGAGGACACATGTAATGATTTGCACTCGTACACTTGCCGCTCCGCGGAAGATGCAAAAGACACAACAGTCCGTTCACTTGTTGGCAGCGATCCTTGTCGCCTGGCTTCCGGCGAGCGCCTCAGCCGCTCCGGTTACGTTCAACTTCAATGGCGCCGCTACGTTCGTGAATCCATATCTGTCCTCGCAATATGCCATCGGCAATTCCCTGACCGGCTCGCTGACATTTGACTCCGCGCTCGTCGACACCGACGCGAGCACGACGCACGGCCTCTATGCACCTCTTAGCTCTCTCACGTTCACTCTCAATGGGAACGTCCACACCTTTGTGAGTGGAACCGGCTTCGACAAAATCGAGGTCCAGAACGGCACTCCGGGCAATCCGGATCAGCTCGTCTTCAGCGTCGATATCGCGGGACCGACGGTCAACGGTTTCGAACCATTCTTCCTCACGCTGACCCTCGCTGATCCGACGGGCCTCGCCTTGAGCAGCGATGCGCTGCCGACCTCGTTCAACACCATCCAGTTCCCCCAGGCGTCGTTTACCATCAGCTTCACCAACAGAACCAACCCACATGACACAACCACCCCCGGCACGAATTTTACCGGCGTCTCGGGCACCCTCACTGGCAGCGCTGCGGTTCCGGAGCCTGCAACGCTCACGATGCTTGGGATCGGCGTCGCCGGTATGGCGCTGCGGTTTTGCCGCAAGCGATCGGCGCTCTAAGGTTCGCGTCGGCACGGGCGGGTCTGAAGCGCTGCAGCGGCTACACACCTCTCGGCGCACTTCGCAAAATCAGGGTCAGCAGCTACTTTCCCATGAACGCTCTCATCAAGCCCGCCGACCAGCCGCGATAAACCGAGACCGCGCTGGGATTAATATCGAAGCCGAATACTCGCGGTCTGAGCCGAAGCGGGCCTCCAGCATTTCGCGATCTGCTTGTTCGAAGCCTTTCCATCCGGGACGATCCACGATTTAAAGCGATGCTCGCGGCCGCCGAAACACGCGTGGCTTCGTCGGGATAAAAGGAGTCACCGAGCCGTTGTTCGAGGCAAAGCAGCGTCCAACAGGTAAGACGAATCCCAGGCAGCGAAGCTTTTTATTACAGGGGACTTGTTAATCCCGAGCAGCACCAGGGTTACCCAGTGAAGGGCGTCCGACAAAGCCGGCAAAGCTGTCCTGCTCGTTTGCCGCGAGAGCGACGCTACATCCAGACCTTACGGCAGAATGAAATTCGATACGCGAATAGCGAAGGTAGATAGAGTGTCCGCATGATCATCGCGAAAGGTTCCATGCTGATGGTTGCGCTTTTCTTCTGCATGGGTGCGGCCGCGCAGGCTTCGCCGGTTCTCTTCGTCGTCCGCCACGCGGAGAAGGCGACGACGGGTGGAAACGATCCCGAACTCTCTGCTGCGGGCCGGGAACGCGCCGGTGCCTTGGCGCGGATGCTCAAAGACGCGGAGATCAGCACGATCTTCACCACTGAATTCAAACGAAGCCAGGAGACCGCCGCTCCGATTGCAAAAGCAACGCAGGTCACCCCCACGATCGTTCCGGCTAAAGATATTCCAGCACTGGTCGAGAAGTTGCGCAGCCTGAAGGGTAACGCCTTGGTCGTCGGTCATGCGGATACCATTCCGGTGGTGGTTAAAAGTCTGGGGCTTGAAACGCCGGTGAGTATTCCCGAAAACGACTATACGCGGGTATTTGTCATTGTGATGGGGGAGAAGCCCCAGCTGGTGCAGTTGCATTACCCGCTCTAATTCTCTCTCGAAGTTAACGGATGCTGCGCGCGTTCAGCAGACCATTGTTTGCGCATTCGCGTATCTACGGCAAGTCACCTTCTAGCTTCAGTCTTGTCAGGGAAGCTCAAGCCCGTTTTCTGCACTTCCTGGTAAGGCAATAGCCAAACAAGCGATTCATCGTGCAGGTCGACTACCTGGATGCGATTGCCCCAGGGATCGCGGAAATCACAGCGGAAGGGCGGGATGAGCTTGAGCTTATACTTCTTCGTTAGCTTCTCGCGGATTTCAGCTATTTGCCCTTCGTCGCGCACCATGATTCCGAAATGCTTGCCGCGATCGGGCTGCATTTGCTGAGTTTCAAACATGGCGAGGAATTGGTGCTGGCCGAGCTTGAAGAAGGCGTCGCCTTCACCTTCATTGAGTTGCTCGAGGTTAAAAACATCGCGATAGAACGCGACAGCTTTCTTTACGTCCCCAACCTCGATTGCGACGTGATTACAACCGTAAACTTGAACAGCCATATACCAACAAATTCTTGCCAACGAAACGGCACGCGCAAGCCCGGGCGCAGAGTTGTTGCGTCGTTCGGGTCACTCCTTCGCTTCGAGAGCATCAGTTGGCGCCCAGGAAAAAACCAAGCTAGACTCGGCTGATGGCGAACCAAGCATCGATCGTGCGCGCGGAATTCCGAATGGCGATATCATGTGCGGTCGGGCACAAGCCCGAGTGAGTCGTTGATGCAGAAGGTAACCGAGCTAAGACGAGAGCGCTCGCCCACGGTGGCTCCGCAAGCTTTGGCTTGGGATGGGAGTCACCTCTGGTTGAGTTCGCGCGATCTCGGCACGCTTTACAAAATTGACGTCACGACATGGCAAATCGTCGATGAACTCGATCCGCCGGGGATCGTGTGGGCCGCCGTCTTAGCCGGCGACCACTGGCGATTGACGGTGGGCAAAGGACTGAATGACGATCGTTACGTGTATGGCTACGCGCCCGGAGAAGGGTTTTCCAAGCTCTTTGCCTGCCCGGATTTCACCGGGTCATATCTTAGCTATGATGGCGAGTATCTTTATCTTAGCCAATGGTACAAAGGTCGGATTCTCAAACTCGATGAGCGTGGCGAGACGCTTAGCGAGATGAATGTTGGCGCGGAGATATCTGGTCATACCATCGTCGATGGCGCGCTGTATGTCTTGCGAGGCACGGAGCAGAATGGGGAGAGCTGGCGCATCGCTCGAGTCTCGTTAGATGATCTGGCTGAAGATGTCGAAGATGTGGCGGTGGTGCCATTCGCGGCGCGTTCGTTGACCTGGGATGGCCAGCGGTTCTGGTCGAATCATCGCGCGGCGAATGAAACGATTTCGTTCACGATCGGACAGCGCTAACTAGCGTCGCCCCATTGGCCACGCCTGTGTCCTCGCGGTGTTGTCGTTCTCTTCGGGACTCACACCTGCTTTTTGAATGCTGCGCCAGACAGTAAGATGGATCACTGCCAAAGGTTGGATTTAGCACTGAATTTTTAGCTGCTCATTCGCGCGTCATTTTGAACGACAATTCCAGCCGGAGTGTCTAGGTTGCCACTATGACTAAACTCATTGCGTTGGTAGCAGCAGGATTATTTGCGGCAGGGACGGTGTTCGCTGGGGGGCACGGCGAATGTACAAAGCAGGCCGCGAATGAAGGCAAGATGGCGTGCCAGGTTTCACTGGCGAGCCTTGACCTGACTCCTGACCAGAAGACGAAGATGGACAAGGTGATGGCCGAGCATGAGAAGGCAGGTTGCTCGGAAGCGAGTGAGGCCAAATACATGCAGGAGGCAAAGGCGATCCTGACGAAGCAGCAATACGCGAAGTTTAAAGCCGAGTGCAAGCAGGGCGAAAAAGAAAAGACGCAAACCTGATCACGCCTCCTCAGCTACTTCAAATCCCCGCGCCGAGAGTGATCTCGGCGCGTTTTGCGTACGGCAGCGGCGGGACCTCTGTGGCGGGTCTAAGGCGGCTCTCCGCGGCATGAAAAACCCGCGGGACTTTGCAATCCCGCGGGTTTTTGTCTGCCAATCGTTTGGTTTACGGAGTCGGGCTTGCTTCTGTGGAAGGAGAGCTGGTCCTGGTCGATCTCGAGCTGCTGCTCTCCGATGGCTCTGACGTTTCGGTCGTGCTGCGGCGTTTTGCCCGTGTCGTGCCGGTCCTCTCTCCCGCGGCTGAGGTGCTTTCCTCAGCATTTTCAGTTGTACTTGAGCGCGTTGAACTCATGTCCTCGGGAGTTTTCTCGGCAGCGGGCGAGGCCGTGGTTCCTTCATGATGATGGCGGCCTTTGCTGCTGGGCGAGGTGGTTTCCTCCTCCGAAGTGGAGCTTTCCCTGGAAGTCCTGCGCTCACTGGTGGTGGCCGATGGAGACGCGCTCGGCCGACTGGAAGCTCCCGCGGATGTTGCCCGCGTTCTGGCTGTGGCGGTGGGTGAGGCAGTGGCACTGGCGCTCATCGTCGGAGAAGGACTAGCTGATGGTGTTGCTGAAACGGCGGGCGAAGCAGTCGCGTTGCTTTGTGCCGCCACGCCGGTTTGCGCAGAAGTGCCGGTTTGGGCCGAATCGCCTGTATTTGTGGTGCTCGCGCCCGTCTGAAATCCAACACCTACTCCCACCGTGGGCTGAACGCCGTAGTAGGAGTAAACATTGTTAATATACCCGCTGGTCCCGTATTCATTGATCCGCGAATACTCAAATGCCGGAGCATTGTAGATGCGTTCACGATCGACCGTGACCGTCATGATGCTCGGGTCGGAGCTGGTGGTATAAACTTTCCATGGCACCGCCACTGTCTTGCTCGTGCCGGTAACGCGAGTGCCGCCGCCGCCGGTGGAGAGAACGGTGTAAGCCATGCAACCGGTGTCGCGATCGAGCACGACGTCCTTGATGGTGCCGATCTCTTCCCCGTTTGAGCCTTTCACCTTCATGCCGACGATCTTGCTCGTCTGCACGTAGTTAGTCGTGGTGGTCGATGTAGTAGAACTCTGGGTTTGCGCCTGAAGAGGCAGCGTGGCCAGACCCAGAACGGCCAGCGTTGCCCCGAAGAATGCTGATTTTTTCATAAGAATGAATGGAGAGACGATTTGCTGCCGCCTTGTATTCAGTAGCGACAATTTCAAATCGTGGAACGTCTAGCTGCCGGATGTCCGGTGGCGCTGCTCTGACAATCCGCTTCAATGTTCATCCAGATGAACATCCAGGCGCTTCGCTTCGGCCAGGGCCGCGGCGGCCTGCGTGCCGTAGGAAAGTTTCGCCAGGAAGTAGCTCATCAATCGCCATGAGTCGGCACGATACCACTCGCCCGCGAGCACACCGCGCAGTTCGGCAGCGGCTGCCCCGACGCGGCCTGCTTGATCGAGCGCCCGAATGTAACGCTGCGTGATCTGCCAGGAGGAGGGGCCGGTGCGGCTGGCAAGACGTAACCGCAGCAGATTGACCCTGCCGGTTTCCTGAAATTCGAGAACAGCCATCGCTTCGTAAGCTTGTGCTTCGGTGATGGGGTGCGCTCTCGCTTTGTTTAGGAGCGTGTGCGCGGAGGCGAAGTCGCGTCGTTTCAGGGCGACGATGGCGAGATCCAGAAGTGCGAAGGGCTGTTCGGGCTCTTTCGTCAGCGCCCGCTCGAGCAGGGCTTGCGCTCGATCGAGATGTCCGGCGTTCATTTCCAGTGTGCCAAGATTAATGAGCATGCGCGCAGAGTCGCCGCCGGCGGCAAGCGTGTTCTCGAAAAACGTGCGCTCGTCCACCCAATCGCGGGCACGGATGAAACTGCGCAACCCGAGAGCAGCCATCCAGCAGGCAATGAGCGCGATGGTAAGCTTGCGTGCGCGGTTGTACCGTAAAAATGCGCAGATCTCGACCGCAATTGCCAGTCCCAGGAAAGCCGAGGGAATGTAAATCCAATGCTCGGCCACGGTGGCGTTGAGGGCGAAAAGGCCGCAGATCGGCGCGTAGGAGATGAGTGAGAAGATCAAAAGTAAAAATGCGGCTGATTGACGTTTTCGGGCACGCGCAAGCCACCACCCGAATGCGCCCAGGAGCGCCACGCCCATGACTGTCTCCAGCTCGCGCAGCGCTGCCCCCTCCAGACTCGCCGGGTTGAGTCCCGTTGGGTGAGTCTCCACGTCTCGATCCATGTGTAAGTTCACCGGAGCGATGAGCAAGCCGGTGTATTCGGCCAAGGCGCGAGCGGCAATGATCGGTCGCGCGAGCAGCGGCGCGGGCAGGATGAGCCGCGGCACTTCGGCGCCGTTCGCCTGAATGCGCAGCGTGAAATAAATGGTTACGACAAATGCGACGGCAACGATGGCCAGGAGTATGGCGCGCGCCTTTCTGCGAAAAAAATTCAAAGCAACGTAGATGACGGCAAAGATGAGCCCGCTCTCTTTGCTCAATGCGCTTGCCAGCAGCGCGCAGGCGGTGAGGGCATGAAATTTCCAAGCCGCGTTCGGAGCCGCGCCAAGGGCGCGGACAGAACAATAGAGCGCGCTAAACCCGAAAAGGGCGGCAAGCGAGTCGGCCCGGCCACTGACGTAATCCACCACGCCCGAATGCAGAGGGTGCAAGGCCCAAGCCGCAGCCGCGATCGCGCTCAACGCCAGCGCACGCGCTTTGTCCATCTGATAAAGCTCGAGCAAAGCAAGAGCGAAAAAGAAGAATGCGACCGCGGCCGCGCCGTGCAGCAAAATGTTATCTAAATGATATGGATGCGGCCCGAAGACAAAGCTGGCGTATTCCATTGTGTACGTCAGCCGTTGTAATGGGCGATAGAAGTTTGACGCGGTGGCGTCGGTGAAAAGGAAATGCTGCAGCCCTTCCGGAATCAAACGCCAGCTTCGGATGAGCGGATCGCGCAAGACCAGTGCGGTGTCGTCCCAGACGAACCCGGCATGAAGCGCTGGGAAATGGGCGGCAAGCACCAGGACAATCAACGCTCCGGCGATAAGCAAACGTTGTTTCATGCGCAAGCCGTTTGCACTGGAAGCGCGATCACATCGAACTTACGCCTGTGATTTGTCGCTGCATTTTCTTCCTCTCGCTCTTGCTCACGAGCAGCGCTCGTGCCGCCGGTCTTCCGCAGGATTGCACCCAGCTTATCGTCGGCCTCGCAGCCGATTGGAATGCGCCGCGCGGACGTCTCTTCCTTCTCGAGAAGGCGGGCAGCCAATGGAAAAAGAATCTGGGACCGGAGCCTGTCTTATTTGGCAAGAACGGCCTCGCCTGGGGGCGCGGAGTCGAGGGCCAGGATGAGCCGGGCTTGCACAAGCATGAACGCGATGGCCGCGCGCCCGCGGGCATTTTTCGCATCGGCAAAATCTACACCTACGATGCGACGTTGCCGCCCGGGGCCGATTACCCGTTCCGACAGGTTGGAGAAGGCGATATCTGGAGCGACGATCCACGTTCTCCGAACTACAACAGGCACGTGGTCATTGATCCTGCTCATCCGCCCGATAATTACAGCCATGAAAAAATGCGGCCGGGCGATTTCGCCTACCACTGGCTCATCGAGATACGGCACAATGCGGACCCGCCCATTCCCGGTGAAGGGAGCGCCATCTTCTTTCACATTCGGCGAGGGGTGACCCGGCCGACCACGGGATGCACCACGATGGCCCGGGAGAATCTCGTGCACGTGATCAAATGGCTGCGGGCGGAGAAGAATCCCTGTTACGTTTTGCTACCCGAAGCAGAATACAAAGTGAGATGGCGAAGGTGGAATTTGCCTCCACCGGAGATTATGGCGTTGTAGCTGCCGCTGTGCTTCGCGCTCAGCTACAACGCGCGGCTGCTAGCGCGGCGCCGCTGGCGCGGCGGGAGGTTGACCGCCCAGTCTCGCCATAACTTCCAGCATTCCACAAAGCCCGGCGCGAACTCTTCCGGCTTCTTCGCGATCCAGCGCTCAACAATTTCGACAGGGAAAAACTTCACCGCGCTAATCTCCTCATGCGGGAAACGGAATGGCCCGTCACAGCGCGCGCGATAAACCGCGATGAACTCCTCGCCCGTTTTTTCTGAGGCCGGGATTTTGCCGATCAGCTCGAGCTTCACTGCAACCCCAAGCTCATCATTGAGCTCGCGCGCAGCCGTTTCATCATAGCTTTCTTCACCTTCGACGTGTCCGGCTGCGCTCGAATCCCAGCGCAGCGGATGCCGGTCTTTCAAGGCGGAACGCTTTTGCAAAAGCAGCTCGCCCGCGGAGTTGAAGAGGAGGATGTGAACGGCCCTGTGGCGCAAGTTATTCGCATGCACTTTTGCGCGGGTCGCTTCACCCACTTTGCCATCGTTGTGGTCCACCACCGGAAGATATTCAGATGCAACCTGCGCCGGCTTATCTTCTTCTTTTCGCGTCTGGTAATTCGCCAGCGCGATCCACTGTTCCCGGGAGAGTTCTTCGGCCCGGGCCAGCGGTGTAATGCCCAGTTCCGCCGCCGCGCTCTCCCAGTCACCCGCCTCATGATTGAGGAGTTTGCGCAGTTGTTTGCGGCGTTGCGAAAAACCGGCGCGCACGATTTCTTGAAAACAGTGATGAGCGACCGGCAGCCCTTCATTTTCCTCCCGCGGATTAATGCGAACGAAGGCCGAAGCGATCTCCGGCTGCGGAAAAAAAACGGTGGGCGGAACTTTGCGCAGATAACGAACGCGGTGATGAATTTGCACGCGCAATGTCAACGCGCCGTAATCGGCCTCGCGTGGCTGGGCGGAGAGCCGCCGCGCGAGTTCATCCTGTAACATCAACACTGCAAGCGAGATCGGACTGGGGTAATCAATGAAACGCAGCAAAAGCTGGCTCGCCACGTAGTAGGGGAGATTTCCGATGAGTTTCACGCCGCGCTCGGCAAACAGCGAGCGCGTGTCAAACTCAAGGGCATCGCAATGCCGCACGTCAAAATTGCGCCCGCTGAATTTCTCGCGCAAAAACTCGACCAGGCGCCCGTCCTTCTCCAGCGCAAGCAGGCGCGCGCCGCGGTTCAGAATCTCGCCACTCAATGCGCCGAGACCGGGACCAATCTCAACCACGAAATCGGTCGCGTTGATCGCTGCCTGCTCAACAATCCAGCGCGCGAGATTTTGATCGTGCAAAAAATTTTGCCCGAGTGTCTTGACCGGGCGCACACGCGCCTCTTGGAGCGCACCTCGCACATATGAAAGACTCATGCGAGTCGGGCGCGGGCGCGAAAAGAACTGGCCAGGTTATTCACCTCGGGATGTGAACAAATCGCACCGGCGCGCGCAAGATATCCACAAGTTATTCACAAGCTTGGGAACGAGAAAAAGGCGAGCGGATAACGTTGGGCGAAAACACGGCGCCGGTCGCGGCCTCTTCGGGTAGCGCACGCGTCTCGCATGTCGCGAAGGCGGGCCGCCGTCGCGGATTCTTTCCCCGCCGCGGCTTGGTCAAGTAGCATAAAAGATTGTTTCGGCGAGACGCCGAAACCAGCACGCGAGACGCGTGCGCTACCCGGGAGCCTGCTGCGGCGGCGCACAAAGATCCGCCTGCCGTTATCTCTGCCGGAGCTCGAACTGAATAGCCGTTCACTTCAACTCCAGCGGCGCCGCCTTTTTCCTCCGCTTGCGCGTGTGCAAATACATCTGGCGTGCCTCGCGTAATGTGACGCCTTCAAGGAAGTAAGCGGAAGCAGCCTGACCGATGGCGTAGGTGCCAGCGCCGGCGACCATGCCGCAAACGACATTGCCCCATCCGGGGAAAAACTTCAGCATCGCGCGGGCACCTTCGCGAAGAAGCATGCCGGCGCCGACGTTGGCCCCGACCGCGCCCACGAATTCGGTGGCCGCGCGCAAGCTGCGTTCGCGCCCGCTCACGTACATGATGCCTGAGACCATGGCCAGCTGAAGCGCGGTCAGAATGGGCAGATCAGCGAGCGGGATGGGCTGCGCACCGATGGCGGTGCAGATGGCGGTGGTGGATTTGATGAGAAGCTTCGCGACCTCGCGTTGAGCTTGGCGATTCCGAGAGATGCGCACCATTTCTACGCGGCATTCGTTCGGTAATTTCTTCGCCAGGGTCGTGATCAATTGTTCGGCGACAGCGCGATCAGCCTGCACCGTCTCGGCGGTTGCAGAAAATTCGAACCCGCCCCAGACCCGCGCGTGCAGTTGGGTTTGAATGTTGCGCGACCAATGCTCGTCGCTGTGGCCATTGTGGCCTGAGTGTGAATGGAAGTGAATGGCAATGATTCCAGCCGTGCGGTGCAGCTCATCATTCCACTGCACGCATGCACGGCCGTTCTCCACAGCCGCCTTCACCCTGGTCCGGCCATCGGTAGCGTCGCTCACGATGATGACCGCGTCCGCCGGCTGGCGCCGAAGTTCTTCACGAATGTTCTGCTCCGCCTCCTCGTCGGCTCCGCGCGCGTCGAGCACAGCGACAGTCCCGCGGCTTTTGACCTCAATTGTTTGCCAGCGGAAAACCTCAAATAAAATGTGGCGCGAATCATCTGCCGGCTCGCCGTTAAAGAGAACATTTACGATCTGCGGCAGCGGCAAACGGTCGGCACCGGCAAGGAGAAAACGCGGGGCGCGCTGCTGCAAGAAAAGCTCTTTTAAGGGCGAGAGCTCGTGACGGACCGGATTCTGAAGCGCGGCGGGCAATCGTCCGAGCAGCGCTTCCAGCCGTTCCACGATGTGCAGCAAGACCGAGCGATTCACTGCGAGGAATCACGCTGTTGTCATCGCGCAATGCAAGAAAATGGAAAACGTTTTGTAGGGCTGCGCAGGCGCGGCTATAGAGCAGCATGAACTTGAATGTGGAAGCGCTTTCGCGCGCGGCCAACGAAGCGCGCGGCCTCGCCATGGATGCAGTGCGGGCGTCCGAATCGGGCCACCTCGGGTTGCCGCTGGGCTGCGCCGAAATGGGCGCGGTGCTTTATGGTTATCTGCTGCGGCATAATCCTGACCAGCCGCGCTGGATCGGACGCGATTACTTCGTTCTCTCGGCCGGGCACGGCAGCATGTTTCTTTATGCTTGGCTGCACCTGAGCGGGTACGACCTTTCCATCGACGACATCAAACATTTCCGGCAGTTGCACTCCAAAACACCGGGGCATCCGGAGTATTTTGAAACGCCGGGTGTCGAGTGCACGACCGGCCCGCTGGGGCAGGGCGTCGGCAACGCCGTCGGTCTGGCGATGGCGGCGAAGATGGCCGCCGCGCACTTCAACACCAGCGAGCAACGCATTTTTGATCAGCACATTTTTTGCCTGTGCGGTGACGGCGATTTGCAGGAAGGCGTGAGCGCGGAAGCGAGCGCGTTCGCCGGGCATTTCGGCCTGGATAATCTCATTCTCATCTACGACTCGAATGCGATCACGCTCGATGCCATGGCCAAGCAGACGCAGAGCGAAGATACGCGCAAACGCTACGAAGCTTACGGATTCGACGTGCAGGAAATCCAGGGGGACGACATGCAGGAGTTCCTCGACGCGTGCAGCGTGGCCAAAGAACGCGACAACGGCAAAGCGCAGTTCATCATCGCGCACACGCTCGCGGGCAAAGGCATTCCTGAGGTGGCCGGAACAGCCAAAGCCCATGGGGAAGCGGGCGCGAAATACGTCGACGCCGACCGCAAGAAACTTGGACTGCCGGACGAGCATTACTTCGTCTCAAATGAGACACGTGAGTACTTCAGAGAGCACAAGCAGAAGTTACTGGCTGAGTTCGCCGAGTGGGAGAAAACCTGGAATGCCTGGCGCGAGCAGAACCCGGAGAAAGCGCAAATGCTCGACGATGCCATCGACAAAAAAGTGCCGGCGGATTTGCTGGAGAAGATTGCGCCCTTCAAAGCCGATGCGAAAATCGCCACCCGCAAAGCGGGCGGGGAAGTTCTCCAGCCCATCGCACAGGAGGTGCCCAATTTGATCGGCGGCAGCGCCGATCTCTACGGCTCGACCATGAACTACATCGAAGGCGGCGGCGATTTCACTCGCGACACACCGGGCGGCCGGAACATCCGCTTCGGCATTCGCGAGCACGGAATGTGCGCGATCATGAATGGCGTTTCCTATCACGGCGTCTTCCGCGCATCGGGAGCGACCTTCATGGTCTTCTCCGATTACGGACGCCCCTCCATCCGGCTGGCTGCCCTCTCTCGCCTGCCAAACCTTTACATTTTCACGCACGACTCCATCGGCGTTGGCGAAGATGGCCCCACCCATCAGCCGGTGGAAACAGTGAGCGCCCTGCGGCTGATCCGGCATCTGGATGTGATTCGTCCAGCCGACCCGGAGGAAACAGCGGGCGCCTTCGTCGCCGCCATGGAACGAATCGACGGCCCTACGCTGCTTTCGCTCACACGCCAAAGCGTGCCCATGCTGAACGAGATCGAGGTGAACCTGCGCCGCGAAGGTGTGCGTCGTGGCGCCTACATCGCGCGCAAGGAAACCGGGAAGTTGCAACGGATAATTCTTTCCTGTGGCAGCGAGCTCCAGCACGCATTGGCGGCAGCTAAAACCCTTGGCCGCGGCACTCGCGTCGTTTCGGTGCCGTGCATGGAGCGGTTCAATCGTGAAAGCGCAGAATATCGCGAAGAAGT
>JBKPQR010000070.1:0-35119 GCA_046734175.1 Verrucomicrobiota bacterium | reverse complement strand
ATCGGCGTCGCCGTCGTGCTCGAGCGTATTTTCTGGTGGCTCGGCCGCTGGATGCGGCGCGATCCGAAGCGCATTGAAAAAGTATTCACCGCCATCGAGAGCGGCGACGTCGCGGAAGCCTCCCGGCTCTCCCGCGGCTCGCGCGACCCGGTCTTGCGTATGATGTGGAACGGCTTGAATCACCAGCACGCATCGCTCCAGGGGGCGTTGCAGGTGGCGGCCGGCATCGAGATCAAACGGGCCGGACGCTTCCTCGTCGTCATGGACACGCTGGTCACGCTCGCCCCGCTGCTCGGTCTTTTGGGAACGATCACCGGGCTCATTCGTTCGTTCAGCTTTCTCGGCAACGAAGAGCTGGCGGTGCAGGCGGTGACTGGCGGTATCGCGGAAGCGCTCATCGCCACCGCGTGCGGTCTCGGTATCGCGATTTTTGCGCTGATACCGTTTAACTTTTTCACTTCCCGAGTGTCTAACTTAGAGTTCGAGCTGCAAACCGCAGCCACGAACCTGGAAGTCATGCTTGAGGCGCAAAACAGAGCGCGAGAGGTGGAGGTGGGCTCGGGAACGCCCTCGGCCGCTACTCGCTCATCCATCTAGAAGAAAATTATGCGCGTTGGCAGTCCCATCCCGCACAAAAAAGCGCGCATCGAGATCATTCCGCTCATCGATATCATGTTCTTCCTGCTCGCCAGCTTCATGATGGTGAGCTTGAGCCAGGTGCACATGAAAGGGATCAAGGTCAATCTTCCCAGCGGCGCCTCAGGGGAGACGCAATCAAAGCGCGATTACATTAGCGTTTCGGTCGATTCCAACGGCAACCCCTATTTCGACAAACAGATGGTTACTTATGACGCGTTGACCGCCACCTTGGGCAAAGTCCACCAGGAGAATCCGGACGCGAAGGTGTTCGTCCGGGGTGATCGCGATACCGTGCACGGAAACATCATTCGCGTGCTCGACATTCTGCGTTCACAAGGCTTCTACAAAATTGCCTTCGAGATCAAGAGTGAGGCTGCTAAAGGCGTGCCGGCTCCAGGCACAACAGGACCTTAGACCTTATGGTTGGCCCGCTTCTCTATAAACCAGCGCCGAGATGGCAGGTGCTCGCTGCCTTTGGCGGCGCGCTCGCTGTGCACGGCATCGCTGTCGCGGTTGCATTCCACAAGGAACCGCCGCCGGTCGATGTCTCCGACATTCCGACCGCGACCATCGAGGCCACGCTCGATCAACCGCCGGCGGATGAGCCAACGCCGCCGCCCGAAGACATCCCGGTGCCTGAGGCTCCGCCGCCGCCGGACATCCAGCCAGAATTCCACGAAGAGCAGACCCCGCCTCCCAAACAGCAGAAACCAGCGCAGAAAGTTCAGCCCATCAAAGCACCGCAGGTTGCCGGCCCGCCGCGGCCGCCCGGAATGGTGAGCGCGTCAGCGGGTAAAGCCGCTGCCATCAGCGCCCCGCGTCCGGATTATCCGTACGAAGCGCGACGGCAGCACATCACCGGCAGCGGAGTTTGTGTGGTCACCGTCGATACCGCCAGCGGCAACGTCACCGATGCCACCATGGCGCAAAGCACCGGAAACTCCTCTCTCGATAACTCCACCCTCAGTGCATTCCGGAGGTGGCGATTTAAACCGGGGAGCGTTTCGCGGGTTCGTATTCCGATCACGTTCACCATGAGCGGCGCTTCCTATTAGGCGCGAGATTCTTGATATGCACGTTGCTTCACCTTTGCCGAAAAAGCGGGCGCGGATCGAGATCATCCCGCTCATCGACATTATGTTTTTCCTGCTCGCCAGCTTCATGATGGTGAGTCTGAGCCAGACCCACATGAAAGGCATCAAGGTCAATCTGCCCGCCAGGGGCGCTCCACCTCCGCAAAATCCAATACGAGATACCGTCTCCATCCGCGTTTCCCCCGGAAACGCTGTTTTCTTCGACAACCAGTTTGTTCCCGACGACCAGGTCCTGCCGCGGCTCTACCAATTGCACGCGGCCAATCCGAACATCAAGGTTTCGATCAGTGCCGAAATGATGTCCATTCATGGCGATGTCATCACCTTACTCGACAAGGTGCGACAGGTTGGAATTCAGAAGGTCGGCTACCAAATCCGCGCCGCTCCTTCCACGAGTCAATAGGTTTAAAGCTTCGGCCTGCCCGGCGCAATGCCGCGTAGTCTTATTGGCGCGCAGTTCTAAGAAATGCCAGCAGCTTGCTTGCCGCATGGGCGCGATGGCTGATCCGATTTTTTAATTCGGCCGGCATTTCAGCCAAGGTGTGATTCGACCCTTGCGGAAGGAAAACCGGATCATAACCAAAACCATTTGTGCCGCGCGGGGGAGCAACGATCTCGCCGCAAAGATCGCCGGTCAGCGTTGTAAGAAGATTCCCGCCTTTTGCGACCGCGATGACGCATCGAAACCGCGCCCCGAAATGAGCTGTGCGATCCACGGCCACTCCGCTATTCCGCAACGATTGCAGCTCTCCAAGTAACCGCTCAATATTCTCCTGGTCGGTCGCGTTCGGCCCGGCATAACGGGCGGAGTAAATGCCCGGCTCGCCGCCGAGCGCCTCCACTTCGAGTCCGGAATCATCAGCAATGACAATCTCCCCGGGCAACAGGCGCGAGAGCGCAAGGGCCTTGATCGCCGCGTTGTCGGCAAACGTGCTGCCGTTTTCAACAATCCGCGGCGGGAACGAGAGCGAGGTGAGATCTTTGAGAGCAAAATCCGATCCGAGCAGCGCAGCGAGCTCGCGCGTCTTGTGCGGGTTGGAAGTAGCGAGCAGCAAATCCATTTGTAACGTTCCAGCTTTCCCAAGAGATACCCCTGATGAGCAGCGACCGCCGCAAACATTATCCCTTCGACGAGTTTGAGCCGAAGTGGCAGCGCATTTGGGATGAACGCCAGCTCTTTCATGCGCCGAACCCGGGCGAGAAAAATTTCGATCGCGCGAAACGCAAGTTCTACGTGCTCGACATGTTTCCGTACCCGAGCGGGGCCGGTTTGCACGTCGGACACCCTGAAGGCTACACCGCCACCGATATTATCGCGCGCCACAAACGAATGCGCGGCTTTAACGTGCTGCATCCGATGGGCTGGGACGCCTTCGGTTTGCCCGCGGAGCAATACGCCATCAAAACCGGCCAGCACCCCGCAATCACGACGCGGGAGAACATTGCCAAATTCAAGTCGCAGCTGAAACGGATCGGGTTTTCATACGATTGGAGCCGCGAGATCAGCACGGCTGATCCGAGCTTCTATCGCTGGACACAATGGATTTTCCTTCAGATTTACAATTGCTGGTTCAATCCGGCCACCAACAAGGCCGAGCCCATCTCCAGCTTCCGCGGCGCTGACCCCGATTCAGTTCGTCTCGCCTATGTCGCAGAGGTGCCGGTGAATTGGTGCCCGGAGCTCGGCACCGTACTCGCGAACGAGGAGGTCATCGATGGCAAAAGCGAGGTGGGCGGTTATCCGGTGGTGCGCCGGCCGATGCGGCAATGGATGTTGCGGATCACAGCTTACGCCGAGCGATTGCTGACCGAGCTGGAGGATCTCGACTGGCCTGAAGGGATCAAGCTGCTCCAGCGCAATTGGATTGGCAGAAGTGAAGGAGCGGAGATCGATTTCAAGGTTGCCGGCCACGACGTCACCATTCGCGTATTCACAACCCGGCCTGACACGCTTTACGGTGGCACGTTCCTGCTCCTCGCTCCGGAGCATTCGCTGGTCGAGCGGATCGCGACCGAGAAACAATTGCCGGAGGTCCGCGAGTATCGCGAGCGCGCTGCGCGCAAAAGCGAGCTCGAGCGAGCCGAGCTATCGAAGGAAAAAACGGGCGTATTCACCGGCGCCTTCGCCATCAATCCGGCGACCAATGCTGAGATTCCCATCTGGGTCGCGGATTATGTCCTTGCCGGTTACGGGACTGGCGCCATCGGCGGCGTGCCTGCGCATGATGAACGTGATCTGGAGTTCGCGCGCAAATTTGATTTGCCCATTCGCGAAGTCGTTCAGCCAGGGGATGGCAGGAGCGCAATCGGATTTACCGGCGAAGGGATTGCGATCAATTCACCGCTCATCAACGGCCTGGCGACGGCGGAAGCCAAAAGAACAATCACGGCTTGGCTGGAGGAACGCGGCCTGGGCAGACGCGCTACCAATTACAAGCTGCGGGACTGGCTCTTTTCGCGCCAGCGTTATTGGGGCGAGCCGTTCCCGATCCTCTGGCGCAAAGGCAAACACGAAGCGCTGCCGGAAACGGAACTGCCGCTAACTCCGCCACCGCTGGAGGATTTCAAACCGACCGGCACAGGCGAGCCGCCGCTGGCGAAAGCGCGCGAGTGGGTTCGCTATACCGATTCGGCCCTGCGCGAAACGAATACCATGCCGCAATGGGCTGGCTCATGCTGGTATTACGTGCGCTACTGCGACCCGCGCAACGATGCGCGTTTCGTCGGCGAAGAAGCTGAGCGCTACTGGATGGGCGGCGAGCAACCTGGCGGCGTTGATCTTTATGTTGGCGGAACGGAGCACGCTGTCCTGCATCTACTGTACGCACGCTTCTGGCACAAAGTCCTCTTCGATCTTGGTCATCTGAGTAAACCAGAGCCGTTTCAGCGGCTGGTCAACCAGGGGATCATTCTCGGCGAAGACAACCGCAAGATGTCGAAGCGCTGGGGCAACGTCATCGATCCTCTCGATGTCATCGCCCAGTACGGCGCCGACGCATTCCGCTGCTACGAGATGTTCATGGGGCCGCTGGAGCAAATGAAACCGTGGAGCATGCGCGGAGTGGAAGGTGTCTCGCGTTTTCTGGCCCGGGTCTGGCGGCTCATGATGGACGAGAATCAGGCCGGCGAATGGGAACTAACAGCGCGCATCAGCGAGGCCGCGCCGGACAAGCGACAAACCAAGCTGATTCACGCCACCATCAAGAAAGTAACCGAAGACATCGAGTCGCTCTCCTTTAATACCGGCATCTCGCAAATGATGGTATTTGTCAATGCCTTCACCAATGCTGAAACGCTGTCGCTTTCAGCCATGCGCGTTCTGCTCGTTTTGCTTAACCCATTCGCGCCGCACATCACCTCGGAGCTTTGGCAAAAAATCGGAGAACGCTTCGGCAGCTCGATTGGAGAAATCACCGCACAGAGCTGGCCGGATTACGATGAGACGGTGCTCATTGAAGACGAAGTTGAAATTATCGTGCAGGTGAACGGCAGGTTGCGCGACCGGATGCGCGTGCCGCTCGATGCGAATGAAGAAGAGCTGAAAACGGCGGCTTTAACTTTGCCCAAAATCCAACAATCGCTCGCCGGCAAGCAGATTCGCAAAGTGGTGGTCGTGCCAAACAAGCTTGTCAACGTGGCGGCGAACTGATTAAGGACACGGCCATGTGGAAAGAATTCAAGGAATTCGCAGTAAAGGGTAACGCCCTCGACCTCGCGGTCGGTGTCATCATCGGAGCTGCTTTCGGTGGCGTGGTCTCCTCGCTGGTCAAAGACATCATCATGCCGCCGCTCGGCTTTCTCACCGGCGGATTGGACTTTTCCAACCAATTCCTCACTTTGAAACCCGCCCCGGGTGGAGGCACCTTCTCGACGCCGGCAGACGCGGCCAAAGCCGGAGCGATCACCTGGAACTACGGCAATTTCATTACTCTGTTGATCAACTTTCTCATTGTCGCCTTTGCCATCTTCCTCATCGTGAAAACGGTGAACAACTTGCGCCGTCCGGCAGCGGCCGAGCCGGTTTCGAAGGATTGTCCGGCTTGCGCGATGACCATTCCGATCAAAGCCAGCCGCTGCCCGCATTGCACGAGCGAACTCAAGACCGCGCCCGTCTAGGCGGCGGATTCACGCTCCACCGGCGGCAGAACCCGCTGCGGCGTGCAGAGCCAGACGCGGCTGTGCTCGGTCTGCACCCATTCCCCACCCGCAGCCCAGGGAGAAAACGCCGGCAGGATCCAGCAATTCTCCTCCTGCACGAAGGCGGGGAATTTTAAACGCAGCCCCGCTCCGTCGCGCAGCGTCGCCGCGGGATGAAAATGCCCGATGATCTGTGTTCTCGCTGAAGGCTCACGCGTGCAGTGGCCGTGATGGAATTCAAAGCCGCTTGTTTCAAACGAATCCCGCAGCTCAATGCCCTGGCCCAATCTGCGATCATGATTGCCCGCGATGGCGACAACCTCGCAGCAGTCTCGCACACGCGCGAAGAGTTCTCGCAGCGGCGCCCTTGCGGTGCGATCGTGCACGAGATCGCCCACCATGATGAGCCGCCGCGGCTTGTACTCGGCAAGCAGCGAAAGCAGACGCGCGCTCGTTGATTCCATTCCCCACATCGGCACGAGCCGGCCGGCGGCGCGCTGGCTGAGCTCGAATCCGTAGTGTAAATCGGCGACAGCCAGCCACTTTTCGCGCTCGTGAAAAAGCGCCAGCCGCGCATCCAGCAGCACGTTTTCTGCTACATAAACCCGCGTCTGTGAAAGTCCCCCCATGCGCGCAGGCGCGCAAGTTATGGCTTGCGCCGGTCTCGTTCAACGCGTATTCAGCGCGCTGTTTGCAAGCTCCCGCTTGGCTGAGATTCACCGCTGTTTTGTCTGTCTCCGGCCTGCTCGCCAGTTGCGCGCTCCAGCCGCCGGCGCGCAAAACCTCCGAGCACCCGACCAGCCGCATGCGCGTTCGCACCACTGCATATTGCAGTCGTGAAGCAGGTGGTCACCGTAATGCCCTCGGCGAATTACTTTCCGGTTTTTCCGTCCGCAGCGCCGCCTCGGATTGGTCACGCTTCCCGCTTGGGACACGATTCAGAATCGTGGGCACGATGGAAGAATACGAGGTCGATGACTATGGCGGGGCGTTGATCGGCACCAACACCATCGATCTTTACAAAAACTCGCGACTGGAGATGAGACAATGGGGCGTGCGCCACATCGACATCGACATACTGAAATGGGGTTCCGATGAGGAAAGCCTCAAAGTGCTGAGGCCGCGCGCGAAACATTCCTCCGCCCGCCGTATGCTGGCCTCACTCGAGAAGAAAAAAGCGAACACGCGCCGCCTTTGATTCAATCGCAGTCCAAGGGCAGACTGCGGTGTGATGAAAATTCTGGTCGTCGGCGGTGCCGGTTACATCGGCAGCATCTGTGCAGAGTTGTTGCTGGATGAGGGCTATGAGGTCGCTGTCCTCGACAATCTGACAGAAGGACATCGCGCGGCGATCGATGCACGCGCGCAGTTCATCGCAGGCGATCTGGCTCAACGGGAGCAAACGGCCGAGGTGCTGCGCCGTTTGCGGCCGGACGCGGTCATGCATTTTGCCGCCAGCGCGCTGGTCGCCGAGTCGATGCGCGATCCGTCGAAGTATTTTCGCAACAATATCTGCAACGGCCTCAATCTCCTCGACGCCATGCTCGCGGCTGATTGCCGGCGCCTCGTGTTCTCGTCCACCTGCGCCACTTTCGGCCTGCCCGAGCGCCTGCCCATCGATGAGACGTTCCCGCAATTACCGATCAACCCCTACGGCGAATCGAAGCTGGCCTTCGAAAAAATTTTGCGCTGGTACGACGAGTTGCACGGTCTGAAGTTCGTGTCGCTTCGCTATTTCAATGCCGCCGGCGCCTCGGAGAAGTTCGGCGAAGATCATCGGACTGAAACGCATCTCATTCCGAACGTGCTCAAGGTGGCGCTCGGGCAAAAGTCGCACGTCGATATTTTTGGGACTGATTATGATACTCCGGACGGCACCTGCATTCGCGATTACATCCATATCATCGACCTTTCGCGCGCTCACATTCTCGCCCTCGGCGCTCCCAAGAGCGCGTTCTACAATCTGGGCACCGGCGGGGGATCAAGCGTGCGCGAGGTCATTGATGCCTGCTGCAAGATCACCGGAGCGAAAATTGCCGCGGACGAAAAACCGCGGCGGCCCGGCGATCCCGCGCGTCTGATTGCCGCTTCCGAAAAAATAAAAAGCGAGCTGGGTTGGCAACCTCAATTTGAAAATCTCGACGCGATTATCGAGAGCGCGTGGAGGTGGCACCAGAAATTCCCGCGCGGTTACGGAGACTAAGTGTCAGTCCGGCCGGAGCGAAGTGCAGTCCAAGAATCTGTCTGTGCAAAAAGCTGAATGATGAGGGATGTCCCGGCCTTGTTCGGCATGACAGGATTGCACGCGCCAACGCGTGCTACTCCAAGGCAAGGTACGGCAGCAATCCATGCCGCCCGCCTTCCCGGCCGAAGCCGCTTTCCTTGTAGCCGCCGAATGGACTCGTCGGATCGAATTTATTATAGGTGTTGGCCCAGACCACGCCGGCGCGCAGTTTATTGACGATTTTGAAAATCTTACTTCCTTTATCGGTCCAGACCCCGGCGCTCAGGCCATACATGGTGTTGTTGGCGCGCTCGACTGCTTCTTCCGGTGTGCGGAACGTCATGACGCTGAGCACTGGGCCGAAGATTTCTTCGTGCGCGATGCGATGCGACGCCGTCACGCCGGTGAAAAAACTCGGCGGATACCAGTAGCCTTTTGCCGGCAAACGCGCCGGTGATTGCACCAGCTGGGCGCCCTGCTGGAGACCGCTGTCCACCAGCTCGCAAATTTTCTCCAACTGCATCCGTGAATTGATTGCGCCGATGTCCGTGTTCTTGTCCAGGGGATCGCCCACGCGCAAAGTCGCAATGCGATCTCGCAGCTTGCGAATCACCGCCGGAAACACGCCTTCCTGCACAAGCAAACGCGACCCGGCGCAGCAAACATGGCCCTGGTTGAAATAGATTCCGCTGATGATCCCTTCGACCGCCTAGTCGATCGGAGCATCTTCGAAAATGATGTTGGCCGCTTTGCCGCCGAGCTCGAGCGTGAGCTTCTTGTTCTTGCCGGCGAGCGAGCGCGCGATGCCTTTGCCCACTTCGGTCGAGCCGGTGAACGCGATCTTGTCGATTCGTGGATGATTAACAATGGCGCTTCCGGTTTCACCCGCGCCGGTCACGATATTAACTACGCCATCGGGCAATTCCGCCTCCTGGAAAATTTCCGCCAAATGCAACGCGGTGATGCTCGTGGTCTCGGCTGGCTTTAGGACGCAGGTATTTCCACAGGCGAGCGCGGGCGCCAGCTTCCACGCCGCCATTAGCAGCGGCAAATTCCACGGAATAATCTGGCCGGCGACGCCAAGTGGTCGGGGCCGTCGTCCCGGCAAGGCGTAGGCGAGTTTATCGGCCCATCCCGCATAGTAGAAGAAATGCGCGGCGACCAGCGGCAGATCGACGTCGCGCGATTCTTTGATGGTCTTGCCGCCATCCATTGTCTCCAGAACGGCAAGTTCGCGCGCTTTTTCCTGGATCATGCGCGCGATGCGGAAGAGATACTTCCCGCGTTCGCAGCCCGCCATTTTGCTCCACGTCTTGTAGGCACGGGTGGCGGCTGAAACAGCGGCATCTACGTCAGCGGAATTCGCCGCAGCGATCTCAGCCAGCTTTCCTTCCGTCGCAGGGTTGATAGAACGGAAATACTTGCCGGATTTCGGGGCAACGAACTTGCCTTTGATGAACAGCGGGTAGCGGCGGCGCAGCTTAATGTAGGTGGTCGCTTCTGGGGCCGCGGCGTAGTTCCAGCGCTCGCCGAACTCGAGTCGTCGCTCGTTAGCTGGGATGCTCAGCCGTTCATCCGCACCTTGACCGTTGGCTTCCACCACTATCAACTGCGCTCGCTTATCTTTGGAATTCCGCGCCATTGACTTAGTGGCTATGTTAGAACGAGCCATCCACATCGCACCAACAAATTTCCGGCGCCGGACATTACGGAAGCGAGAAGTAGTCCTTGCTCTGGTAATTACCGTCCACCGTCCTCACAATTTGCATAAGGACGTCATTAACGAGCGTGCTGGCGCCGAAGCGAAAGAGATCTGGCCTAAGCCAATCGTCGCCCAGCGTTTCTTTGACCATAACAAGATAGTGCAGCGCTTGTTTGGCATTGCGAATGCCACCGGCCGGTTTCATGCCGATGCGGATGCCGGTCTCGTAGAAGTAATCGCGGATGGCTTCCAGCATCACGAGCGCGAGCGGCATGGTCGAGGCCGGTGACACTTTGCCGGTCGATGTCTTGATAAAATCGGCGCCCGCGCGCATGGCGATTTCGCTGGCCAGATGGACATTATCAAAGGTCTCGAGTTCCCCCGTCTCCAGTATCACCTTCAAATGCGCTTTGCCGCAGGCTTCCTTGGTCGCGCCGATCTCGTCGAAAAGGCGGTTGTATTCACCGGCAAGGAACACGCCGCGATTGATGACCATGTCGATCTCATCAGCGCCATCGCGCGCCGCGCCGCGCACTTCCCGGAGTTTTAACTTCAGCGGCATTAATCCACTGGGAAACGCGGTCGCGACGCTCGCTACTTTGACGGTGCTGTTGCCAAGAAATTTCTTCGCCACCCGGACGAAGTTCGGATAGACGCAAACGGCGGCGCAGCTCGGCACGGCATAACGTGCATCGAGTGGCTGCATGGCTTTGCGGCAAAGAAACGCAATTTTGCCGCGGGTGTCCTTTCCTTCCAGGGTGGTGAGATCCATCATGGATACGGCCAGCTTTAAACCTTCAAGTTTGGCCGAGGTCTTGAGGCTGCGCTTGGTGAACGCGGCCGCGCGTTCTTCTACCATCACTTGATCGACCGTCGGGGCGATGCCACCTAACGAGCTTCTGCTCCAAGCCTGCCCATCTCGTGCCGATGTCCTCAGTTTGTTCACTGACTCGATTGCTCCAGCTTAGCTTCTACCTTGTTAGTTGCCACCATGGCGGGAGCTAACTCGGAGAAAAAGCGGGTCACGTAGATCAAATACCCGATAAAGGAGAGAAGCTGGGCGCCAATCAGCCACACATGCGCATCCCGGCCGATGAAAAGCTCGGCGCGAGTGTGAATGATCAAAGCGCAGCCAAAATTGAAAATGAACAATAAAGGAATGAGAAGACGAATGTTCAGTGTTTGGTCAGCATATGTGCGGCCATAGAGACTTCGCTCCGCATCATTCCGGGCCTCAGCCACACGCGCACGAATCAGACGCATGTCGTAGATGAATAACAGCCAGACGGCCCCGGCGTAGGCGGCGCTCAGTCCAAACCACGCCGCGGGTTGATTAAGCCGGGTAAAGAGAATGGCTTCGCCCAGGGCGCAGGCGATGTAGAAGAAGTTATGTCCGAACTCGAGCGGCCATCTGATCAGCGTCAGAGTATGAATGATCGAGCGCGACCAGAAGATAAAAATCACGCATAAGCCGGCTGCGAGGTAGAGAAAACCCGTCCAGCTGTGAAGGGAAAGAACCGCCCGTGCATTTTCAGTGAGAAAATAAAGAGCCACGCCCTGAATGATGCTGGCAAGGGTAAGCTCGATGTTAACAACAGTGGTATCAAGCGTGGTGCGATCGTTCATCTTGTCGCAGCAGGTTAGCCCGCTTGACCATGGCAAGGCAATCCTGATGCACGCGCGGCAAGGGGTCGCCAGTAAGAGTAAGGTTAAGATTAGGAGTAAGAGATGCGTGCCTGGAGGGATTCGAACCCCCAACCTTCTGATCCGAAGTCAGAAGCTCTATCCGGTTGAGCTACAGGCACGTAAAGAATTTTCGATTGCCGATTTTCGATTTGCGATTGGAAAAAAGCAAAACCGTGCCGGGATTAATCGGCAATCGCAAATCGCAAATGGATGGGGGTGGCCAACGGGACTCGAACCCGCAACAGCCAGAACCACAATCTGGAGCTCTACCATTGAGCTATGGCCACCGGCTGAACCGGGAGTGTAACGGCAGGGAGTCGTTTTGCAAAAGCAAAGGGCGACCCGCTGGCACGCTCTCGGCTATTGTCAAAAAAACTGTGCTTCTCCAAAGCATTGCAAGTGGCGGCCGGGAGACTATGATTGGCTCCCGTTTCCGCATGAGAAAACTAGGTGGCATCCTGCTGACGGCGCTCTTCCTCGCTGGGCCACTCGTTCGCGCTCAAAGCGATGATCCGAGCGAGACATTCCTTAAAGCTTACATGACCGCGCAGCAGGGGGAAAAACTGGAGCGGGAGAGCCAGTTCAGCGCGGCCCTGGCGAAGTACCGGTTCGCCGGCAGCCTGCTGGAAGAGCTTAAGAAAAACCATGGCGACTGGCAGCCGGCCATTGTGGAATATCGCGGCCGCAAAGTGTCTGAAAGCATCTTGCGTGTGCAAAGCAAAGCGGGCACGCAAAAGGACCTCGCCGCCACAAATCCCCCGGCGACGGCTGCGGCGAGCGCGGCTGCCCCCCAGGCGAGCGAGCCTACGGTGGAGATCGGCACAGCTAAATCCCCCGCTGCCCCAGCAACGCCGACGCCCGCCACCCAGGCTGCTGCTACTCCGGCGCCGCCAGCTAACGACATCGCTATCAAGAAAGAGACACAGAAACTGCGCGAAAAGGTCGACGAACTTCAGGGCGAACTTCAACACTCGCGCTCCCGCATCAGCCAGGTGGAAGAGGAAAAGCAACAGCTCAACTCCAAGCTGCGGGAGTCCAACTCCAAACTGGAGCAGGTGCAGCGGGATCTGGAGAAGAGCAAGACGGCAGAAAAAAACGTGGGGCAGCAGCTCACGGAAGCTCAAGCTGCACTGGAGAAGATCAAGGCCAACGGCGGAGTTGATGCCAAGGCGCAGCAGGCTTTGCAACAGGAAGTTGGGCAATTGAAGAAAGCGCTGGCGGCGGCGGAGCAAGGACGGGCTGCGGCGGAAAGAGAACGCGACTCCCAGCGCGCACAGCTGGCCGATGCGAACTCGCAAATCGCTCAAGTAAGTAAAGAACGCGACGAAGCACTGAATCAGCTCGCCGGTTTGCGCGAGACCGAGCAGCGAGTGACGGCGCTGGTAACAGAAAATACCGACTTGAAACAGAAGCTTGCCAGCGCGGAGCGGACCGTGCGTGAGATCGGCGAAGACAAGCCGAAGAAGGAGCAGGAGCTCGCTGCGGTGAAAAAACAACTGGAGGATTTGCGCGCGCAGTTGGCGGCCAGCCAGCAGCAGAACAAGGAGTTCGAAGGCACCGTCGCCTCGCTGCGATCGCAGCTGGAGGAGGCCTCAAGCCAATTGGAGAAGGCAAAGCTAACCGGGAGTAACGCGGAAGAAACAGCAAAGCTGACACGGGAGAACCAGATCCTGCGCAATATTGTGGTGCGAGAGCGGCAGGAAGAAGCGAGGCGCGATCAGGCGCGGAAATTAATGCTGGCCGAGTTCGATAAGCTGAAGGTGAAATCGGATTCGCTCAATGAGCAGATCGCGCTTTTGGCGCAGCCAATGACAAAACTGAGCGATGAAGAGCTGGCACTGCTTCGCCAGCCCGTCATTTCTATTTCCGACGATACTTCAGGTCCGGTCAAGGCGAGCTTCACCTATGCCAAGCCGAATTCGGAGCAGAAGCCTCCAAGCCCCAGCGCCGCGGATAAGCCGGAGCAACAAGCTACTCCAGAAGCGAGCTTGCAGTCCGGCTTCAAACCCGATGTTCCGAGCGATCTTATCGAGGTAGCACGGCAGGCGAAAGATAACTTCGACCATGGCAAATACCGCGCCGCCGAACGGCAATACCAGGAGCTCCTGACGAAGAGTCCTAACAATCTCTATTCATTATCCAATCTGGGCGTTGTTTACTTCAGGACAGGAAAGCTCAAGGCCGCGGAACTCACCTTAAAGAAGGCGATAGCCATCGCGCCGAAGGATGAATTCGCCCATACAACTTTGGGGATTGTTTACTATAGGCAGAGTAAGTTCGATGACGCGCTTAACGAATTGACCAAGTCGCTGGCAATTAACCCAAAGAGTGCCACGGCCCACAACTACCTCGGCATTACCGCCAGTCAGAAGGGGTGGCAGGAAGCGGCGGAGAAGGAGATGCTCGAAGCCATCGCAGCCAACCCTGATTACGCCGACGCGCACTTTAACCTCGCCGTCATCTATGCGACTGCGTCTCCGCCCTCAAAGGAGCTGGCCAAGCGCCACTATAAGCAAGCGACTGAGCTGGGGGCGGAGCCAGATGCCTCGCTGGAAAAGCTCCTGCGCTAAGCCGGGCGAGTGCAGAAACCATTTCTAACCGCCAGCTGGCGTTATCTGGCGATGATGAACTATCGAGTAGATCCGGCTTTGCTGGCTGGTTATCTCCCGCCCGGAGTCGAACTCGATTTTTATGAAGGGGAAAGCTTCGTCACTCTGGTCGCTTTTCTCTTTCTTGATACGCGGGTGCTGGGTGTGGCCATTCCCCGGCATCGAAATTTCGAGGAGGTAAACCTTCGGTTTTACGTCCGTAGAAGATCAGCTGATACCTGGCGACGCGGCGTCTGTTTCATCCGCGAGATCGTTCCGAGGCCGGCGGTCGCAACGGTAGCTCGCATTTTCTATGGAGAACCTTACACAGTTTTGCCGATGAAATCGGAGGTCGTGCATCGTGATGGGCAAGTCCGTGTTGTCTATCGCTGGCGCCGTGGAACGAGATGGGAAGAACTTACTATGACCGCGACGGGCGATCTTCAGACTCCCGGCGTCGGCTCACACGAAGAATTCATCATAGGGCATTACTGGGGCTATACGAAAACTCGCACTGGTTGCAGTGAGTATCGGATCGAGCATCCGCGTTGGAAGATATGGCCGGCTTCATCGGCAAATGTGAAAGCTGACATTCACGCGCTCTACGGGCCTCAATTCGCAGAGCCGCTGGCGGCAGCGCCAGCATCCAACTTTATCGCGGACGGATCGTACGTGCAGGTTTGGCGGAAAAGCGATGATCCTGTTTTGGCTGAAGCTCTGGCGTCGAGCCGAAGTTAGCTATCAGCTACTCAACGGCCGAGTAGCTGGCGCAGCACGAACGAGAGGATGCCTCCGTGGCGGTAGTAGTCGACTTCGATCGGAGTATCTATCCGCAGCTTTACGGGAACTTTTAAGCGTTCTCGATTGGCCCGCTCGATCTGGAGTGTCACCTCTTGCCCAGCTTCCAGCTGGTCGGATAGGCCAAAAATATCGAACTTTTCTGAACCGTCGAGCTGCAGGGATTGCGCATTGCTGCCTTCGAGAAATTGCAACGGAAGCACGCCCATTCCGACGAGATTCGAGCGATGAATGCGCTCGAAGCTGGCCGCGATGACTGCGCGCACCCCAAGGAGCCGCGTCCCTTTTGCCGCCCAATCGCGCGACGATCCAGTGCCGTATTCATGTCCGGCAAAAATGACCAGCGGTATCTTGGAAGCGGCGTATTTCATGGCTGCCTCAAAGATCGAAATCGTCTCGGGTTCGCGGCCATTAGCATAGTACTTGGTCACGCCACCTTCCGTGCCAGGAACCATCAAGTTTTTGATGCGCACATTGGCAAAAGTGCCGCGCGTCATCACCAGATCATTGCCGCGGCGAGAGCCGTAGGAATTGAATTCAGCCGGGTCAATTCCGCGCGAAATCAAGTATTGGCCAGCCGGCGAAGTCGGCTTGATCGCGCCAGCCGGTGAAATGTGGTCGGTCGTGACCGAATCGCCGAAAATCCCAAGCGCGCGCGCCCCGCAGATTTCCTCGATGCCACCGGGTTGGAGAGAAAAGTCGCGGAAAAACGGTGGCTCATGGATGTAGTCACTCCGTTCGTCCCATTCGTAGATTTCGCCAGTGCTCGATGGGATTTCATTCCACTTCGGGTTCTGATCGGCAAAATCGCGATACAGCTTGCGGAAGACTTCCGGGCTCAGAGCCGACCGCATTGCTTCTCGGATTTCCTGCAGGGTGGGCCAGAGATCGCGCAGGTAAACGTCGCTGCCATCGCGGGAAGCGATCGGCTCGCGCGTGAGGTCAATATCCACCCGCCCGGCAAGAGCGAAGGCGACGACCAATGGCGGTGACATGAGAAAATTGGCTTTGATGTTTTGATGGACGCGCGCTTCGAAATTGCGATTGCCCGACAGAACCGAGGCGGCGACCAGATCGTGCTCATGAATGGCCTGCTCGATCCTGGGATGAAGCGGCCCGGAATTGCCGATACACGTCGTGCAACCGTAGCCAACGAGATTGAAGCCGAGCTGATCGAGGTAATCTTGCAGCCCGGTCTTGGCCAGGTAATCAGTCACGACGCGGGAACCGGGGGCGAGTGATGTTTTCACCGCCGGGTCAACGCGAAGTCCGCGCTCGACCGCCTTCTTCGCGAGCAGTCCCGCGGCCAGCATCACGCTCGGATTGCTGGTGTTCGTGCAGCTCGTGATCGCCGCGATCAGCACCGTCCCATGGCCAATGCGGCTTGTTCCGTGATGAAACGGATCGACGCCTGCGCTTTCAATCTCCCTCGCAGCGTCGGGCGTGGGACGATTCGCCACCATTTCGATTTTGTTCAGCTGGTCGCCGGGCTCGATGCCCTGGTTGCGCTTGTCTGTCGAAACCATGTGCTCATCGCGCGGCGGACTTCCATTCAGTTGCACGAGATATTTCTCGGCAAGGTCCCCGTTCTCCTTTCCATAGCCGCCATCCTTCACCGGTTTTCGCAGGAGCGAGTGAAACGTTTGCCCGAGCTCGGGGAGATTGATGCGATCTTGCGGGCGTTTCGGGCCGGCGACGCCGGGTTGCACATCGGCGAGGTCCAATTCCAGATCGAGGCTGTAATCGATCTGGCCTTTGAGCGGCATGCCGAACATGTTTTGCGCGCGGAAATAGTTCTCGAAGGCAGCGCATTGCTCCTCTGTGCGACCGGTAGCGCGAAGATACGCGACCGATTCATCATCAACGGGGAAATACCCAATGGTGGCGCCGTACTCGGGCGACATATTGCCGATGGTGGCCCGATCCGGCACTGGAAGTGAGGCCGCGCCTTCGCCGTAAAACTCGACAAATTTGCCCACCACCTTCTGCGCTCGGAGCATCTGCGTGATGTGCAGCACGAGATCGGTTGCGGTCACGCCTTCCCGAAGCCGGCCGTTGAGGTGAACGCCCACCACTTCGGGGGTAAGAAAATAGACGGGCTGACCCAGCATTCCGGCTTCTGCTTCAATGCCGCCCACGCCCCAGCCGACCACGCCGAGGCCGTTGATCATCGTCGTGTGCGAATCGGTGCCCACGAGTGTGTCGGGATAAAACATTTCCGATTTTTCGTTCCTCATCTCCACCTTCTGCGACAGCACGCCTTTGGCCAGATATTCCAGGTTCACCTGGTGCACGATGCCGATGCCGGGCGGGATGAGCTGGAAAGTCTTAAAGGCCTGCTGACCCCATTTTAGGAACTGGTAACGCTCGCGGTTGCGCCTGAATTCCATGTCCAAATTCAGGCGCAACGCTTGCGCTGATCCGAAAAAATCGACCTGAACACTGTGATCGACCACCAAGTCCACCGGCACGAGCGGCTCGATGATTTTTGGGTCGGCGCCAAGTCTTTGCACTGCGCTGCGCATGGCTGCGAGATCGACCACCAGGGGCACACCGGTAAAATCCTGCAGAACAATGCGGGCGACCACGAACGGCACCTCTTCGTTAGCCGGCTTCTTCGCGTTCCAGTTCGCCAGCGTCTCCACATCTTTGCGCCGCACCTTTTTCCCGTCGCAATTACGCACCACCGACTCGAGCACAATGCGAATGCTTACCGGCAAGCGCGAGATGCGGCCGACGCCTTGCTCTTCCAAGGCCGGAAGCGAATGGAAATAGCCGGTGCGACCGGCGCCGGCATCGAATCTTCTCAGGGTGTTGAACTCGTTCTTTGTCATTGCGAGCGGAGCGAACCGAAGAATTCTGTTCCGAAAGCTTTTAGGCAGCACGGCAGGATTCCTCGACTTCGCCGGGGATGAGCGAAAGACGAATTCATATCAACTCCTTGAGCTTCGCTTTCACCCGGTTGAAATCAGGCACCGCGCGGGCGTCTTCGTTGCAGGCAAAATACTGAATGACCCCGGCGCGATCCACAATGTAAACCGCACGCTTCGGCACTCCGCCCATCCCAAGTCCAATCTGCGGCAGGAATGAGTCGTAAGCCACCTCATAGCTTCGCGCGACCGTGTGCTCGTAGTCGCTGAGTAGCGGCACGGTGATTCCCTCCTTCCGCGCCCATGCCTCTTGCGCGAACGGATTGTCGCCGCTGATCCCATAAACAACCGCGTTCATTTCTCCATAAGCGACCAGGTCCGACGAGACACCACACATCTCGGTCGTGCACGTGCCGGTGAATGCCATCGGAAAAAAGAGCAGCAGCGTGTTTCCTTTCCCGAAGTTTTCGCTCAGCGTCACGCGCTTCGGCCCGTCGGCAGTTTTCGTCGGCAGGGTGAAATCGGGCGCTTTGCTTCCGATTGCGAGTGGCATGAGCAATTTGAGTATAGAATCGGCATTCTGCCGGTCAAAAAAATGATGGCGGTTGAAATCTCATATGGCGACAGCGGGCGCGCGACGAACCACGATTCAGCATTTAGGTTCGCGATCGGAGATGGAACTTTTTTGGTGGCTCGTCGCGGTCGTGCTCATGGCCATTGGATTGATCGGCACCGTCGTGCCGGTCTTGCCGGGCACGACGATCATCCTCGGCGCGGCCGTCATTCACCGAATCGCCCTCGGTGCTGAGCGAAGCTGCGGGTGGACCGCGCTGATTGCGCTCGCGGTCCTGACGGTAGTTTCCTATCTGCTCGATGCCGCCGCAGGTCACCTCGGTGCGACGCGCTTCGGAGCAACGCGCTGGGGCATCGCCGGCGGGATTATCGGTGGCCTCGCCGGTCTTTTCTTCGGATTGCCGGGAATATTTCTCGGTCCTGTCATCGGCGCCATCGCTGGCGAGCTCGTCAGCGGCAAGAGACTCGTCAAAGCGGGACGCGCCGGCTGGGGAACTATTCTCGGCATGCTGGCGGGCATTGTAGCCGAGATCGCCATCGGCCTTGGAATGGTCGCCATTTTCCTGACGAACGTCCCGGCACCCTTCTGACTTCGTCCAACGCCTGTTTCGAAATGATTTAGCTCTCGCCTTCTTTGTCGTTGCGCAAATTTGCGATATAACGGTTAGGTGCAGAACGCACCCGGTCACATCGATAAACCCGAGCCGCGCTGGCAGGCGCTGCTTGCGTGTTTGGCCGTGAGCGGAATTTATCTGGCTTTGCCCAGGTCGCTCATCATCGGACCAACCTGGTTGCTGCCGGGCCTGATTATCATCTTGCTTGTGCCCACAGTAGTAAGTCATCGCATGGGGCGACGTTCCTTAAATCGCGTCCTCGGCGTTTTCATCAGCTCCATCATCACCGTGGCGTTGATCGGGTCGGTCATCCTCCTCGTCCGCGCGTTGCCATCGCGGACGGAAGATCCGCTCTCGCTCCTCCTCTCCGGCGGCGAACTTTGGCTCACTAACGTGCTCGTGTTTGCTCTTTGGTATTGGCGGCTGGACGGCGGCGGGTCAGCGATGCGTCGCGAACGCAACGAATTTGGCAGCCGCAGTTTTCTGTTTCCGCAAATGCAGCTCGAGAAAACCGAGCGTCCGCGATTTGCCTGCGAACACTGGCGGCCCCATTTCGCCGATTACCTTTTTGTCGCCTTTACCCAAAGCTCCACTTTCGGCCCGACCGATGCGCCGCTGCTCGCGCGCTGGGCGAAGATTCTGGCGATGATACAAATCTTCATCTCGTTAAGTATTGTCATTCTACTCATCTCACGCGCGGTGGGTGTGCTGTAGCAGCAAGCGGACCGCTCTTTCGACGGGAGGACAAAACCGGTGACGACGTTCCCTGGCAGTGCGCGGGTATTCACCAGCTGCCGAGCCACAAACCGGGGCTCCAGCAACAGAAAACCCGGCCGCCTTCACTGATAGCCAGCAGCTCGACGCCGCTTACAAAACAAGGAAACGCAGGTAGAAGCTAAGCGCCTCCAGCTGGCTTGACGTAGCTAGTTTATTCCTGAAGCTTCTTCTTGCGGAACTCGACGGCGGCCGCGTAAGCGGCGACCTCGTCCTGTGCTGTTCGCCAGGGAAACGTGCGGGTTTTAACCTGGTTCGCCTTATTACGATATGAAACAGCGTAGGCGTGTCTGGGATAGCGTGTTACTCCCACAACAGGCTGTTTCAGCTTTAGAGCGCTCAGGACGCGGCGGGGGACTTCATGTCGCCGCTTGGAGGGAAGGACGCGCAACAACATATCTCGATAGGCTTCTGCCAGCCGCAAACTCCTGGGGGTGTGTCCGGCGAAATGTTTGCTGAACTCGGTCTTTTCTCGCGTCACGGCCACCTGATAACCACTGGGTAAAACGCGGATGTTTCTTACTTCGAGGCGTGCCCGGCTGGAGCGTTTCCTGTTAGCTCGCGCCCTGTTGCGATGAGTGTTCTTCATGGCTGTGGCGGTATTGTCGTCATGAAGTAGCGGGTCGGCAAGCGGGAGGCGTTGCCTTGTTCGCGCTCAGTAAATGCCGGGAAGCAGGCGTTTGGTTCGCGCCATGTATTCGAGATAGGGCGTGCCGAGAGCGGCGCGCAATGCTTCCTCTTCCACATTCATGCGGCGAATGAATGCCGCGGTAATGGGCACGATGAGAACGAGCAGCGCCGCCCAATTTGCGAGGGAAAGACCGAAGCCAGCGAAGGCCAGCAGCACCCCGGTGTAGGAAGGATGCCGCAGGAGCCGGAATGGACCAGCCTGGACCAGCTCGTGGTCGGGGGCGATCTGCACATCGACGGTAAAGAAACGACCGAGCACGATGATGGCCGACCAACGCAGTATCAGCCCGAGAAAAAAGAGAATGACTCCGGCTGCGGCGCAAAGCTCCTTCCGCGGCAGCGTCGCTCCCGGCCAGCGCGCCGCCACGAAGAGCGCCGCGGCAATGCTCAAGAGAATGACGAACCAGAGCACGCGCAAGGTTGCCCGATCCTGCTTTACGCCCGTCCCGCGCGACCGCCGGGTCAGGGTCAGCAACAGCTCGGAAAAGAAGTACGTGAGCCCGATCCACGCGGGGACATTCATTTGGCTTCAACTCGGAAGCCGGAGCGCGAGTGGCCGAGCTACTTCAGGAGCTCGGCTGGAACCTTGCCGCCATTGGCCGCCAGTTCCTTGAGAACTTCTTTATGAAGCCACATGTTCATGGAGGCGCTATCGTTCGGGTCGCCGGTGTAATGCAGCTCGCTGGCAAGCTGTTTGCGCGCGCTAAAGCTACTATCCATTCCAACTAACTTCATAAGATCGACGATGGAATGCTTCCAATCGAGCTTCTCCGGGTTTTTCGCGGCCAAACCGTCCAGGACAGCGCCGACATCCACTTGTTGCGCAGGGGGCGCGGCGGCGCCCCCTCCGGTTCCCGTGGCCGGAGCTGAAGGTTGCCCCTGCGACGTAGTCGCGCCGGGAGTGGCCGGAGTCGCCGCTGTTCCAGTAGAAGCCGCGCTGCTCGCGTGACCAAAAATCTTCGACATTAAATTGTTAAATAGGCTCATGATAGATTTAGTTAATAGTTGATAGTTAGCAATTGATACTTAATGGTGAACAGTTAATGGACAATGCTTAGTTCAGCGGCAGGCAGAGCTAGGCGTTGCGTCTTTGGTTGCTCAGCAGCTTCGCCGCCGCCATGGTGAGCGCTCCCATCACGATGGGATTGCCGAGTGCCTTCATCAGAAACGGTTTCTCTGCCACCGTTTGCTTGAGCGCATCGGGCTGCTCCTTGCGCGCATAATTCATCACCTTGGCGGCATCGTCGGGACTCATCTGGTTTGGATCGGTAGAACCGAGTCCGAGCATCCTCGCGATTCCACCAATCCCGCCGCCGGCAGCCGCCGCGCCGCCCCCGCCGCCGAGCGCTCCCATCAAGGTGCCGAGCAGTCCCGCGCGTTCTTGCGGAGGCATCTGGGTGACGGCGTTGCGGGCGGCCTGATGGAACTGGTCATCGGGCAGCTTGCCCAAGTATTGGGTGGCCGCTTGATGATAAGTGCTGTTGTCGAAATCGCGGTCATTGGGGTGATTTGAAACAAAGCGCTCGTGATATTGAGCAGCTTCGTTTTCATCCATCGTGCCGCCGCCGCCGAAGCGTTGCATGAAGTCATCTACAGTTCCTGGCATGGGATTGTTCCTCCGGTTGAGTTATTGCACCTGAATAAGTACAGAGACATTTGTTTCATTGCGCCGGGGTGTAGGTCATGTCGCGCGTTTGCGCGTTGAACCGAGCTGTTCCGATCTTGTGCGGCGGGTTCGAAGGCGTGTAGGCCAGGACGGTGAGGTCTTGCCCGCGAAACTCGCGCGCCATCTGCGTGAGAATACTGCGCATTAAATCGGGAACGCGATCCATTTCCACCGTGCGATCGAGGATCAAGCCGAGCTCGTTCTGTTCATTGAGCATGGCATGGTCAATGGTGCGATGGTCAGGGTCGGCGGCGCGAATGCGATTCAGAAAATCGGCCTGGCGCTGCTTAAGATTATCGGCGGCGACCATGGGCGGGCGGCCTTGCTGATTATCCTGCGAAACCGGGGGCGCGGAGACCGGCTGGTCACAACTGGCAAGCAGAGCGAGAGCGAGCGAGCTGGCGAGCAAACGAGTCGAGCAGCGCATGGGCATTGCAAGGCTGATTCGTGTAACGACTCGCAAACAGGTGTCTCTCAGATGTGAACGCGAAACTTTCGTCTCCGCGACATGTCGCTGTGCGTCGACTTAAAAAAGGCAGCGCAGCTCGCGTGGCGGCAAAATTATTCGCAAAAAAATTTAGATTCGGAGGCACACGCGGCGCCTCCTTTGCGAAAGGTTGTCGGAGGTTAGGGAACAATGGACAATGAAAACACAAAAAACGAAGAAGATCGCGATCTGACTCGCGAACATGAAGGTCATCCGGTCGCCACTGGCGTCGGAGCAGTTGGTGGCGGCGTGGCAGGCGCAGCTATTGGAACAGCAGTGGGCGGGCCGATTGGCACTGCCGTGGGCGCGGTAATCGGCGCGGTCGCCGGCGGAGCAGGTGGCTACGCTATTGGCGAGGCGATCGATCCGGCAGCCGAAGATGCCTACTGGCGGGAGAACCATTACAAGCAGCCCTTTGCCAAGAGCGGCAGCTTCGATGAATACCACTCGGGTTACCGCACCGGCTACCAGGGCTACGACAAATATGCCCCGGAGAAGCGCACCTTCGAAGAGGCCGAGCCGGAGCTGGAGCGCGATTATTCCGCCTCCCGGACCGACGTGCCGTGGGAGAAGGCACGCGACGCTTCACGTGCGGCGTGGAACCGCGTTGAGCGGGGCGAGGCCGTGCGCATTCCGATTAGCGAAGAGCAGCTAAAGGTGGGCAAACGCGAAGTGGAGCAGGGCGCCGCGACCATTCGGAAGGAAGTGCGCACGGAACGGATGAATACTCCCGTCGATCTCAAGCGCGAAGAACTCGTAGTCGAGCGCACCGATGCCGGCGGGGCCGATGTGCCGCAGGACGCATTTCGCGAAGGTGAAGTGCGGATTCCTCTGAAAAAAGAGGAGGCCGTGGTGGAGAAGGAGGCAAAAGTCGTCGGCGCGGTGAAGGTTGGGAAAAAAGAAGAAACCCAACGCCAGGATATCTCCGACACCATCCGCAAAGAAGAGGTGAAGGTAGATAAGACAGACAGCAGAAGCTAAGGTCGGTAGTCGTTCGAATCGAGGCTGTTTGCTTTTAACGGAAGGTAGGCAGACTGCGCCTGGCACGCGTTGTGGCATCGTGACTAAGAGCGGCAGGCGCTCCGGCTCAGATGACCGCAAGCCGCGGAACAGGATCGTTGGGAGGACTTCCCGGCGTCAATCTCACGCCAATTACTACAGCACTGAGACTACTTCTTAGCGCTTGTTTTACGGCCGGCTTTTAACCTCCTGGGCGTGCTCCGGCTGCGGTTCTTTCTGGGTTGCCCGCCCATATCTTGGAGTAGCCCTGCGAAATCGAACCCGAACAACTCCTTAATCTTCGCGCTCAGGCCAGGCATGAGCACACTTTGCCCGACGTTTGAGAGCTCATCGACGATCTTATCAGCGACCTTCACTACTTGTGAATGTTTGCCGCGCCGCGCAGTGTTGTGGGCATACCCAAGAGTGTACCCGAGGGCCAGACCGGCTGAGAGAGCGCCGAGGCTCCAGACCAGCGGATCTTTCTGGAACTGCTCGCGATAATCCATCACCCCCGAGACTGTCTCCTTGACCGAGGCATAACCTTGCTCGGCCGTCTCCTTGATTTCATCTACCGTCCCAGCCAGGGACTCGCGGGTGCGCCCGATCTGCCGTTGAAGGTCGCGCTTGCTCGGCGCTTCTCTATCCTTGCTGCTGCTCGAACTGGATTGCTTTGCCATAACGATCTGTTTCCTTCCTTTAAACCTGCTTCTTTAACCACTCCTTATCTTTCTCCAACTCCGTCGCCGTCCGGGGTGGGACAATTTTCTGATTTGCGATCTGCTTCTTTGCCTTCAAAATCACAAACACGCCAACGCCGAGGTAAAGCAGCGCCGTAATTATAAAACCAACTGCGTATTTCGCAGGCTGACTCCAGTTCGCGTTTTCAAACAATATCGAGATAAGAAACGCGATGGCCACATTCAAAAGGGCAAAGCCGATGATCGCGACGACGCCGCCGGCCAGCATCATTGTCGCGCCGCGAAGGTAAGCGCCCAGTTCCTCCTTCAGTTCTACCCGCAAAAGCGCGAGCTTGGCCTCGAAAAACTGCGTTAACTGATCGGTGAGACGAGTGAATAGAGAAGGCAACGTCTCGATCGCCCGTTCCGCACCTGGCATTGGTCTATTTTCGTCCATTGCTTCTCTGTTCCAGCTTAAGAGGCCGCGAGCCTCTCGAGGCCTTGAGTGCGAATTACCGCCTCTCCAGGCGATGTTTCGCGTGTCAGCATCAAACTGCGCGCAACCGCGCAGCAATAATTGCCAATGATTCACGGATTTAAGGGCCACGGCCAGCACCTGGCGCGATACCCAAGTAACAACCCTTCCAACCTTATGATCGAACCGAGCAGCTTACCCGCACAGCGCGAGACAGTGTCGCGCACCGTTACCAGCCCAGCAGATACTTTTGGCCGCTTCGACCGGCCCTTCGCACGTATTTCATGGGGCTCCATTTTTGCCGGCGCAATCATCGCTCTGGCGACGCAACTCGTCCTCACTCTCATCGGGATGGCGATTGGCCTCGCCACGGTCAACCCGGCCAGTGGCGGCACTCCCAGCGGCACAGCCTTCGGCCTGGGCGCGACCGTCTGGCTCGTGATTAGCAGCTTAATCTCGCTCTTTTTGGGCGGATATATTGCAGCCCGGCTCAGCGGCGGCTTCAACGGTTGGCTTCACGGACTCGCCACCTGGGCCACCGTCACGATGATAACCATTCTGCTTTTAACGACGGCGGCCGGTAGCTTGATCGGAGCCATGTCGGGTCTGGCCAGCTTCAGCGCGAGCAATAGCGACAAAGCATCGCAGCTTCCCCCGGCTGTCCAGCAGCAGCTCGATCAACTGAAGACGCAGGCCAGCCAGAGTATCGACCAGGCCGCAACCCAGGCGCAACAAACCGACCCGCAAACGCGCGCCGCGCAAGCAAGAGAAACTGGAGAACGCGCCGCTAAAGGTGGAGCTATCGGCACCGGTGGCGCAGCGCTGGGATTAATCCTGGGAGCGCTCGCTGCCGCTTTTGGGGGCAAGACCGGCCAGAGGTATCCGGTACGCGATGTTTACCAGACCGGTGTGGAGCGTAAGTCCACGACTGTGGTTGAGTAGGCAGAGAGCGAACGCGTCAAGGTCGGAAACAATCGTGATTGTTCAGCGCCTGGCAACGGCAGCCCGGTGTTCGCTCTTAGCGGGCTCTACCGGTTGCGGGCAGGTTCCGGTTTCCATCGTGCCCTGCCTCAAGTCGTGATAATCAGGTAAAGCAGAAGCGCGGTCACGATGATCGGTATCGCGCAGATGATCAGGACAACGTTGTTGCGCGGTCCGCGCTCCGCCGGAATCATCTCATCAGCCACAATCGTCCGCTCGATCTTTTTTAGATGACGCGCCACCCAGGCGAAAGCGACGATCACTGCGAGCAGCGCAATGATTGAGAGAATGCGAATGGGCAGGAGACCGGCAGCGGCAGCGACAATTGAGGATATCATCAGCGGATGATCGTTCTGAGCTGAGCTACGGCAAAGAAGAAACGCGCTGCGAAGCGCGAGCGGGACCTCGTGCGCCGGAGGTGTGACCTTTCCACTGGCGCAAGCTTGCAACATTCACGAGCTTGTCGCTTCACCTGCCATGTCGCACAAGTGTGATCATTCCCAGTCGCCGGCGAACTTCAACAGAGCCTTCGCTGTCGGAACGGCACTCAATGCCGCCTACGTCGCTTTTGAAGCTGGCTACGGGTTCATCGGTCATTCTCTCGCCCTTCTCGCCGACGCCGGTCACAACTTGAGCGACGTTCTCGGTCTCGTCCTTGCCTGGGGCGCGAGTGCGATGGCCCGCACCCGCCCGACCAAGCGCCGCACCTACGGTTTGCGCGGCAGCTCCATTCTGGCCGCGCTTTTTAATGCTATCCTTCTTTTGATCTCCGTGGGCGCGATTGCCTGGGAGGCGATCCGACGCCTGGGGCAACCGTCGGCCGTCTCAGCAAAAATTGTCATAGGTGTCTCCATCGTTGGCATCTTTATCAATATCATCACGGCCTGGATGTTCGCGGCGGGGCGCAAAGGGGACCTGAATATCCGAAGCGCGTTTATGCACATGGCGGCCGATGCCGCCATTTCCGCGGGTGTGGTTCTCGCCGGCGCCGCCATTCTTTTTACCGGTCAGCACTGGATCGACCCGGTAGTGAGTCTCGCCATATCCGCCGTCATTATCTGGGGCACATGGGATTTGTTGCGTGAAGCGGTGAACTTCGCGCTCCAGGCGGTCCCGAAACAGATCGATCCCGATGCCGTGCAGGAGTATCTGCGCGAGCTACCCGGTATCAGTGAAGTGCACGATCTGCATATCTGGCCGATGAGCACGACAGAGACGGCTATCACCGCGCACCTGATAAAGCCTGATGGCGCGATCGATGACGCCTTGTTGTGCCAGATTAAAGAAGAGCTACAGGTCCGCTTCGCTATCAATCATGTCACGATCCAGTGCGAGTGCGGCGATGCCGCGCATCCTTGCGAACAGGAGCCGGAGCACACTGTGTAGCATTGAGGTATCTGAAACAAAGCTGGCGCATCTTACCAGTCGTCAATGAAATTTGAGCTTCAACCTACTCTGGAAGGTAAACTGATCAGACTGCGCCCGCTGATAACAGCTGACTTCGAGCCTCTCTGTGCTGCTGCGAGCGATCCGTTGATCTGGGAGCAACATCCTGAGAGCCATCGTTATCAGCCTGAAGTATTTCAGCGCTACTTTGATGGCGCGATCGAGTCGAAAGGCGCCTTCGCTATCATTGAGCGGAACTCGGGACGAATCATTGGCAGCTCGAGGTACTGCAACCTTGATGAGAGCGCGAGCGAAGTGGAGATAGGATGGACATTTCTGGAACGAAAGTTTTGGGGAGGAACATACAATCGTGAGTTGAAGTCTCTCATGATTGGGTACGCCTTTCGTTTCGTCGATCGCGTCCTGTTTGTCGTAGGGGAACACAATCTTCGTTCGCAAAGAGCGCTTGAGAAAATAGGGGCCAGGCTATGGAAGAGAGTAGAACCCCCCTCTGCCGATGGATCCGCAAAGGTCGTCTTTGTCATCGCGCGGCAACCGGCGAGCTAGTCTAAGCGAGTAAAGAGCATTACCACGTAGGCAACGAAGAGCACGCCAACGATCACTGTCGCCAGTTTATGATACCATTCCCGGGCGATAACGATTCCGGTGAGGGCGAAGGCGATAAAGGCAAGATGAAAGCTGAGGTTCAAAGGAGCAGGCAGGGAATGGTTAAGGATAAGGTCGCGGCAAATGCTCAAGACCAGCAGGAGAATGCACAGGCCGAAGAAGTGGCGGCGTTGCTCAAAGTAGTGGGCGCGCAGATCCACTTTGCGATCGAGGGCAAAGTCCGGGTAGATAAGCCCGGTAAGGAGGTAAAGAACGATGACTTGCGCGAGTAGGATGGCGAAACCGCTGAACTGCCAGTCGTGCCGGTTGCGCAGGTCAAACATGGCCCACCAGGTCTGAGCGCTAGCCAGAAGAAAGAAAACGGCCCACAATTGCACCGGCCAGAACTCGCGCACTCGCGCGCGCGTCAGCATGCGTCCGCGCATGCCGATGAGAATCTGGGCCACGGCCAGTCCAATGATGATGGAAAGAAGAACGGATAGGTAGCTGAATTCGTCCATCGGCTCGGAGGAGAATAGCTGGGCGGAATCAGCTGCGGAACACTTTTCCTCACGACCTGTAGCGGCGGTCGGAGCCTGCACTGAGCGAAGCCGAAGTGACCGCCGAAGATCTATCCTGTCGAGAACTGCCAGCTCAGGCAGCCAGACTATCGAGCGCTCGGCGCAGGTCCTGAATGTTGAACGGCTTGTCCACCATCACGTGCACATCCATCTGCTCGTACTCTTCCCGGACCGAAGGTGATAGATGGGCGGAGAGGACCATGATCTTGCCGCTGAATTTGCGTTTGCGAAGCTCACGCACGAGGTCGAGGCCGCTGCGGAAAGGCATCTTCTGGTCTGTGATAACGATGTCGTATCCGTCGGATTCCTCAGTGAGCTTCGCCAGCGCGTCATCAGAATCATTCACCCCGGTGACCTGATAGCGAGGCTGGCCGAAGATAAAGCGCATCGATTCAGTGATGGAAGGTTCATCATCCACCGCGAGGATTTTGACAGCGCTGTCCATATTAACTCGCTTACTTTTCAGCAAAGCCCGTGCCCGCCCGAGCTAGAGCTTCGTGAACTGCGTCGGGAAATATTTCTCCTACATCGCTCTCCAGCCGCAAAGTCACACAGGCGAGATGATCGTGCTCAGTCGCTCCTCGATTGACGATGATGTAAGGCACGCCGCGCCGCGCCGCCATCAGCGGAAAGGAGGCAGCCGGACAAACCGACAATGTCGAACCGAGGGCAACGACCAGGTCAGTGGCCATCGCTGCATCTGTCGCGCGCTCGAGCTCTGCTGCATCGAGGCTCTGACCAAAGCTAATGGTGGCAGGTTTCAAAAAACCGCCGCATTCGCACAAAGGCGGTTGTCGAGTGCGACGGAAGTGCTCGAAGTGCGGCTCCGGATCGCCACGCCAGCGACACGTTTGGCATTCCACGAGCGCGTTGGTGCCGTGCAGCTCGACGAGACGCTGCGCGCTTGTGCCGGCGAGTGTGTGCAGCGCATCGATGTTCTGCGTCACAACACAGAGCAATTTCCCCGCGTGCTCCAGCTCGACGATGGCCTGGTGAACAGCGTTTGGGCGCGCGCTGCGGAACGCCTCCCAGCCCTCGAGTTTGTAATCCCAATGCTCGACCCTTGCCGCTTCTGAAGTCATGAACTCGTGGAAATAGACCGGCTGCCGTTTTGTCCACACACCTTGCGGCCCGCGAAAATCCGGAATACCGCTGCCGGTGGAGATGCCAGCTCCGGTGAAGATCAGCACGTTGTTAGCGGCGCCCAGGTAATGGGCCAGGTCTCGCCGGTTCGCTTCATACCGCTGCATAGAGTTAGTCATCAAGGCATCATCGCGACAAACCAATCAGCGTTTTATCAATGGCCGATGTAGGCCGGGATTCTTCATCGCCGGATGTTTCGCAATTTGTCGCATGGCCCTGGCTAACAATTCGCGGCCCGGTGAAGTCTTGTGCCAGGGCGATGCTCCGCTCGGATGCGGGAGTGGAATCAGATCGGAGAGAAAGCTTTCATGTGCAAAGGAAAACGTGCGACCGATCACCGCTTCGAGTTTGTCGAATACGATGAAGCGGCCGATGGCAAGTTTACCAACGGGAATGATGAGCTGGGGACGCAGGATTTCGAACTCATCATTCATCCAGGAAGAACAATTGGCGATCTCCGCGGGCGCAGGCACGCGATCGCTTCCACCTGGCGCTTTCCCGGGAAAACAGCGAATCACAGCCGCGAAATAGATGCCTGCGCGCATGGCGGCCTCGTCCAATCCGCAGAATTCCTCAAACCAGCGAAAGAGAGTCCTGCCCGCGGTGTGGGCGAAAGGCCGTTTCAATGTGGGTTCGCGCACGCCCGGCGCCTGGCCGATGAGCATCACCTTACTGATGATGGCGCCACCCGAAACCGGCGGCGGAAGAACGCGCGGACAGCGGCGGCATTGGAGCAAATTCGCGACGTGTCGCTTGAGCAGCGCTTGCGGAGCCGGCGGGGGCGGCATTAACGGCGGAATAACGAAAAGAGCAGGCTCAGCACGATGGAAATAACGATGCAGGTGACGATCGGGAAATAGAAACTGGAATGCTCGCGTTCGATACGGATGTCGCCCGGAAGTTTGCCCATCCAGTTGCCGAGCCCGCTCCAGAGAAGGAGGCCGAAGACAATGACGACGGCGCCGATAATAACGAGAAGTTTTCCCAAATCGAGCATCGATGAATAATGCCACAGATCCGGGAACCGTCATCCGGAGCTAGGTCGAAGGAATCGGCCTGCGTCAGCCGTACGAGTACCTGCGATGGGATGCCCGCGCTTTTGCTCGGGATGACAGGCGCTAAACGTAACGCTAAATTTGTCGGCGATGGCAGTGCAGTTCCGCGACTATTATGAGACGCTCGGCGTGGCGAAGAGCGCGAGCGAAGATGAAATCCGCAGCGCCTTTCGCAAGCTGGCGCGCAAATACCATCCCGATGTGGCCAAGGACAAGAAAGCCGCAGAAGAGAAATTCAAGCAGATCAACGAAGCCTATGAAGTGCTGAGCGATCCGGAGAAGCGGCGGAAATACGATGAGCTGGGCGCGAATTGGAACCAGCCCGGAGGAGGATTTCAGCCGCCGCCACAATGGGGAGGCGCGCAGCCGGGCGGTGGGTACCGTTGGGGTGGCGGCGAGAACGGCGGCGTTGAATTTGAATTCGGCGGCACTGGTTTCAGCGATTTTTTCGAGGCGTTTTTCGGCGGCGGCCGCGGGCGTTCAGCTTTCGGCGGTTTCGGTCAGCGCACGGCCGCGGAGCGCGGCAGCGATGTCGAGGCAGATATCATGGTCACGCTCGAGGAAGCGCTTAATGGTTCCACCCGCCAGGTCTCGCTGCGACGGGCCGGCTCGAAGAAAACCGAGAAATACCAGGTAAAAATCCCGCGCGGCGTGCGCGAAGGTCAGCGCATCCGGCTCGCCGGACAAGGCGAAGCGGGTGAGCGCGGCGGAAAAAGCGGTGATCTGTTTTTGCGTGTGCGGCTGGAGCGCCATCCCGATTTCTCCGTCGAAGGGAGCGATCTCGTGCATGAGGTGAAGATCGCGCCCTGGCAGGCCGTGCTCGGAGATCAGCTGGTGGTGCCGACGCTGGAAGGAAATGCGCGTTTGAAACTGCCACCTGGGACGCAAGGTGGTCAGCGATTCCGTTTGCGCGCGCGCGGATTGCCTGGCGTCTCGGGACAACGCGGTGATCTCTACGTGGTAGCGCAAATTCAGTTGCCGAAAAAACTCACTGAACGCGAACGCGAGCTCTGGCAACAGCTCGCGCAACTGCACGGGCGCGATGAATCGCGCTGAGCCATGAAGATTTCAGTCGGCAGCGACCACGCCGGTTTCAAGTTGAAAGAGCGGGTCAAGGCATTGCTGCTCGAGCTCGGACATGAAGTGAAAGATGTTGGCACATCGAGTGAAGAGCCGGTCGATTATCCGCTCTTCATCCGGCCCGCGGCGGAGCTGGTCGCGCGGGGTGAGTGCGAGCGCGGCATTGTCTTCGGCGGTTCTGGTAATGGCGAAGCGATGGTCGCGAACAAAGTGCACGGCGTGCGTTGCGCGCTCTGCTGGAACCTGGAGAGCACGCAGCTTTCGCGTCAGCACAACGACGCCAACGTCCTCTCGCTCGGCGAACGGCTGATCGCGCCCGATCTCGCCCTCGAGATGGTGCGAATCTGGCTGCAAACCGAATTTGAAGGCGGCCGCCACGTGCGTCGGGTGGAAATGTTGAACGCGATGTAAGGGCGCCGCTCGCCCTGCGCGCGCGCCGAGTTTTCATGTCCGGAGTCAGAACATCAGAATCAATGCTCGGCGATTTCCGCACCGACTCGCGGATGTTACTGCTGGTTGCCTTTGCCTTGCCGCTGGGAGTAATCAGCGCGCTCGTGGCGAAGGCGCTCCTTTGGCTCATCGCCGAGATTACAAACGTTGTTTTCTTCCAGCGTTTCTCGCCGCGACTCGAGACGCTGCAACACCATCATCTCGGCCCGTGGGTAATTCTCGCCCCCGTCGCAGGCGCCCTCATTATCGGCTTGCTGGCGCGATACGGCTCGGAAAAAATCCGCGGCCACGGCATTCCAGAAGCGATTGAAGCGATCCTTCTCGGCGGCAGTTTGATCAGTCCCAAAGTCGCGATACTCAAACCGGTCTCCTCGGCCATTTCCATTGGCACCGGCGGCCCCTTTGGCGCCGAAGGCCCGATCATTATGACTGGCGGCGCATTCGGCTCGATTCTGGCGCAGTTGTTTCATTTGAGTGCGGCCGAACGCAAAACGCTCCTCGTGGCCGGGGCGGCGGGAGGAATGTCGGCTGTTTTTGCCACACCCATCGCGGCGACGCTGCTGGCAGTGGAGCTGCTGCTTTTTGAATGGCGGCCGCGTAGCTTCGTGCCGGTCGTGGTCTCATCTATCACGGCATACCTCTGCCGCATTCCGCTTCTGGGAGCTGCGCCGATTTTCCCCATTCCTGCTCACCATCAGCTCGGTCTCTGGCCGATGATTGCGGCCGGCGGCATCGGCATTCTCGCCGGGCTGGCCTCAGGTCTTCTCACGGGCGTTGTCTATTTTTTCGAAGACGCTTTTGCTAAACTGCCGTTTCACTGGATGTGGTGGCCGGCTCTCGGTGCAGTTTTTGTCGGAATCGGAGGATGGATCGATCCGCGCGTGCTCGGAGTTGGTTATGAGCTGATCCACGGGTTGCTGCGCGGAGAAATCCTCGGCCCCGCGTTGCTCGGGCTCCTCATCGGCAAGGCGCTGGTGTGGGCCGTCGCGCTTGGCTCTGGCACCTCCGGCGGCGTGCTCGCGCCGCTGCTCATCATCGGCGGAGCGCTTGGCGCGCTCATCGGCCAGCGTCTTCCGTTCGGCGACGCCGGCTTGTGGGCCATGATGGGCATGGCCGCGATGATGGGTGGCACGATGCGTTCGCCGCTCACCGGCATGTTTTTCCTGCTCGAGCTCACGCACGATCTCAATGCGCTGCCGCTGCTTCTCTGTGCTTCCGCGGCCGCGCTCGCCGTCACGGTATTGCTTCTGCGGCGTTCCATTCTCACGGAGAAGCTTGCCCGCCGCGGCCAGCACATCGCACGCGAATATAGCGTCGACATGTTCGAGATGATGCGCGTCTCCGATGTCATGGATCCCGACGTGCCCTTGATCCCGGCGAACACGCCGCTGCCGCGGTTCTCCGCGCGAATCGCGAGCGGCGACCCGCTGGTTTGCACGCGTCAAGGCACGCTTCTCGGCAATGATAATGGTGAGCTTGTCGGGATCATCACGCGCGGCGATGTCGTGCGGTCCTTCGAACGCTCACGCGACGAGACGCTCGCTGTGGCGGAGGCGGGCTCAACCAAGCTCATCGTTGCTTATCCCGATGAAACGCTGCACGACGCCATGGCGCGAATGTTGCGCCACGATATCGGCCGGCTGCCCGTGGTCGAGCGCGACAATGAGAAGAACGCTGTCGGTTATCTCGGCCGCGCCAGCATTCTGGCCGCGCGGCAGCGTTACCATCGCGAGGAGGAATTCCGTTCCCGTGGATTTGGGCGCAGCGCGGCCGAAGTTGCCGGGCCAGTTTGAAGCTCACCGAAGCCGGTCGGCGCAAACCGCGAGCAGAAAAATTGCGCTAACAAAAGCATTGCTCTGGAAAAAGGCGCGGTTGATCGCAGCGAGGTCCGGCCGCTGCGCGCTTTGATGTTCGTATAAAAGCGCGCCGGCGATCGGGATGGTGAGGGCAAAATAAATCGGGCCCAATTTGGACATCAAACCGAACAGTATCAGCGCGCCGAACATTGCGAGATGGAGCAACTGGGCGAGTCTCAGGCTGCGCTTGATCCCGAGGCGAACAACGAGTGAGCGCAATCCCTCCCGCCGGTCGAATTCCACATCTTGCGTAGCGTAAATGATGTCGAACCCCGCGACCCAGCAGAGCACACCGAACCCCAGGGCAAGCGGCGGCAACGCCATGCGTCCAGTCTGCGCGATCCACGCCGCCACCGGCGCCACGCCAAGCGCCAGACCGAGGAAGAAATGGGTCGCGTCGGTGAAGCGTTTTGTCAGCGAATAGAAGAAAATAATCACCAGCGCAACAGGAGCCAGGGCCAGGCTCAATCGATTAATCAGCGCCGCGCCAGCGATGAAAAGCAGACTGCTTAGAATCAGCGCCACCAGCATCAGGCTTCGACTGGCGAGTAAATGACGAGATTGCGTGCGCGGATTGCGTTGATCGATCCGCCAATCTGCCAGCCGATTGAAAAGCATGGCCGCCGTCCGCGCTGTCACCATGCAAAGGAGGACAAGAACAAGAACACGCGCCGGCGGCAACCCACCGGCCGCCACCACCAGGGAAGCCAATGCGAAAGGCAGAGCAAAGATCGTGTGTGAAAAACGAATCAGCCGCAGAAAACGCGCGAGTCCGCTCCCGGAAAATCTTTCCCGGCCGCTGGAAATTGGTGCCGTGCTGATCATGTCCGGCAGCGATTTACCCGCATTTGTCCAGCAACGCAGCGAAATGTTCCCGTGCGCGACTGAGGATGGGAAGGCCGTGCGCGAAAAGAATTCGAGTGAATTCGAGCTCGAGTAGCCGCCGCAACGAACGGACCATTTGCCTGCGATCACTGCAATACTTCGCGGGCAGGAGCGTGAATCCATGCGGTTCGAAATGAATGAGCGCGTCACCGACGACGAGCGTTCCCCGGTGGCGTGAATCGTGGAAGGCGAACTCACCCGGCGCCGCGCCGTCGATAGCGATCGCTGTGAGGCCATAAACGGACACGCCTTCGCTCAAGACGCGCGCCCGTGGAAACTCCTCGCGAAGTTCGGCGGGAACAAACATCGCGCGCTCGCGGAGAAAATCCCCAGCGGCGCGGGCGTGGTTCCCGTTGGTGATTAAGACTGCTTCGATTTTGCCGAAGGCCTCCAGTTGGCG
>JBKPQR010000069.1:0-47167 GCA_046734175.1 Verrucomicrobiota bacterium | reverse complement strand
CCGCTCGCTGTGGTTTATCTTGAAGGCGAGTTCAACAAGAACGTCGCCGCCTCCACCGCACAAGTCGCGCAAAAAGACCTTTCGTTTATTCCCGCGCTGCTACCGGTGCAAAGGGGAACAACGGTGCAATTTCCTAACGAGGATGATGTCTATCACAACATCTTCTCTTATTCTCCCGCGAAACGATTTGATTTGGGTCGTTATCGTAAGGATGAGCGCCCCATTCCCTCCGTTCTCTTCGATCAGCCCGGGCTCGTCACGTTGCGCTGCGACATTCACGAGCATATGCGCGGGCTTATTCTCGTCCTCGACACGCCTTTCTTCGTCACAACCGAACCAGATGGGCGCTATCATCTGCCTAACCTGCCGCCGGGGCGGTTTACTCTCAAAGCTTGGATAGATAGCCGAACTACCCGCGCGCAGCCGGTAGAGTTAAGGAGCGGCTCGACTGCGCGTGTCGATTTTCCGTGAGCGCTTCAGAAAACGCCGTCGGTGTTGGGAGCTATCGCTTACGACTCCTCTTAGGCATGATGCTGGTCATCATCGCCCTTACCGCGCTGGGCGTTTTCCTGGCGGAACGCAAGGTGGCCATCGAGACCCGGCGCGACCTGCTGCACGACTTCCAGAACGAGCTCGCCACTCTGCATGGAGTGCAGGACGTGCGCGACGCGGCCCTGGCCGAACGCTGTCGCATTCTGGTCTCGCGACCACGCATTCACGCCGCGCTGGAGGACAACGCGCTCGAGCTCCTTTACCCAAGCGCACAAGATGAGTTCCGAGACATCCTGCCGCCCGAGGCTGGCGAAGATGCACCGACTACTTCCAGCGACGCTCTCCGAGCACGCTTCTACCGCTTTCTTGATGGCAGCGGCAAAGTCATACCACCTCCAGAACAAATTGAGGCAGGTAAGTTACTTCCCGCCGAAGAAGAGCAGCTCGCGCTTCCTTTTCTGAACAGCCATCCCCAAACCGGTTACCTGTTTGGAGCAGGCCCGCGGGCGCATGTTGTTCATGAAGTCCTGGCTATTCCGATTACTTCGACCGAAACGGGGAAGGTCATCGCAGCGCTCGTTCTGGGATTCGAGCCAGTCCAGTTTGCCAGTCACCGTTCACCTAACGAGATCAAGAGCGGGATCTGGTGCAATGGGTGGCTCCATCTTCCAGGGTTGCCGTCAAAGGTGGAACAAGACCTCAGGCAACAACTTGCCGGTGTGCTCGGCGGGGGAGCGTCGTCAGAAAAGACGGTGGAGGTGAAGATCGAGGGCGCGCCGCACCTGCTCGTCTCGAAGCAGCTTAATCCCGGCTCAGCTTATCCTCCGGCAGACGAAGTGGCCATCTACCCGCTCGCGCCTCTGCTTGCGCGGCAGGGGCGGATTCGATCTCATGTGATTGTAGCAGGGGCCGGCTTGCTCCTTGCCGGCTTGCTCGCCAGCCACCTCGTCTCGCGCCGTCTTTCCGCCCCGGTCGAGCAATTGGCGGTCACTTCGGAACAACACCGCGTACAAAGTGCGGCCGCGCAGAGAGCGTTGGAATCAACCAGCGCGGAGCTGCAACGCTCCGCTCGCTTTTCCGCGGATGCTTCGCATCAGTTAAAGACGCCGGTGACAGTTTTGCGCGCTGGCATCGAAGAACTACTGGCGCGGGATGATTTCACCCCCGAAGTGTACGATGAGCTATCAGCCTTACTTCATCAGACCTATCGCATCACGGGAGTGGTAGATGACCTTCTGCTTCTCTCGCGCATGGATGCAGGCCGTCTGCAAATCCAGTTCGAGCCGGTGAACCTTTCTCATCTACTCGATGAATGGATCGATGACATCAGCGCATTGCCCGACGATTTGAATGTGAAGCTCGAAACTAATTATCCACCGGGATTGCTCGTTTGCGGCGAAAGACGTTACATCGCGCTCATCGTGCAAAATCTTCTCGAAAACGCGCGCAAGTATAACGTGTCCGGCGGGGACATTTGCGTGGCCGCCGAACGACGGGGCGAGTTCATTGCCCTGACGGTGGAGAATACCGGCACGCCCATTCCAGCCGAAGCGCACGAGCACATCTTCGAGCGCTTTCACCGCGGAGCCGTAGGTGAGAATGTGGCCGGACACGGTCTCGGTCTGAATCTCGCCCGGGAACTGGCGCGTCTCCAGGGCGGCGAGCTTCGCCTTGTCCGCTCCGATACTTGCACGGAGTTTGAGGTGTTATTCCGCCGAGCTGATCCTGTGGAAAAAAGTAACGGTAGCGCGCAATCTGCCTCCGTCGCATGAGGTTCAGGTTCTCATTCTTGCTCATGTTGACCACGAGCACGCTTCCGGCGCAGGACTTTCTCGATCGTCTCGATGATGCGCTGAAGGTTTCCGTGCTCGAGGCGAGCTGGCGCGCTCGCCTCAGCGGTACGCTCGACCTGGAATACTACCATTTCCCTCAACCACCGCCGGGTTTGATCGATGCAGCCGGCCACGATCTTTTTAATCCACGGCTAACTTTGTTTCTCGACGCCCAGCTTGGCCCGCAATTGTACTTCTTCGCGCAAAGCCGCGTCGACCGCCACTTCGATCCGAGTGATCGCGGCGCGCAGATTCGCCTCGATGAATATGCCCTTCGCTTCACCCCATTCGCCGACGGCCGGGTGAGTCTGCAAGCAGGCAAATTTGCCACCGTCTTCGGCCAGTGGGTTCAGCGGCATCTTTCCTGGGAGAATCCGTTTATCACTGCGCCTCTTGTTTACGAAAATGCCTTGCCGCTGGAAGAAGCTTCGCCGCCGCACCTTCCTTTTACCGGGCGGCGCGAGGACGAAAAAAGTAACTATCTGCCTGTAGTCTGGGGACCGAACTACACCAGCGGCATTTCCGTTTCTGGAACCATCGGCAAGTTTGTCTACGCGGCCGAGCTTAAGAACGCTACGCTCTCTTCCCGACCGGAAAGCTGGGATCTAACAAGCGTCGGATTCGCCCATCCCACGGTGACTACGCGGATCGGCTTCAAGCCTGCTCAGGAGTGGAATCTCGGGTTTTCAGCGAGCACCGGCCCGTACTTACAACCTGAGGTCGCGCCCTTCCTGCCCACCGGCCGCGGGGTGGGCGATTACCGGGAGACTGCTCTGGCACAGGACATTTCCTATGAGCATCATCATTTGCGTGTCTTCGCCGAGTTTCATGAAACGCAGTTTAACGTCCTGGCGCTGGGCGATGGACGCACCTTCGGCTATTTTCTGGAAGCGCGATACCAGTTCACTCCCCAACTGTTCGGCGCTATTCGCTGGAACCAACAATTCTTTAACCGCATCGCCAACGGCATTGGCGGCGAAGTAAGCTTCGCGCCGGATATCTCCCGGATTGAGCTGGCCGGCGCCTACCGCTTCACCGCGCACACTCAGCTAAAACTCGAATACTACCTCGAAGACGAGGAAGGAAGGAATGTCGGTCACAATTTCGCCACGCAATTTACTATCCGCTTTTAACCGCGCATGAAGATCCTTGTCGTCGATGATGAAGCTCGCCTGACTCGCCACGTGCTCTCTGCCCTAACCGAGGCAGGTCACGACCCGTCGGCAGTACACGACGCGAAAAGCGCTTTGGACAAGGCAAGCGAGACCGCCTTCGATCTGATCGTGCTTGATGTGGGTCTGCCCGGGATGGACGGCTTCGAGCTGCTCCGTCGTCTGCGCAAGCAGCGTATTGTCTCACGAGTCCTTATGCTCACGGCGCGCGGAGAATTGAATGACCGTCTCAAAGGCCTGCAACTGGGCGCTGATGACTACCTGCCGAAACCTTTTGCCATGCAGGAATTACTCGCGCGCGTCCGCGCGCTCAGTCGACGTTATGCGGAGGAGCCTGCGCTTACTTTGCGCGTGGGTGATCTTACTTTGAATCTCAGCGACCAGGCAGTCTATCGTGACGGCAAAGCCATTGAGCTATCGGCGCGCGAGCTTACCTTACTTAAGGTATTGATGCGCGAGCCCGGCCGCGTGTTTACCCGCACGGAGCTATGCGAGCGCGTGTGGGAGCGCGAACACGAGTACGACACCAAACTAGTCGAAGTCTTCATCGGGCGCTTGCGGCGGAAAATCGGCCAGCCGCCACTGATTATGACGGTCCGGCACAGCGGCTATACGATTTCACCTGCGCGCACTGGGGCGCAGTGATAGTAGCCATCCCTGCTCGCCGCACCGCACCCCGGGCAACGTCCAAGGAAAGTAACAGCCGCGTTACGTTTCCCGATTAGCCGCGGTTCCATTCGGTCTGTATAGGTCGGGCATGAGAACGTTCCGGCCCCTGATCGACGCGTTGATTCCACTCCTTTTGAGCGCAGCCTTTGTGGAGGGGACAACCAGCCCCACTCCAGGTCCGACGAAACCGCCCGCGCCCGCGCTCGTCGCGCCCGCCGGTGGCGCCTCCCTGGTCCAGCCGATCACGCTGGATTGGAAGGCCGTTTCTGACCCCGATGGTCCGATCGGCAGTTACACCTGGCAGGTAGGGACGACCTCCTCTTTCACTAACGTCATAGCGTCCGGTTTTACTAACATGGACAACGATGCCTCCGTCCCCACTGCGACCAAGGACAAGGTGAGCGGTCTTCCGAACGGAACTTACTTCTGGAGAGTTAAAGCGACGCAGCTTGTCGGCGGCGCCACTGGATCAATCGACTCGCCCTGGTCCGCCGTCCGCACCTTCACCGTGACCGGCCTGGGGCCGGCGCCGACGGGAGTTCCAGTAATCAACACTCCCGCGAACAACGTCCAGTTCCCCACCAAAATGAATTTCAACATTCAATGGTCACCGGTCCAGGGGGCGCACTACTACCTGCTTGAAGTAGATAATGAGCCGACCTTCTCTTACCCTCTCACGTTAACTACTAATGCGCTGAACTTCGGAACTAAAGCGCAGGGTTCTTCCGGCCAGGGAGTGCCGACCATCTACTATCGCGTGCGCGCTGTTTCGGCAGACAACGTCCGTGGTTTGCCTTCAGCGACGCTGACTGTACGCGTGACTGATTCCGCTCCACTGCCACCCGCTCCCGCGCTTCTCTCTCCGGCGGCAGGAGCTTCGGTGACACTGCCATTCTTCCTCGATTGGGCCGATACCCCGAATCCTCAGGTGCCCGGCTACGACCTCGATGTCGATACCGATCCCGCCTTCGCCGGAAGTTTCGGCGTCCTGTTCCTGCAAGGTATCACCCGTTCAGATTTCATGATCACGCCGGACCTCCTTCCGCCAGGGAAGTATTTCTGGAGAATCCGCGCGCTGCACGGCAACGTCGTCGGGCCCTGGTCGGCGGGTCGCGCCATCACGGTAACGGCAGGACCAGCTGCACCGCCAAATGTAAACCTCTTCGCCATCATCGCGGAACCTGGGAACGGCTACGGCGGAAATTCCACTCAAGCCCGAGTGTTGCTCGATAACCCCGCGCCGGCAGGCGGAGCGCTAGTTACCCTGGCGAGCGACATACCTCAGGCGGAAGTACCAGCGCGCACCATCACCATACCGGCTGGAAGAACTGACGCCACGGTCGACCCAATTACGACTGGCCCGGTTCCACCAGGTGGAATTATTGGCGTTCTCCGCGCCGCCTTTGGCAATGGCTGGCAACAGAGCTCCCTCGGTGTGCTCCCGATTTTCTATGGGCTCGAGCTCAGTCACGAAAGTATAGTCGGCGGCAATTCCCTGACCGGCACTGTCACTTTGCAATCAGCCGCTCCGGCCGGAGGAATTACAGTGCGTCTCGTTAGTAGTGATACCAATCTCGTTAGACCGCCGGCTACCGTCTTCATTCCGGCCGGAGCAACAGACGCTGACTTTACTATCCCTACCAGCCCGGTCTCAGTGCCCACGCGGGTGACGATCGATCCCGGAAGTGAAAGCGACAGCGGCGTGCGCTCTTTTCAAGTGTCCGTGGTTGTAACTCCGGCGGGTAGTCCGCCCGCCCCGCCCAGTCTTTCTTCTTTGACCCTGAGTCAGCCCACAGTTCTGGCCGGCAACACCGTTACCGGGACGGTTAAATTAACTTCTCCCGCTCCCGCGGGTGGCGCCGTTGTCACCTTGCAGGGCAGCATGGAAGGCGATGTCATTACTCCACCGAGTGTGACGGTACCGGCCGGTAGCCTGAGCGCGACCTTCACCACCAAACCCGCTCCGGAAGTGAATGCTGCGCACTGGGTGTTCATCGGCGCGCATTACGGCACGTCCGGAGGCTCGCAGGCGCGGATACTGGAGGTCGATCCAGCTCCAGGCCCGGCGACGCTGCTGGCGATCGGCCCCGCCAATCAGGACCTCATCGGCGGAAACTCCGGCCGCGCCTCCGTGGCATTAGTCATGCCCGCGCCCGCAGCCGGCGCCACAGTCACGCTCACGACCGATAATCCATCCATCATCCACGTGCCGGCCAGCGTCTCGATTGCAGATGGAAATAGCGCGACCAGTTTCACCATCGGAACCAGCCCGGTCTCTACTTTGCCGAGCGGAGGCAATGTCATAGCCAGTGCCGGCGGTGTGCAGAAGTCCATCTTTGTCACGGTCCATCCCGATCCCAACGCGCCTCCGATTCTCCAGTCCGTTTCGCTCAATCCCAGCACCGTAGTCGGTGGCGGCAGCGTGACCGGCACGGTGTTCCTGAACAGCCCTGCGCCTGCGGGCGGCACGGATGCCACGCTCGAGACGAGCAACGCGACGGTGGCGAGACCACCGGGCGTGGTCACTGTCCCGGCGGGACAAACTTCCGCCAACTTCACCGTTACCACCTCCGCCGTCAGCGCTAACACGGCCGTGACCATCACAGCGATCGTTGGCAATGCCTCTCAATCCGCCAATCTTACCGTGACGCGGACAAGCTCACCGTCGCCAACACCAGCCCCGACGCCGACTGGCACGCTTACAGCACCTTCACAGCTGAGCCCGGCGGCCGATGCGCGCTTCGCTCCCGGAAGCAACGTCCTCTTCGACTGGAGCGACGTTGGCGGCGCGGCGAGTTATACCATTCAGATCAGCGACCAGAATACCTTCCCGGCGCCGCTGATCGTTAACCAAACGGTCACAGCCTCGCAGTTCAGCACCAGCACCCTGCCGATCAAAACAATGTGGTGGCGGGTGCGAGCCAATGATGCTTCCGGCAAAGCCGGCCCATGGTCTGCCGGTCGCCGATTTGAGGTGAAGAGCTAACGAGGGTCGAGGGAGCGGGACCGTTCTGTAACTAGGCTTCCCAGCATGCATGCTCGCGCGGTCTCCAGGCCGCGCGAGCGCGCTAGATCGGTTCCCGATGTTTGCCGGAGCCTCAGCACTGACTATGGAGTCGGAAATGACACGGCCTTTTCACCAATCCGATGCCGGCTTGAGCTAAGATCACAGCCGGCTACTTTCACCTCCCTGCGCCGGCGTGGCGGAACTGGCAGACGCGCTGGACTCAAAATCCAGTGATCGCAAGATCGTGTGGGTTCGATCCCCTCCGCCGGCAGCGCAACGCTGTCTCCCGATGGAAAACTACACGAAGCAGGGCGCGAACATGGCTCTTGTTGTGGCGAATACTCCGTTGGCTAGTGCGTTGAATCGTATGCGCTGCCGCTATCTATCGCCGCGTCCGTCTTCTTGCTCTTGGGCACGACCACTTTCACGAACCCAGCGGGGCTGTTACCCAGCGCTGTGCTCTCGAAGTCGGAAGCGGTGAAGTAAACCTTGTAGACTCGACCATCACCCTTGCCTGAACGCTCGGCGCGCAGCAGCACCATGTCGCCCTTCAGGATCGCATCGATTGGCGTGTCACCGTCGCCCAGGCCGTTGGTTGGTTCATCCTGAGTGACCTTGGTGATGGTGATCGTCGCGTTATTTTCTGCATCTGTCACGCCGCTGATCTGAACCGGCACCAGCCTGTGGTCGGGAGCCCACAGAATCGGCACGTCAGCTATGGCATGATCGATGTTCGGCGGGTCATTGATGTTCTTCACTGTGATCGTTGCCTTATCGATTCCCCAGCCACCGAAGTCATCCCACACCAGCAGTTGATAGGTGAGAGTTGCCCCGGCCGCGTTCACAAAAGGCGCCTTCAACGACGGCGTCGGACTGGTCGAATCATCCAGCGGAGTAGTTGGTCCGCCGGTCTGGCTCCAGGTGAAGTGGATTGGATCATCGTTCGGATCCATGCCGGAGCCGTTTAATGTCACGTCCCCGTTTTCGTTTACACACTTGTTGCCGCCGGCGTTTGCGATTGGGTTGTACCCGTGGCTTGTCACGGTAATCGAGACATCCTTGCTGTCGCTCGCGCCGTTCGGATCGGTCACACTTAGGGTGAACGTTAGAATCTGCTCGGCATTATCAGGTTCAAACTGCTGCGTATTCGGCGGGGCGGTAAAGCTGACGTTCGCGCCCGACCCGGAGAGTGTGATGCCGTCGTGCGAGGTCCATTGGTATTGGAGTTCGTACTGTTCGCCTTGCGGCACATCGTAGTCTGGATCAGTTCCATTACCACTGAGGTTGACAACATGGCGCCACTGAACAGAGAACGGGCTGCCGGGATCAGCTACAGGCGGGTGATTCACGTTCATGACGTGGACGGTGACATTGCTCGTCGAGGTGCCGCCGTAGCCATCGTCCACCAGGAGTTGCATCACGATGTCAGCGTTGGAGCGAGTCACCTCAGGTGCGGTGAACGTGGGATTCGGCGCGGTGGCGTCTGATAGCACGATGGCAGGCCCGCTGACCTGAGACCAGGCGTATGTTAAAGTATTGCCCAGGTCGGGATCACTGCTGGCGGAGCCATCGAGCGTGACAACGGTATTTTCGTTCGGACTCTGGTCGGGCCCGGCATTGGCCGTGGGGGGACGATTCACGTATGTCACATGGATGGTAACAGTGTCGGTGCTTGAGCTGTTTGAGTAACCGGTACCGTCGTCAACCGTTAGCTGGAAGACAAGATCATCGCCGAGCGGACCTACGGTGGGAGCGGTAAAGCTCGGGGTTGCTGTGTTTGCGTCGTTCAACACGACCGTTGTGCCTGAAAGTTGCGTCCAGCTGTAGGTCAGCGTGTCGCTGTCCGTGTCCGCGCTGTCGCTTCCATCCAGTTGCACGTCGGTTCGTGCCGGGGCATTCGCATCCGGCCCCGCGTCAGCCAATGGCGTGTGATTCACGTCTCCTACGACGACGCTGACGTAGCTCTCGGAGAACAATCCATCCTGGTCAGTAACCGTTAATTTGAAGAGGAGCGTCTGCCCACCTTTCGGAACAAACGGGGCGGTGAAGCTCGCGCTGGCCGTGCTGGCGCCGGTGATGAGAATATTGGAGCCGCCGACCTGCGTCCACGAATAGCTCAGGGTATCGCCCACATTCTGATCGGTGCTGGAGTTACCATCGAGAAGGACCACGTTTCCTTCATCGACACTCACGCTCTCCGTGCTCAGTGTCTCGAGGGTCTTACCTGCTTTGGCCACCGCTGTGGGTGGATCGTTCGTATTCAGAACGCGCACCGTGACGAATGACGGCACGCTGTTACTGAAACCGTCGTTCAGCACGAGCTTAAAGGTCAAATCCACCGACTGCTGGCCGGAGGTAATGTCTGGCGCGGTGAAGGTGGGTGAAGCCGTGTTGGTTCCGCTCAAGTCAGCAACACTGCCGGAATCGAGTGTCCAGGTGTAAGTGAGGTTATCGCCGTCAGCGTCGGTCGCAGCGCCATAAAGCGTGACCGGTGTTTTTTCGTTAACTTCAAACACAGGCGTCGCATCACTCGGATAAAAGACGGTGTTGTTATCCAGCAGTACGCCCGCTGTGGCGACTGGCACGTTGTTCGCGATGGTGTTGAGCGCGATGCCCACTTGATCAGCGACGCTGGAACGAGTTCCATCCCCGACGACCAGATTAAACGTGAGGGTTGTTCCGGGTGCGGCCACGCCCGTGGTTCTGAAAGATGGGTTGGCGATGTTGGTAGCAGTTAGCCAGGTGACGGCTGGCCCGCCGGTCTGCGTCCAGGAATAGGTGATAGCGCCTCGCGATATCGTGCCGCTTCCATTTAAGCTCAAGTCCTTCTGCTCCGTCTCACGAATCGAGATCGTCTGATCCGCCCCGGCATTCGCCACCGGGAGCGCATAGATCGTGGTTGAAACGGGATCACTGACGGTATTCTTAGCGCCACCAGAAACAGTAGGATCTGTTACCTTGAGTTTGAAAGTGACTAGCATGTTTGTTCCGGGAGAGGGCGCGGGAGCGGCAAATGTGGTGATCACAGCCATGTTGTCGGCCAGGGAGATGCCGGCAGCTGGCGCCGTTTGTTGCCACAGGTAATCGAGCGTTGTCGGAGTCGAGCCGTTCGCATGACTTTGGCTGCCGTCCAATGTGATGGTGTCACCTGCATAGGCTGCCGAAGGCGAAATCGTCGCAATTGCAGTGGGCGCGGTATTGGGCGGCGGCGTGGGTGTCGGGGACGGCCGCGGCGGCGCTGAATCTGCAGTCGGGGCTGCCGCCGAAAAAAGCGTAATCATCAGCAAGGCAGTGGCCGCGGTAAACCGGCGGGCAAATATTGGCATCTGTGCCGGCGAGAAGACGAGACTCGACACGAGCGAACTTGGTAAGGGACGAATTTTCATAAGATGATTTCTGGGGGTTCGCGACATCGCGGATGCGGTTAAAAAAGCATTCGCGGAAGGAACATCTGCGGACACCAATTGAACTAATTTTTCGCGTTTTGAGGAAGAGCAGAAAACCGCTATTTTCCCTAGTGAAAAACGACTAGCTCGACCTCTCCTGAAATATCCTGTCTCTAAGGCCCAGAGGCTGCTCTAAGCAGTGGCACGTTTTTGAAGGCAACGTGAGTAAGAGGGAGAAAGAAACCGCGGAGCGAAAAGTCCGGATGATTATCGCGGACGATCACGTCTTGACGGCAAACTCATTGTTCGCCGTAATCCGGGATCATCGGCCGCAATATGAGCTGGTCGGGCGGGCCGGCACGGCCGAGGAGGCGGTGGCGTTATGCCGGAAAGTTCGCCCTGACCTCCTGCTCCTTGACACAACCATCTCGGGACAAAGTGAGATAAAGATCGTCCCGCAGGTGAAACAATTTTCCCCTGGCACTCGCATTTTACTCTACTGCCCGACAGCTAATCAACACGAGATCCTCGCCGGAATTCGGGCGGGAGCGGACGGCTTCCTTGAGAAAACGTGCAGTGAGTTTGACTTCTTCGAGGCACTTGATCGAGTCACGAACGGAGAGAACTACCTCTGCCGGAAAACCCTCGCTAAACTGCTGAGTGCTTTACGCAGCGTTGTAACAAGCGAGACGCGCGATCCAGGTGAGTTGACCCGGAGGGAGCGTGAAGTTCTTGAACTGCTCGCCGCCGGCGAGACGAGCAAGACTGTTGCCAAAAAGCTTTTCATCGGGGTGAGCACAGTCGAGAGCCACCGGGCGAATCTAATGGAAAAACTTGGGGTAAGAAATGTGGCCGAACTGGTGCAACATGCTTTCAAGCGTGGTTTGTTGCCCGGCGCACCATAGCTGGTAATGAGCTGCAAAACCAGGCGCTCGCTCACGCCAGCCGAGACACCGCGGCCCTGATCCTTGCAATCGAAGCGGTCGTCTCCTTCGCTTAGCTAAACGGCGATAAGCCGGACCCGCCAGAGAGGAATGCCAACATAATGATCCCACGTCGGTTGGTAGTATGCGCTGCTGGCTCGCGCGCTATCTTCATCCTCATTGTCCTCATCTTCATCATCCTCACCATCGCTATCTGCTCGCAAATCGTTAGGAGATACGGCTGGGAGATCGTTTTGCTCTAGTTTCTCGTAACGCTGACGAACTTCAGCCGGCACTTTGTCCAGGTCTTCCTTTGTTTCGACTGGCCCGCTGAAGAGTAACTTGCCCTGCGGATCCTTGGCCGTGAGCAGCTTTTTCCCGTCCTTGCTTTCGATGCGAAGCTCGCCCTTGTCATCGGAGAAAACAATCTGCGCTTTTCCCAGGTCGATGGTGGTTTGTGCCAGTGCGCCATTGTCGCGTGTGGTGGTGCGAATCTGGCCCGCCACACGCCGCGCTTCCTCCGCGGCGCGGCGTGCCTCGTCGCGCGCACGCGCGACCGCATCATGAATGATTCCTGTGTTCTCATTACTCAGCTCGCCAAGCTGTTCCTTGAGCTGGCTCATCTGTTCTTTCATTCGCTCCTTCATATCCCCAAGGTCCCCGAGATCGTCGAAATCAAAGTGCCAGTTCCCTGGCATATGCCCAAGATCGGCATGACGACGCGGCACCTCCTTCTTCGCCAGCTTCACCGTGACCTTCTGCTCCTGGCCTTTTCGCAATAGAGTCAACGTGACGGTTGTTCCCTCAGTATAGCTGCGCACGAGCTTGGCGAGCTGGTCGGGATCAGTAAGTATCTGGTCATTCAGCATCTTGATGATGTCGTTCTGCTGCACGCCGGCCGCGGCTGCCGGGCCATCCGGAACGACATAGTCAACTACCAGCCCAAAACCCTTGGGTAAGCCGAGCTGATCGCACAAGACGCTGGGCACACCCGAAGTCTCTACTCCGAGAAAAGTCACCGGCACCTTCGGTTCGCGCTCGCGCCGAGGCGGCCCTGGCGGCGCAGGCGGGGCCGGTGGATTCGGCGCGGCTGGCGAGATCGCCGGAGCAGCTGGCGCGGATGGTTGAGCAAGAGCTGTGAGCGGTAGAAACGCTGTCGCAGTTGATAGAACGATAGCCGGTGTTTTCATAAGTAGTTGTGAATTGTTAGGAGTTACATTCGGGCACTCATTGACCTGAGACGGGGATGAGCATGACTTCTTCGGCGGGATAGGACACTTGAAGTTGCGCCCCGCTCTGCTGGTCCTGCCAGTGCAAGGTCTCGCGCTTTGTCGTGCGGATGCGCCGCAACGGCTCAGCAGAGCCAGCGGGAAAGATCAGCCCTTCATCCCGCTTGTTGTAAACCACCCGGGTCAGTCCGGCCGCGCGGTAATCGGGTAGTCGGGCGGCGCTCTGTTGCAGAACGGGCGCGGCCGAGGCCATCTGGTGCGTCGTCAAGGGGTGGTAATCCACGCGCGCCAAAATCAGCACCGTGGCCGCGGCTGCTACTCCCACTCCAAGTCCAATCCAGTTCACCCGAAAACGATGTGGCGTGATGACCTTGTCGCGAATTTTTCCTGCATCGGCCAATGCCATTTCGACGCGCACGAGTAGTCCGTTTGACGGCCTGGCCGGGCGCAATCTCGTCAGCTCACTTTCGAGTTCGGCAAAATCGTTCATGGTGTCGATGTATCCGGGGCGCCCGATGTGGCACGCTCAGCGTGCAAACTTTTTTTCAAGCTGGCCAGCGCGTAGCGGTATCGCGAAGCCGCTGTATTCTGCGAAATTTCCAGTGTTTCCCCGATCTCAGCGAAGGTCATCTCGCTCCAGATTTTCATGACCAACACTTCGCGCTGCTCCCGCGGCAGGCGATCCACGGCAAGGGCCAGTTCACGCTGCGAATCATCCAATTGTTCGAATTGCGGCTGCACCGTCCGCTCTGCCTCCCCAAACGCTGCCGTCTCCCGTCGGGCGCGACGACTATCGCGCCGGATGAGGTCGAGCGCGGCCGAGCGCACAGCCGAATAAAGCAGGGCGCGATTACGAATGCTGAGATCGCGTCGCCAGAAGCGCACGAAAGCCTCCTGCACCACGTCCTCAGCATCGGCCACACTGCCGACCCATTGCCGGGCAAAAAGGAGGAGTCCGGGCGCGAGTTCCGAAAAACAAACTTTCCAATCTTCATGGGCGACGACATTCTCCATGACCCTTCACGGTCGTTTGACAAATGAAACGCCGCCAAACGCTAATTTTGTTTAATGCGGTGATTTTTCTTGCACTCCCGAGCTCGAAAGCGGCCGAGATTGATACCACCGCGGCTGCGCGGGAGATCGCCAGGCGCGATTGCGAGTTTTCAGCTCTTTCCGTTGAGCAGGGAATGCCGGCGGCGTGCCTGGCCTACTTCGCGGAAGACGGCATCGCCTTTGCCCCCGCCCCTGTAAATGGGAAGAAATATTGGAGCGGACGCAAGGAATGGGCCGGAACTCTCATGTGGCAACCGATCTTTGCCGCTGCTGCATTCGCCGGGGACCTGGGTTACACCACCGGACCTTGGGAGCTGCAAAAGAAGAATGGAGCCGGCTCCGCTGACTTCGGCAATTATGTCACTATCTGGCGCAAACGCTCCGGCGGCCAGTGGAAGATCGCGCTTGATCTTGGTACCGCTAATTCGCAACCGAACAAACAACCTCCCCCGCTTCAGGTTCTGCCCACAGATGCAGCTGCCGTAGAGCGGTCGGCCTCTGAATCGCGGCGGCGTTACCGCAAAGCCGCCCTGACTTTCTCCACGGCCGCACGAGAGGACGTCGGACAAGCCCTCCTCGATTTTGCCGCGCCGGAAATTCGGATTCTGCGGGACAAATCCTTTCCCGCCGTCGGCGTTGCCGCCGCGCAGGTCATGCTTGGCTCCGAACACGGCAAAGTGGTTTCGCACGTGAATGGAGCTGAAGTGAGTAGTTCCGGCGATCTAGCCTATACCTACGGCGACTACTCGGAAGAGCGAGGTAATCTCAGGCAGCGCGGCATCTACCTTATGATCTGGCAGGTGACCTGAATGGTGATTGGAAGCTACTGCTTGATTTGCGGAAGAAGATCTAGTGAGTAACAAGCCGGGTGACGAGCGACCCGGCTACTGCTTCGGCAATGGCCGCAGAATAAGCTCGCCCAGCCAATCCGGATTAGCTACTCCCGCGCGATAAGCTCTGAGCGATTCAACGGATGAGTTGACCCGCAGGTTACTATAAGAGCCATCTTCATTTTGCCAGCGTTCATGCCAGTAAACCGCTGCTTTCAGACGCGGGTATCTCGTGCGGAAAAGTTCCAGTCCCTGCCTCACCCAATCTCCTTTGTTCCCGGAGTGGGGAAACTCGCCCGTACCCCATTCCGCAATCATGATCGGCTTATTCGCGTCCAGTCTGCTCATTTCCTCGTAAGGCCAGTCAACCAGAGATGGAATGTCGGCCCACGGTTCATCCTTGAACTGCTGTCCGTAAACACTAAGTCCCAGCCAGTCCACGTACTCCGGGCCGGGATAATAGGCCGGAGCAAAGTTCCAGGTATCGAGCGGATAAGAGTAGTTATTCGTATGGAACATCCATTTGATATTAGTCGCTCCGCGCGTCCGAACTCGATCGACTACGTGCCGGTAGGCTGCTTTGAACGTTTCCGGCCCGCGCCATTTTGTATTGTCAGCGTTGGCCGGCTCGCTCCCGCCATAGTAAGTGCCCGACCACGGAAACCAGTCGCCGTTCATTTCATTAGCGAAAACCACGACCATCGGTTTGCCAAACGCTTTCGCGGCGTCGGCCCAGCCATCAATGTACTTGTCCCACGTGCCGGCAATAATGGATGTGAGGTTGAAACGATCCGGCCCCATGTTCTGCTCATAGGGTCGATCCCAGGGCGACCAAAAGACCAGCGGTAATGAACGATGCTGCCAGATAACAGTGAGGTTTCGCGCCGGAAAATCCTGTTCGCCCCAGTAGCTCGATGAGGCAATAATCGCCTGATGCTTGCCCACCATGTTCTCGAATGCTTCGATCGTCTCCAGGGTGACATCCTCTTCCGCCTCACCGAAATCGATGAAAGCTCCGGTGTAGGCGCCATGCTTTGGCATAACTACCTCTACCGGACCGTCGAAAGGCGGCTGTTTTGCGGGCCGGCGCTGATGGCATGCCGCCAATCCCGCTGTCAGCAGGAGTAAGGCGACTTTGAAGTAGCTTCGCATGCTTTCACGGCCTTGCTTAATCGGCGCAGTGGCAGTTTGCGTCACAGTCTTAGGGATGGCAATGATCGGGCGCAGCGCCGGAGACGATGCGCGCTCAGTTATCGTCACAGTTCAGGCCGGCCAGTACGTGAACCAGTGTAACCCGAAGCAGTCGCTTGGCGGCGGAGTAGATGGTCATGAATACGGCCAATGCATGGAGATGCTGTCACAAAAGAATATCGCGACGATGCTCTCTGCCGGCCTTGGGCCACTCACGTACCGGCTTCGCACTGAGCTGGGTGACCAAGCCTGGCATTGGAATCCACGCGGCAGTTGGAGCGACGCCGATCATTCGTGCGGCTATTGGACTTCGGACAGCTCACTGGCTGCCCCCATTCAACTATCATATGGTTACAGGTTACCCCGCCGCGGCAATACCATCGACCAGGCAAATGACGATGGCTACTCACGTATCACTGATGGTGACCCGGACTCGTTCTGGAAAAGCAACCCTTACCTTGATCCTTACTACACGAGTGAGCCGGAAGAAGCCCATCCGCAGTGGATAGTAGTTGACCTTGGATCCCTGCAAGAAGTTGATTCTATCCGGATTCATTGGGGAGAACCTTACCCGCAGCAGTTTCAGGTCCAATACTGGCCGGGTAACGACCCGATGCATTCACATGTGGATGACAAAGACGACTGGAGTTGTTTTCCGCGTGGGGAAGTGAATAAAGGCGTAGTTCCCGTGCAGATTGTCCAGCTTGGCGCGACGCCCGCCCGATTTGTGCGGGTTCTTATGACCCGGAGTTCGCACGCAAACCAACAAGCAACCGACGTGCGGGATAAGCTCGGCTTCGCCGTTCGCGAGATAGAAGTAGGGGTAAAGCGCGAGAATGGCGAACTGGTCGATTCAGTTCATCATGCTCCAGACCGACATGGTCAAAGCATCGTTTACGTTTCTTCCACGGACCAGTGGCACCGCGCACAAGATATTGACTTCAACACCGAGCAACCCGGTCTTGACTTCATCCTGCGAAGTAAGCTCACAAATCAGTTGCCTGTGCTCGTGCCGGTTGGAGTACTTTACGATACTCCAGATAACGCGGCAGCCGAGATCGAGTACCTCCTCGCGAGAAAGTATTCGCTTGAAGGAGTTGAGCTAGGGGAGGAGCCTGATGGTCAATGGTGCTCACCGGAAGATTACGCAGCGTTGTACACGGGAGTTGCCGCTCGGCTGCGAGCCATTGCCCCTGACCTGAGACTCGGCGGACCGAGTCTCCAAAACTTCGAAGACAAACTGCTCACCTGGCCGGATCGCTCCGGAAATCGATCCTGGATGAACCGGTTCCTCCGCTTCGTTCGCGCGCACAACGTTCCATTCGACTTCTTCTCGTTCGAGTACTATCCCATCGATGATGTCTGCGCGGAGGCAGCGCCGCAGTTGCAGCAGGTCCCGGAGCGGCTTCGCCAGATGTTATCCAGTTTGCGTGTTGACGGCGTCCCCTCCGATATTCCGTGGCTCATGACAGAAATCGGGTACTCGGTTTTCGCTGGCCGTCCTGAAGTGGGCCTGGAAGGCGCGCTCTTGTATGCCGACGCGGTCGGAACCTTTCTTACCGCGGGCGGCAACAAAGCTTACCTTTACGGCTATGAGCCTAATTACCTCGAGGACGAGTTGAAGTGTTCCTGGGGTAACTTGATGATGTTGCAGATCGATCCCAATCGCCGCCGTCTTCACCGTATATCTACATACTACAGCGCCCTTCTTTTTTCACGCGAGTGGATGCAGCCAGTTAATAAGATCCAGCAAGTTTATGCCGTAACCATAAACCCGAGCAGTTCGGCAATATCTGTTTATGCAGTGCGGCGGCCAGACAAGCAATGGGCCTTACTAGCGATCAACAAAGACCAGACACACCCTGCCACACTTCACCCGCAGTTCCAGTTTTCTGACGTTCCCTCTCCTCTGAAGTTTACCGGGATGCTCGAGACTGTGCAGTTCTCGAGCAATCAGTACCTCTGGCATGATGATGGACCGAACGGGTATCCTTCGCGAAGTATTCCTCCGGTAAGCATTCGTCGCCCAGCCAGTGCTGCCTGCCAATTACCTCCCTACTCGATTACGATCATACGCGGTCGAGTATCTCATCGGTAGTTACGATACCCGCACCGGCACGGAAGCAGTGCGCTCCAGTTTACCCCAGCCAACAAGAGCGCCTTTGATTCCGCGCAGAATAGCTTTCCAGATGCAATAGCTCAGCATCGGCCGATAGATCAGACGCATAGGGATGATGCGCCAGGCCTGCAATGCATTTTCTCCTTCGAGCAGGCAGGCTAGTGTGGCGAGGATGACATCAGTGCTCAGAAAAACAATCACGAAAGGGAGAACATCGCGCCAGGCGCCGAAGGGAAGTGATAGAATGAGGAACAAGTCCACCGCGGGGGTAATCGCAACAAGAATAATCTGAAAAAACCAGATACTAGGCAAACTAAACCAGCCAAGCGCGCCGCACTTCGGGTTAAAAACCATATCACGATACTTCCACAAGCATTGCAGCGTCCCGTAGGCCCAGCGAAATCTTTGTCGAGACAAGGCCCGCACCGTCTCGGGCGCTTCTGTCCACGCGACTGCGTCTGGCACATAAACAATGCGCGTCCCCTGCTTGTGCAAAGCAAGGGTCAAATCAGTATCTTCCGCCAGTGTCTCCAGGCTTAAACCTCCGGCGCGTTGAATAGCTTGCTTGCGGATGGCGCTGATCGCGCCCGGAACGACCGTGATGCAGTCCCACTTGGTGTAAGCGCGTCGATCCAGATTGAAACCAACGATATACTCCAGACTTTGACAACGAGCGATGAAGCTTCGCAAGTTTCCTACTTTGGCGTGACCAGAAACAGCGCCGACTGCGGGATCCGCGAACGGGGCTAACAGCTGAGAAAGCGTGTCGCGCTGAAAATGAGTGTCCGCATCAACGAACACGATCAAGTCGTGCCGCGCTTCCGCGATGCCGCGCTGTAAGGCCCGGGCCTTGCCGCGGTTGTCCTGTTGGATCAGTCGCAATCGCGGCTCAGCCATCTTCTCCACTACAAGAGCTGTCGCGTCCGCCGATCCGTCATCAACAACGATGACTTCAAGCTGACCTTGAAAATCGGTCCTGAGTAATGAGCGCAACGTTTCCCCGATTACCTTCTCCTCGTTAAATGCGGCGATGACGATACTAGCTCCGTCCGTTACGCTACTTTCGCGCATCCTTTTAAATCGAGAAGCAAGATAGATGACTATCAAGGTCCGGATTATAATCAGGGCAGTGGCGACAATCATGAATGCCCAGAGGAACTCTTGCAGCGCGTGAAACAGTCGAAAGCCGCTGCTGCTGATATAATGCGACATACTCGGCCCGCCAACTAGCCGCGGCATAAGGGCGTCGCGCGTTGTGCCCAGCAGCTTACTTAACGGCACAATCGCGTCGCCTCGCGCCTGAAGGTAGCTGATGATTTGCGGCAGCGCTTCGACGGTTTGCGCGCGATCGCCCCCAGCATCATGGAGCAGAATAATACTGCCATCGTGCCGCTGCTGCTTGACCCGCTGCAGAATAATATCCACTCCAGGACGCGCCCAATCCTGCGGGTCTATATTTTCCAGGACGCAAAGGTAGTTAAGCTCCTGCGCCACCAGCAAGGGATTCAAGTCCGCGAGCGCGGAAGGTTGCGTATCCGCGGCATAGGGCGGGCGAAACAAAGTGGTAGCTCGACCGGTAAGCGATTGGATGAGCAACTGCGTCGCGTTCAGCTCCAGACGGATGTGCTCGGGCCAGCATAGCGCCAGGTTCGGATGATAATAGGTATGGTTGCCGATCTCGTGACCTTCATTAACTATTCGTCGGACCAGACCCGGATAGCGTTCAGCATTGGCTCCCACAACAAAAAAGGCAGCCTTGATATTGGCTTCTTTGAGGATATCGAGAATCCTGGGCGTCCAGATCGGATCAGGTCCATCATCGAAAGTGAGAGCTACCTCGTGCGGGCCGCCTTCGCCCTGGTGGTAGAGCGTGGGAAACTCAGGAAACGTGGTGTATCTGGCGTTAAGATAACCTTCCTTGTCCAGGGCAAGCGTGCGCCGGCCATCGGCGCGGCTTTCGTCCACGGTCACAATCTCGCCTTCGCCGACATCGGCGATGGTATCCGTGCCGCGCAGAGTCTCAAGAAGTGGACGCGTCTGGGGGTCAATCTTCAAGGCCGGTGCAATGTTTAATGCGTCCCAGATGGCCGCGTCCTCTGTGCCCAGACGATAAACGCCGAAGCCGCCCGCTTTGCTCCCGCGCACCTCGCGCAGTTCATTAAGGAAAGTGACAACGTCCAGAAACCAGACCGCGTGCTCCTTGTCTCCATCTTCATAGTAGAAGTAAGGGCTGTAGTCTGGTCCTTTGACTTCCGCGGAAGCAACGTCGGCGCCCCTGGCGCGACTCATGGCCTCGGGAAAGCTAATTAGTTCAGCCTGCTTCCCGCCGACGACCCAGTCGTATCCGTAACTACCGAGGACGATGACCCATTGTTGCGGATCGGAATCCTCCAGCAGCACGTGCAACCAGCCTTCGAACCATCCTCGGGAACTGAGTGGTCCCGGCGGATCAATATCGGAGGTTTCGTCGAATAAGAGCGCGACAAACCGGTCGACGTAATCCGACAGTTCATCGAAGTCCACATAGTCGAGCTCCTGTCCAGGTGAAACGCACAGCCATAGTTGGCGGCCGTCGGCATGTAGGGCACCGGCGAACTTCTCCAGTAACGAAGTAAACTCTTTTTTGTAAGCGGGGTCTAGTTGCTCCCAGTCCACTACCACGCCGGCGGCTTTAACGTCGCGCAACGCCGTGAGCACATTGTTAATGAACTTTTGCTGCCGGGCAGGTGGGCCATTGGCGATGTTCTCGACGGCTTCGGGCTGCCAGACGTCACCGACGAGGTTAGTCAGCAGCGGCATGAGCGCTATGCCTTTACTTTGAGCGAACCGGGGAAGCCGGGTATCGGGATCAATCTGCAAATCTCCCGTTCCATTGACTACTGACATCCAATCCGGACAAAGATGAGTAATAGACGCGGCGTGCTGCTCGAGAGAAGCGTAGCTGTACGGATCGCCATTCGTATAGAAGGCAAGCCGGACTTCGTTATCGGGTAGTTTACGACGCGGTTTCGCCGGAGTTGGAGATGGTTGATTGGCTCCGCCTTGCGCGGCCTGCTTCGCGGCCTGCCGGGCGGCCTGAAATTTCTGCCACAGAAGCGAGCTCGGCTGTTGTCCAGCCGGGTTTTGCTTCTGCAAGGATTTCAACTGGCCTTTTAACTGACGCAAGGAAAATGGCACCGTCATCTGCGGCGCGACAAACAAGGTCTGGACGAAAAGAACCACGCCGAAAAATAAAAGAACGCTGCCGGTGAGCAGAATGAGACGCAGACGCGGCCAGCGTTTTCCGTGCGGATCGGAGAAAACAAACGGCGTTACGCCAGGTGGAACGTCTTCGGGCATCAGAGAACTACTTTCACTCTTTCTCGATAATATGCGAGCTACTCTGCCGGCTCTGGTTTCAACAGGGAGCAATGTGATGTTCCCTGGCTCAGCTCGCGCGCTCGCGCGGGCAGCAGCAGAGCTACGTCTTCACGATCGGCGGCACGATGGCTTCTGTATCACCAACTTCAATGCCCCGCCCAAGTTTGCTATGGCCAGCTCCGTAAAAAAAGTAGATGAGTAACCCGACGATAAGCCAAACGAAAAAGCGAACCCAGGTTTCCAGCGGCAAGCTAAACATCAATCCAATGCACATGAGCACTCCAAGGACGGGAAATAGCGGAACCAGCGGAACCCGAAACGGCCGCGTCCGGCTCGCATCAGTGCGGCGGAGGACAATGACACCGATGCAAACTAGAACAAAGGCGAAGAGTGTGCCGATATTAGTAAGGTCGGAAAGAGAACCGATATCGGTAAGCATGGCAACGCCGCCGACAATGATGCCGGTCCAGATGGTAGTAATGTGTGGGGTGCGGAAGCGCGGATGAATGCGCGCAAAATAAGGCGGCAAAAGGCCATCGCGTGCCATGGCCATGAATATGCGCGGCTGGCCGAGCTGGAAAACCAGCAGCACCGATGTCATGCCCGCGAGGGCGCCGGCGCTAACGAGAGCCTGCGCCCAGGGTTTGCTGGCGAAGGCAGTCGCTACAGCCGCGGAGTCGCCGAGATAGACTGAGTATTTCTTTATGCCGGTAAGGACGCCCGACATCAAAACATAAAGTAGCGTGCAGATGATGAGACTCGCGATCATGCCAATGGGAAGGTCCCGCTGTGGATTCTTCGTTTCTTCTGCCGTAGTAGAGACGGCATCAAATCCGATGTACGCGAAGAAAACAATGGCTGCGCCACTCATGACCCCCGAAAAACCACTGGGAACGAAAGGATGCCAGTTAGTAGGGTTGATCATGAAGGAGCCAAAGGCGATAAAGAAGATGACGACTGCAACCTTGACGATGACAATGGTTGTGTTCGTAGTTGCGCTCTCGCGAATGCCATAGACCAGGATCACAGTGACCAGAATGACGATGATGAGAGCTGGCAGATTGATCGCGAGAGGGTGCCCGGCGATTTGCGGCAACGTTGTCGACGAGTAGTCCAGAAGCGCATCGCCACCTTTGGCGAGAGTATTCATTGCGGTCGTATAGTCGGTGACAAGCCATAACGGGAACTTAAGTCCGAACAAGCTGCCGCAGAGTTTAATGAAGTAACCTGACCAGCCGACCGCGACAGCCATGTTGCCGACGGCGTATTCGAGAATGAGGTCCCAGCCGATGATCCATGCGATAATCTCTCCGAGTGTGGCATAGGAGTAAGTGTAAGCCGATCCGGAGACAGGTATCATGGCCGCTAGCTCGGCATAACAGAGCGCGGCGAAGCCACAGGCGACGGCGGCGACAATAAAGGACAACATGATGGCGGGACCAGCGCCGGGTCGGCCAAAGGCAAGGTCGGCGTGCGAGATCCACGCCTGCACGAAACTCAGGAGCGGTGTCTTCCAGATTGAGGCGGCAGCGGTTTGTTCTCCTGCTGCCGCTGTTCCGGTAAGGCCAAAGATTCCGGTGCCAATGATTGCGCCGATGCCGAGAGCAGTGAGGTCAAGGGCGGAGAGCGAGCGCTTCAATCGCCGCTCCGGAGCGTCAGCTTCCCGCATGAGAAGCTCGGGGCTTTTTTTACGAAAGAGCGAGCTCACACTGGCTGCCAGGGGGAAGGTTGAGTTCGGTGCGCTGATGTCATTCTGCCTCCTGAATCGATCAACACGTGGTTTATGCGCGCGTTAGCTTGGCGACAAGATGATTCACCATCGACGCCCCAGGGCAAACTCTTTACGTTTGCTCTGGCATGGACGAACAGGCGCGCGTCATCGGTGCTGAAGCTGCCATAAGCTCTGTGCTCGAGCCGCCGCGGCGGCGGTTCTTCTCGCGCCGGCGCAAGCCGATTGGGGCGCCGTTGCGGAACTGCGAGAACTGCGGCGCGCCGCTGGCGGGGCCCTTCTGCGCGCAATGCGGCCAGCATGCGGTGGATTATCGGCGCTCGCTCTGGCGCGTGCTCCTGGACGCGGCCGATTCGTTTCTAAGCTGGGATGCGAAAATTCTCGGCACTCTGGGTGTGCTGCTGACACGACCGTGGAAGTTAACGAATGACTTTAACGCCGGCCGGCGCGTGCGATACGTGCACCCGCTGCGGCTCTATTTGCTTGCAAGCATCGTCTTCTTTCTGCTGGCGAAATTGATCCACTTCAATCCGGCCGACGCCGTCCAGTTTGATATGAAAGATCGTGCGCAGGTCGATGCGGCCCTGGCGAAGCTGGCGGCGCCCGGCATAGGGCTGAGTGACGACGAGCGGGCAAAGCTCGAAGATGCGCGGGCAAGACTCGCCGCCGCCAGCGGCACTACCAGCGATGACGATCGCAAGCGCATGCAAGATGCGCTTAGCACGCTCATTCGCGCGAGCATGAAAGAAAAGCTCAAGAGGAGCGATCGCGCGAAGGTGAATGCCGCGCTTGAACGGTTCGCGCAGATCCCCACGCCAAGCGACGATTCAAAAACAAAAGAAACGCCGGCGCCTGCGGAAAATCTGCCGTCGCCTTCGCCCTCGACAATCCCGGCGACTCCGACTGAGACGGCATCTCCGCAGAATGCATCCGGCGGGGAGATTGAACGGCAGCGAAAGAACCAGTTTGAAACCTGGATGGAAACCCGGATCAAAGAGAAAATCGGTTCGGGTGGAACGAAATCCCAGCTGTTCCTGGCCACACTCCGGGACAACATCCCCACGATGATGCTCTGCTGTATTCCGCTCTTCGCCTTTGTGCTCAAGGTGCTTTATCTGCGACAGCGGCGCTTCTATGTCGAGCATCTCATCTACGCGCTCCATATTCATACTTTTGCCTACTTGGCGGTGGTCGTGATTACGTTGCTGGCGATGGCGGCGGCGCGCTGGCTGCCGGAGTCATTCGGCGCGGTGATCGGCGTTCTGGCCACGGCCGCTTTCGTGCAGGTTTTGCTGTCGATTCGTGCCGTTTACCGCCAGGGCTGGTTCTTTTCGATGCTGAAATTTTTCCTCGGCGGCACCGCCTATCTCGTGATTCTTGTCCTGGGTGTGGGAGCGACGGCGCTGATTACGCTGTTGTTGCCGGGGTAACCGGGCGACGCGCGGCGGCATCTGCAACAGCGCTCCTTAAACTGCGCTCGCAATCAGCTCCCGCGCTTTAGCGAGCGCGTCGGGCAGCTTGCTCGTGTCTTTGCCCGAACCGCGAGCATTGTCGGGACGCCCGCCGCCTTTGCCGCCGACAAGTTTTGCAATCTCCTGCACGAGATCGTTGGCACGCAGCTTCTCTGTCATCGTGCTGGGCACGCTCGCGACAAGATCAACCCGGCCATTGATTGCGCCGGCGAGAAGAATCGGCACCGGCAATTTTGATTTGAGGCGATCGACGACGGCTTGCAGGAGCGTCGCGTCCGCATCACGCAGTTCGCTGATGATCGCAGCACTGGACGCATTTTGTCTTGCCAGCTCCTCGGCGATAGCCGAAGCGCGATGACGCAGCTCCGTTTCCGCAGCTTTCGTTTGCTGCTTTTCCCAGTCGTGAACCGCGGTCTCCAGTTGTTTAAGCTGCGCCGCACGCGCTTTAATTGAACTCACGGCCGGGAATGCGCCGCTGCGTGCGAACTTCTTGAGCGGATCGAGCCCGGACTTCTTGCGCAACAAGATCGCGAACTTCTCGTCCTGCTTGGCGGCTTCGCGTTCAGCCCAATTCATCACCTCGTCGCCGGCGACTGCTTCGATGCGCCGAATGCCTGCGGCAATGGCCGATTCACTCACGATCTTGAAGAACTGAATGTCGCCGGTCTGCCGCACGTGCGTGCCGCCGCAAAGTTCCATCGAGTAACCGTTCAACTGCTGGGGCTCGCCACCGATCTGCACCACGCGAACAAGGTCGCCGTATTTGTCGCCGAAGAACTGCTGGATATCCGGGCGCTGCTTCGCTTCCGCGTACGGAATTTCCGTCAATGACACGGGCGCGTTCTCCGCGATGCGCTCGTTCACCAGCTTCTCCACCTCGCGCACCTGATGGGGCGTAAGCGCGCCGCCGGAGAAATCGAACGTCAATTTTTCCGGCCCGACGTAGCTCCCCTTCTGCACCGCGTCGCGCGAAACCACTTCGTGCAACGCCCAATGCAGCAAGTGCGTTACGGTGTGATGCCGTTGTATGGGATCACGCCGCCCCGCATCAACCGACACGCGCACCGCTTCACCCGGCTCCGGCGCACGTCCTTCGCGCAAACTGCTGATGTGCACGAAAACATGCCCACGCTTCTGCGTATCTGCAATCGCCAGCTGACCCACTTCCGTCCGATCATGTCCCGGCACATGAAGCAGGCCGCGGTCGCCGATCTGTCCACCCATTTCGGCATAACACACAGTGCGGTCGAGCACGATGTTCAACTCGCCAGGCGAGCGTCCCGGCAGCACCGCTTCCACTACTGCTTCGGTCTCGAGAAAGTCGTAACCAAGGAACTTCGTCGGCGCGAAATCAAGCTTCCCATCTTCAACGCTGATGACCTGTTTTTTTTGCGCCTTACGCGCGCGCTCACGCTGCTCGTCCATCAATTGCTCAAAGCGCGCGACATCGACGCTGAATCCGCGCTCGCGCGCCATCAACTCGGTCAGGTCGAGAGGAAACCCCTGCTCGTCATAAAGACGAAAGGCAAAGTCGCCGGAGATAATACGTGGTTGTTGTGTGCTCTCGGGTATGGTGGGCGTCCCGCCCGCCGGTTCCGGCATCCTGCCGGAACGATCTTCTTGAGTCCAGACCCACGGGTAATCAGTCCCCAGGCCGGCGCGCTCGGGATTGGTCACAATGTATCTAAATTTCTCCTCGAGGTCCCGGTCGCCACGAACGTATCGATCAAAACGCTCGTGCTCCCATACTGCGCCCGTTGTGCCTTCCGCCTTGTTGATCTGCTTTGCAGTGAACGATTTGATCGAATGCATCAGTTCGCCAAGCGACCAGAAGACCGCCTCCTCACGTTCGTTCTGCTGCTTGACCCATGGCTGGAGCAGCATGTGGATGTGATCGTGCATCACGCAGGCGGCGATCAGCGTGTAGCGCGAATTATCGAAATGGCGCAACGCCTCCAGAACGATGGTGCGCGATGCCGGGGTCAGTTTGCGGTGGGCCGCGGTCGAAATGGTTATGGCGTAGATTGCCCAGGGTTGCTCGAAGTGGGGAAGGCGCCGGCGGCGGGTGTAGTGAACGCCTTCGCTGCGATCAAAAGTTCGTTCGGGCAAGATGCCCGAACCGGCGGGCGGGACGCCCACCCTACCCGAAAGGAGGTTCGCCACCTCGCGCTCGAAGAGCTCGATGCCGCGGTCGAGGGTCTTGTTGAAGGAGTCTTCTTCACGCCGAATTGTCTCGCGCACGAGCTGCTGTTTTTCGCGAAGCTCGGGAAAGACATCGCCCATGCTGGGGACGAGCACGTCAACCAATTTGAAGAAGAACGGCTCGTGAAAACCGAGCGCGCGTCCGTAACGCACCGCGCGTCGCAAAATGCGACGCAGGACGTAGCCGCGACCTTCGTTGCTCGGCTGAATGCCATCCGCAATCGCGAAGCTCAGTGTGCGGATATGATCGGCGATGACACGGAAGGCCACGTCGATGGCAAGCTGTTCGCCCGCAGACTCGAGGTCGTTTCCGGTAGGGTGGGCATCTTGCCCGCCGAGCGGCCCATCTTGCGGCGCGCTCTTTTGCCTGGCTGCGGGTTGCCCGAAAGACTGTTCAGGCGAGACGCTTTCAACGGTGGGCGGCACGCCCACCCTGCCCGGCCCGGACGCACCGACCATTCCCGAGAGGGTCCTCGCGTATTTCTTGCCGCTGAGTTTTTCGATTTGATCGAAGATCGGACGAAAAACGTCCGTCTCATAGTTCGAGATAGTGCCGGAAAAATCGCTGAGATTTTTCGTGCCTTGGATAATCGCAGTGACTCGCTCGAAGCCCATGCCGGTATCGACGTGGCGGGCAGGCAATGGCGTGAAAGTGCCGTCGGCGTTCGCATTGAACTGGATGAAAACGAGATTCCAAATTTCGATGCAGCGCGGGTCCGCGGCGTTGACTAACGAGCCGCGAGTGTCGCCTCCAGGTGTGAGATCGACGTGCAGCTCGCTGCACGGACCGCACGGGCCGGTGTCGCCCATCATCCAGAAGTTGTCTTTCTTATTGCCGTTAACGATGTGCACCGCCGGGTCGAGACCGGCCTTTTCGAACAAGCGCGCCCAATGGTCATGCGCTTCCTGGTCGAACTCCGATGGCTCGTCAGGTCCCGGCCTGTAAACGGTGGCGTAAAGCCGTGGGGGCGGAAATTTCCAGCGCTCAATGACCAGCTCCCAGGCCCACTCGATCGCGTCGCGCTTGAAATAATCGCCGAAGCTCCAGTTGCCGAGCATCTCGAAAAACGTGTGGTGATAGGTGTCGAGCCCGACGTCATCCAGGTCATTATGCTTGCCGCCGGCGCGGATACATTTCTGTGTGTCCGCCACGCGCGCCGGCGTCCACGGCGGCTTTTGCTGGCCGAGAAAAATGGGCACGAACTGGTTCATGCCGGCGTTGGTGAAGAGAAGATTAGGCGCGTCCGGCAGAAGTGAGGATGAAGGCACAATGGTGTGCTGTTTCTCGCGAAAGAAATCGAGAAAGCTCTGGCGGATGTCGGCGCTCGTCATTGGCGAGAACAAATTAGCGCGCTCTGTAGCGGCGGTCTATGACCGCCGACGCGCGCAGTTTATGGCAAGTTGGAGTCGGCGGTCACAGACCGCCGCTACAGGGGTGCCTGCTACTTCTCTTGGTCCAGCTTGGCTTTGACCTGCGCTTCGATTTCCTCGTAGAGCTTTGGGTCGGCTTTGAGCGCGTCTTTGGCTGCGTCGCGGCCCTGGGCGAGCTGCGTGCCTTTGTAGCTCAACCAGGAACCGCGTTTCTCGATGATCTGCTGCTCAAGCGCGAGATCGAGCAGCGCGCCGGCGGAGGAGATCCCCTCGTTGTACATGATGTCGAACTCGGCTTCGGTGAATGGCGGCGCGACTTTGTTTTTCACCACTTTGATGCGGGTGCGATTGCCGGTGACGACGCCATCGGTCTGTTTGATGGCGCCGATGCGGCGGATGTCGCAGCGGACGCTGGCGTAAAATTTCAATGCCTTGCCGCCCGGTGTCGTTTCCGGATTACCAAACATGACGCCGATTTTCTCGCGGATTTGGTTGGTAAAAATGCAGCAGGTGCGCGCCTTGGAAATGAGCGAGGTGAGTTTGCGCAAGGCTGCGCTCATCAGCCGGGCTTGCGCCCCCACGGTCGTGTCGCCGATTTCGCCCTCGAGCTCCGCTTTCGTCACCAGCGCCGCGACCGAATCGAGCACGATGACATCGAGCGCGTTGGAGCGCACGAGCGTCTCGCAAATGCGCAACGCTTCTTCGCCCGAGCTCGGCTGCGACACGAGCAGATCGTCGAGATTCACCCCGAGCTTGCGCGCGTATTGCGGGTCGAGCGCGTGCTCCACGTCGATGAAGGCAGCGAGTCCGCCGCGCTTCTGCGCCTGGGCGATAACGGTGAGTGTGAGTGTCGTTTTGCCCGATGATTCCGGCCCGAAGACTTCCACCACCCGGCCGCGCGGAAACCCGCCCACGCCCAGTGCGCGATCGATGAGAATGTTGCCCGTAGGAATAACATCGATATCGACGATTTTCTCGTCGCCCAAGCGCATGATCGCGCCGTCGCCGTAATCCTTCGCGATTTGTTGGATGGCGAGGTCGAGGTTTTTGTCGCGAGCAGCAGTGAGCTTGTCCACGCTTGGCTTCTCTTCGGTTTTAGCGGGCATAATGTCGAACTTTAACTAAAGCGGCGGCCTGGCTTCGCCAAGCAAAAAGCAAAAAGCAAAAAGGCCGCGCACCTTGCGGGCGGGCGGCCTTTTGGAATTGATGCGGTCGCGATTTACTGGACCTGAATCTTGCGCGGCTTGACCTGCTCCGCTTTGGGCAGCGTGAGGGTGAGAACGCCCTGCTCGATTCTCGCGCCGATCTTTGAGGTATCGATGCTCGGGTCGAGCTCGAAGGCGCGCCGGAAATTTTCCGAACGCGATTCGCGATGGATGAGCGTGCCCTCCACCGCCGGCAGTGAACGCCGGCCGGTGATGGTCAGCTCATTGTTCTCCACCGAAATATCCAGCCCTTCTTTGTTCACGCCCGGCATTTCCACTTTGAGGATGTAGTTGTCGCCATCCTCCACCACGCTGGCTACGGGCATGACGAATTGTTCGGAGCGTTGCTGAACGCCGTCGCGATTTTCACGAACTAATGTGTTCATATTGATCTTTCTCCTTAGTCGACGTTGACCTGGATTTGCTTTGGCTTGGCTTCCTCCGCTTTCGGCAAAGTGACCGTGAGAATGCCGTCACGGTAATTGGCACTGACTTTGTTTGCGTCCACCATGCTGGGCAGCGAGACGCTGCGGCGGAACTTGCCGACGTAACGTTCAGTGCGCTCGGCTTTCTCGCCTTCGCCGCTTTCGGCCTTGCGCTCACCGCTGATGGTTAACATGCCGTCATGGAGGGAGATTTCGATGTCTTCCTTGCGCATGCCGGGCAGCTCCACCAGCGCAATGATGTTGTCGTTGTTTTGGTAGATATCGAGCGCGGGAGACCAGCCGCTGAAAAGCTGGGCCTGGCGCTGAAAATTGGACCAGAACGGCAGTTCGAAGAGCGAGTCAAGCTCATCGCGCAGACTGCTCAGGCGATCGAGGCCAGTGAGGGCCGAGCTCGCCGGATTTTGATAACGAATAATGCTCATAGTGTGTTTGGTTCCTTTCCTGAAATTGTTTGCGCAAATTGTTTAGCTTGGAAGATGCCAACGGCGACGGCTCGCTGGCTATACGACCTAACATGCTGCGAACGTGAATTTTGTATAGAACCTGCGTTTTCAAAGGATGATCCGGATTGAGACATATTTTCTCATATCGAATTCGAACTTCGATCTGAAATAGCGACAGTGTTGCGCTCGCAAAAACCGTTCGTTTCGAGTTTCGCGGCACCTTGGTCGCCAGAGGCCATCTAACGACCGAGGCCGCTCGTAGCACAAAACCGAACTCGCGTTGCGCTTGCCGCCGGGAGCAGGTAGAACGTTGAATGCGCGAGAGCTCGACCGACGAAAGGTTCATGCGCGCCGCACTGGCGCAGGCGAAAAAGGGCGTTGGTCTTACAAGTCCAAATCCGGCCGTGGGCGCGGTTCTGGTGCGCAAAGGGCGCATTGTCGCGCGCGGTTTTCACAAACGCGCGGGCGAAGCTCACGCCGAAGTCCAGTGCTTGCGCACCAGCGCTCGGGCTGCCACTCTTTACGTCACACTCGAGCCTTGCTCGACCTACGGGCGCACGCCGCCCTGTGTTGATTACATTATCGAGCGCGGAGTGCAGCGCGTCGTCATTGGCGCAATTGATCCAAACCCTCGCCATGGCGGTCGCGGTGTGGAGCTCCTGCGCAGGGCCGGGGTCGAAGTTACGAGCGGGGTTCTGGAAAGCGAATGCTCCCAACTTAACGAAGCATTCAACAAATGGATCGCGACGCGCGAGCCGCTGGTCATCGCCAAATGCGCCATGAGCCTCGATGGCAGGCTGACGCGGCCGCCGGGCGAACCGCGCTGGCTCAGCTCGCCAGCGGCACGAAGACACGCGCACGAGCTCCGCCGCGAAGTGGATGCGATCCTGGTGGGGGCCGAGACTGTGCGTCGAGATAATCCGCGGCTGACTGCGCGAGTCGGGACGCCCCGCAAACAACCGTGGCGCGTGGTCCTTACCCGCTCAGGGCGGCTGCCGAAAACGGCCGCGATTTTCTGCGACGCCAACCGGGCCCGTACATTGTTGTACCGGGGCAAATCATTGAGATCGGTGCTGCGCGATCTTGGCCAGCGCGAGATCTTGAGCGTGCTGATCGAGGGCGGCGGCGAAGTCTTAAGCGAGGCGCTCGAGGAGCGCTTGATCGATAAATTCCAGATCTACATCGCGCCGCTTTTTACCGGCGGACCCGTGCTGGCTTTTGGCGGGAAAGGCGCGGCTTCCGCCGCTGAGAGCGTGAAGCTTCTCCGAGCGAAATACGAGCGCATCGGAAATGAAGTCTGCCTGACGGGTTACGCGGAAGCGTCTGGGCGCTGGCGTCGGTGTGTCACCGTGGAATCTTCCCACAGCACAAACTGATTACACGTTGCCGAAACTCCCCCGCTCCTCTTCGGTTAAATCATTACGAAAGGAGCTAAGAGAATGAAAAAACTGCTGTTGATTGCAGTCGTAGCGATCGGGTTCCTTGTGGCGGGAGCACCGAAATCAGAGGCCAGAGTTTTCTTTAATATCGGAATCGGTTTGCCTTTCGGCTTCTATCCGTACCCGGCCTATTATTCATGCGGATATCCTTACTATCCGTATGCCTATGCGCCCTATTACGCGCCGTACTACGGGGCGACGATATACTACAGCTCGTACGGACCGTATTACTGGCACCATGGCCGTAGGATTTATTTGCGGCGCCATTACTGATCTGCCCTTTCATCGAGCGGGCGCCGTCGGCGCATGGGCGGCGTCCGCACGGGTGACTTGATCAAACACCGGGTCTGCGACGGGCTCGCTTTTCGACAGCCGCGCGCCGATGCGACGTTACAAAAGCGGCGCGTCGTCGCTGTCGTCTTCGCCAGTGAGCACATCGAGATCAGTGGCAAGATCGGCATCGGAAACCTCGGCTACCACCATCTGGTTCCCCGCCGGCGAGGAGCGATGCTGCTGATGCAGCGTATGGAAGGTAAATGCGGCGATGACAACTGCCGCCAGCGCAGAAAAGCTCGGCACAAGGCGGCGAAGTTGGAGCCAGGAAGCAAGCGGGCTGACGGAGGCGCTTTCATTGCGCACGGCGCGGACAACATTGCGCGCGAAGAAGGGCGACGGCTCAGGCGCCTTCGAACGGCTGAGTAAATCCCAGAGCTGCGGATCGTCTTCGCGTTCCATGCCGCAAAATTAAACCCGTTCCGGCACGAGAAGTTGCACTTACACCTCGGCGGCCTCGAGGAATCCTTCGAGCTGCCGAATGCGCGTCGGGTGGCGCATCTTGCGCAGCGCCTTCGCCTCGATCTGCCGGATGCGCTCGCGCGTGACCCGGAATTGCCGGCCCACTTCTTCCAGGGTGCGGCTGTAGCCATCCACCAGGCCGAACCGCTGCTCCAGCACCTGCCGCTCCCGCTCCGTCAACGTCTCCAGCACATCCTTGATCTTCTCTTTCAAGAGCACGATGGCGGTCATATCGCTCGGGTTTTCGGCGCCTTTGTCTTCGATGAAATCGCCGAAGTTTGTCTCTTCGCTTTCACCCACCGGCGCCTGCAACGAAATCGGCTGCTGCGCCATCTTCAACACGGCCCGAACGCGATCGACCGGCAGCAAAATTTCCTCGGCCACTTCTTCCGGCGTAGGCTCGCGCCCGTATTCCTGCACCAGCTGTTTCTGCACCCGCATCAGTTTGTTGATCGTCTCGATCATGTGCACGGGGATGCGAATGGTGCGCGCCTGGTCCGCGATCGAGCGGGTGATGGCCTGCCGGATCCACCATGTCGCATAAGTGGAAAATTTGTAGCCGCGGCGATACTCGAACTTCTCCACCGCTTTCATCAATCCCATGTTGCCTTCCTGGATCAGGTCGAGAAATGAAAGCCCGCGATTGGTGTATTTCTTGGCGATGGAAATGACGAGCCGCAGATTGGCTTCCACCATCTCGGTCTTGGCCCGGAGCGACTTGCGCAGCCACGTCTTTAGCGTGTGATATTGCTCCAGATACTCCTCCGCCGAAAGCCACGCCTCCCGCTCCAGCTCTTCGAAGGTGACGGCCGGCTTGGCTTTACCACGGCCATGTTTGGCCGCCTCCGATTTCAACGTCATGAGTGAGGCGAAATGTGTGTCGGCCAGATGAACGAATTCCTCCGTCACCTTTTGTTTGAAATAAAAGCGGGGATAGAGCCGTTGCAGCGCGCTGACCGAGCGCTGGAAATTCTTGGCCCGGAGCGGCAGCGTGCGGGGTGAAGCTTCGCGCATCTGGTCGTATTCCTGGCAAATCGCGCGTCCAAGTTTCTCCACCTTCTGGCAAAGCCGCGGCAGCATCTTCATGTAGCGCTCACGGCTCTCGATCTTCTTGTCCAGGATGACGCGATCAAACCGTTCGCGGCCTTCAGTCAGTTTTTGGGCGAGCTCGAGGTGAGCCCGTGCGGTGAAGCCGAAGCCGTTGATGTATTGCTGCACCATGTTCTCGGCTTCCTCGATGCGTTTGGAAATCTCCACCTCCTGCTCACGGGTGAGCAGCGGCACCTGCCCCATCTGCTTGAGATACATCCGCACCGGATCGTCCAGAATGTCGAACTTGGTATCCGGCTTCTCCTCTTCCTCGTCCTCTTCGGTTTCCTTTTTCCCGTCCTTGTAACGATCCACCTCCGAGGCCTCGATGACATCGATCTCCATCCGGCGCAGTTGCGCCAGGATTGCATCCAGCTCATCCGCGTCGGTGACGCCGGCGGGAAGCGCTTCATTGAGATCGTCGAAGGTGACGTAGCCCTGCTCCTTGGCCAGTTTGGTCAGCTCACGAATGCGCGCCTGCAGATCGTCGGCTGAAATTGCGCGGACTTCCGGCGTTGCGGAATTGTTTTCCCCCGCTTCCTCCACCCGCACTTTGGGCGGACGGCCCCTGCGTTTCCTGTCGCCCGTTCCGTTGGCAAGTGGCTCCGCCAAATCATGGCCGGCGCGCGCACGACCGACACGCGCGTTTCCATTCCGATTGACCTTTTTACTCACGGGAAAACGTCAGGAATCCGCCGACTTTGCACCGGGAAAATCCGCAGGGTCATGTCTCGTGCGCACGGCTAGACGAAAACTGGTGAAAGTCGTGGAGTTGCTCACGCAGGTCAAGGACTTGTTTCTGTAAACGCATGATTTCGCCGGTGGTTAGGTCTGGCTTTCGCAACCGGCTCTCGGCCACCTGAAGCTCCCGGCGCAAACCCGCTTGCAGCAGCCCGTTCCACCATTCCCGCGCCACAGTGGCGGCATCGGCTGGACATCTCTGCAAAAGCCAGCCCGAAACCAGCGCTTCCTCTTCCGGGCTCAGCGTTGTCTGGAAACAGTTGAGCGACGTTGTATCGCTCGGTCGCAGGTCCGACTGCAGAATTTTCATGAGCAAATCGGCATCCTGGACTTCGGGCAAGACTTCACGCCAGTTCTGCTGGAGCAAAAAACCGCGCGCGTCGTCGTCGCGCAAAGCAAGGAGGCAAAGCATGGCCACATCGTGCGGCGGCGCAGGGGCTGGCTTCGCCGCAGTTCTGTTATGTGCCTGAGCAGAGCCAGTGCCATCGCTCCATCGCCTGACCACAGGTTGCCTTCCAACCAGCCTTTCGAAATCTTCGGCCCGGATCGCCAGCCGCGCCGCGATCTTGTTCACCACTTCCCGCCGCATCAATGGCTCGCGCACATGCGCCACCGTCTCGGCCAGCTCCCGCGCCACGCGCATTTTGTCCCCAAGCGAGCCGAGATCAGTCGCGCCGGCTTTTTTCTCGGTCCAGTACTCGAAGAACTCCGGTGCTGCTTCGATCAGCTTCTCGAATGCGGCCCGCCCCATCGTGCGCACCAGTGAGTCGGGATCCTGCGCCGGAGGCATCTCAGCCACCCGCACCAGCAGACCGTTCTGCAAAAGCGCTTCGAGTGAGCGTTCCGCTGCCTTTTGCCCGGCGGCATCAGCATCGAAACAGAGCACAACTTCCTTCACGAACCGGCTCAGCACCTGTGCCTGTCGCTCCGTGAATGCTGTCCCCTGCGGGGCGACCACATTGGTAATGCCAGTCTCAAAAAGGGTGATCAGGTCCAGCTGCCCCTCGCAGATGATGGCGCAGTCGGCATCAATGAGAGCGCGCTTCGTTCTGTGCAGACCGAACAGGACCTGTCCTTTGCGGAACAGCGGCGTCTCCGGCGAGTTGATGTATTTCGCTGCGCTCGCCTCAGGTTCCAGGACGCGGCCGGAGAAAGCGATCACTTCCCCGACGTCGTTGCTGATCGGAAACATCAGCCGACCACGAAAGCGATCGTAAAAGGAATTCTGATTCCTGATTTCTGATTTCTGATTTGCTTCTATTTCGCGGGTCGAAACCAATCCACTGGCAATCAGGTCACGTTCCGAATAACCTTGGCCGCGCGCCCAGCCGCAAAAGGCGTCCCAGCTCTCCGGCGCGTAACCGAGCTTCCACGACTTTGCCACTTCCCCGGTGATGCCGCGCGCCTTCAAATACTGGCGTGCCGGAGCACCCAGCTCGCGTTTCATCAGATTCTCGTGAAACCATTCAGCCGCTTCCGCGTGCAGCTTCAGCAGCGTCCGTCGCGCTTCATGCTGACGAGACTCATCCGATCGCTCCTCGATGATTCGAATGCCCGCCCGCTCCGCGAGTTTCCGTGCCGCCGCCGGAAAATCGACGTGCTCGTAATCCATGACAAAGCGAAAAACCGAGCCGCCCGTGCCGCAGCCAAAACAGTGGAAGCTCTGGCGCGAAGGCGAGACCGTAAATGACGGCGTTTTCTCCTGGTGAAACGGACAGAGCGCCTTGAAACTCGAGCCTGCGCGTTTCAGCGGGAAATAGGTGCCGATCACTTCCACGATGTCATTCGCGCTCGCGATCTGCTCGATTGTTTCCGGAGGAATGGCCATCTTTTTTGCTCGTTCCGCTCGTCGGTCGTGGCAAGTTTAGCGCGTGAAGCGTTCGCGCGTGGGAAAAATAACGCAGGTCGCGTTGGCGGCCCTCGCTCTCGCCTCGGCGCGCGCTGACGCGGCGAATACAGACCCGAACCGCGGTAGCTCCTTCTCCTCTGAGCACAAGGGCCGGATGAGCGGAAAAATCGTTGCCGCTATCTCCAGGCCGGACGCCGTGCATAAAGGCGACGTCGTCGTCATACCTCTGCGCGGTGAGATCGCACCGTCCCTCCATTTCTTTTTGCGCCGCGGAATTAAGCTTGCCGAGACCAGCGGCGCCAGCGCGGTCATTCTCGACATGAACACCTATGGCGGACGTCTCGATTCCGCCGAGGAAATCACGAGCGCGCTCAATCAGCTCGCGATTCCCAGCTACACCTTCATCAACACCAACGCCGGTTCAGCCGGTGCGCTCATCGCGCTCGCGACAAAACACATTTACATGGCGCCAGTGAGCGCCATCGGCGCCGCCGCGCCGGTGCTCTCCACCGGCCAGGACCTTCCCGAGACCGAGCGGGATAAAACCGTTTCCTATTGGTCCGCGCTGGTGCGCAGCATGGCCAGCCGTAACGGCCACAATCCCGAAATCGCAGAAGCCTTCATGAACAAGGAGAAGGAGGTGAAAGTCGGCGACCGCGTTGTCCACGCCAAAGGCTCGCTCCTGAGCCTGAACGCACAGGAAGCGAGCGAATCTGTAAACGGGAAACCGCTGCTCGCTGATGGCATCGTGCAGTCAATCGATGAGCTCGCCAAAAAAGCGAACCTCACCGGCCCGATCGTGCGCCTCGAACCGAGCGGCTTCGAACGCATCGCCTTCTGGATCACAGCCCTGGCGCCGCTCCTCCTCCTCGTCGCCATCGTCTGTGCCTGGCTGGAATTCAAAATACCGGGCGCAACATTGCCCGGCGTCATCTCAGGAATCTGCTTCGCCCTCTTTTTCCTCGGCCATTATCTGGCCGGGCTCGCCGGCTGGGAGGCGCCAGTCCTTTTCGCTCTGGGCGTCGCGCTCGTTCTCGTCGAAATTCTCTTTTTCGCTCACTCCACCATCATCTTCGGCGTCGTGGGCGTTTTCCTCATTCTCGCCTCGCTCTTTTGGGCAATGATCGATCGCTACCCCGATCAGCCCGTCGTCCCTTCCACGCACGCCTTGCTTGTGCCGATGCTGAATCTGTCCATTGCCATTGTCGCCTCCTTCATTGTCATCGGTTTGCTCGCCCGCTACCTGCCGCGCACGAGTTTCTATCGCCGCTTCGCCTTACTGGCGGCAAATCCTTCTGGCCCATCCTTCAGCGCTCCCCGTGAATGGAACACCGGTCTGCCCATCGCTCCAGGCGCGGAAGGCATCGCCGTTACCACCCTGCGTCCCAGCGGCAAAGCGAAGTTCGGGGATCGCGTCATCGACGTCGTGACCGGCGGCGAATTCATTACCGCGCAGACGAGCGTCATCGTTTCTGAAATCGACGGCATGCGTGTGCTCGTGCGAGCAGCGTAGTTACCCGCCAGCGACAACGCTGACCAGCTCAATAAAGTCGCCCTCATCGATCGCGCGCGTATTCCATTCCCCGCGATGCAGAGCGACGCCATTATGCTCGACCAACACGGTCGCTGGAACCAACTGCAACTCTCTTACCAATTCGCCCACGGTTTGCGCTCCATCGATTGTGCGCGGCTTGCCATTGAGAATGACGTTCATGACTGCGTCAACGCCGCGTCCCAATCTTTCCAGACTGGCTCGAGCCCGCGCTCGCGCAACACCTGCGCGATTTCTTCCGGCGTCCGCGCATCCGTGATCTCGAACTGACTCGTCGCCACGGCTTGCTGCGCCAGCGGCGCGTCCGGCGGGATAATGCGGCCGCGAACGGTCAGGTGCATCTTGTTCCTCCCCTGGTGCGTATAACCGCCGGGCTCGGTATGGCTGCCGGCGCTCATCATTGTCACGCCAACGGTGGCGAGAAGATCGCGCAAGTCCGGCGCTTCGCGCGTGCTCAGGACGATCCCCACTTGCGGAAACGTGATCCGCAGTGCGCACACCAGCTGCACCAGGTCGCGGTCGCTCATCGGATGAGGCGGCTGGAATTCACCCGCCGCGGGGCGCAAACGGGGCACGCTCACGGTGACCGCTGATTTCCAACAGCGCTTCAACAGATACTCGAGATGCGCGGCAAGGGCGATCGATTCCCCGCGCCATGGGGCCAGACCGAAAAGCGCCCCGATTCCAATGCGCCGAAAACCCGCCTCGTAGCCGCGCTCCGGGGATTGTAGGCGCCAGTCGAAATCTTTTTTCGGCCCTGCCACGTGCATGCGATCGTAAACGTCGCGGTTGTAGGTTTCCTGGTAAACGACCAGCCCTTCCGCGCCGGCATCCACGATCCGTTTGTATTGCCCCGTCTCCATAGGCGCCACTTCGATCGCGACGGAGGAAAAGTCTTCGCGCAGAATGCGGACGCACTCTGCCAAATAATCGTCGCTAACAAATTTCGGATGCTCGCCTGCAACCAGGAGCAGATTGCGAAAGCCCGCGTGCGCGAGGTGCCGTGCCTCGGCAATCACTTCATCAATCGAAAGAGTCAGCCGCAGGATCGGGTTCTCGCGCGAGAAGCCGCAGTAGCGGCAGCTGTTGATGCATTCGTTGGACAGATAGAGGGGCGCGAACAAGCGCATGGTGCGGCCAAAATGCTGCCGCGTAAGTGAACGCGCGCGCTCCGCCACTTTATCCAGCTGCTCATGGGTGGCCGGCGCGACAAGCTTCTCAAATGAACGCACGGTCGCGCTCTCGTTCAAAGCTAGATTGTCTAGGATTGCCGCGAAGCTCACCCGGTACTTTCACGCGCGCGGCTGGCTTGGCAAACCGCCGTCGCTGGTGTGTGCGGTTAACGCCCTCTTCAGAGAAGACAAAACCAGTTAACGGCCGCAAACAAAGGGAGAGAATCCACGACAAGCTCTTGTTGCTGCCGCCCTCCCCGGCCGCAGCCGGGGCAACGGCCATTTTGTTTCCAGCCTTTGCGGAAGTGGGAACTTAACTGGAAATTGTGCTGTCGGTTCACTGCAAAATGACGAAGGAAAAAATTGCCGGCGCGCTGGAGGAGATCGCGACGCTTCTGGAACTGAAAGGTGAAAATCCCTTCAAGATCCGCGCTTACACCAATGCCGCCCGCTCGATCGAGGCGTGGGGCGCTAGCTTCTCCGATCTGCAAAATGAAGAGACGCTGGAGAAAATCCCCGGCGTCGGAAAAGCGATCGCCGCCAAGATCAAGGAGCTCGCCACGACTGGCTCGCTCGCGTTCCTTGAGGAACTCCGCGGTGAGTTTCCCCCTGCCATCCTCGAGCTGTTTTCGATCTCCGGCCTGGGCGCGAAGAAAATTAAAGCGTTGCACGAGCAATTACAGGTGAGCTCCATCGCGGAGCTCCAGGCCGTGTGCGAGTCCGGCCGGGTGGCGCAGCTTCCGGGCTTTGGCGAGACGACCCAGGCCAAGATTTGCGCCGCGATTCAAAATCGAGCGAAACATGCCGGTTCGTTTCAGCTCGGCGCTATTGCTGGTGAAGCGGAGCAATTGCGCGCTGATCTCGCCGCTCACCCGGAGACATTGCAGGTCAGCGTGGCGGGAAGTTTCCGGCGGCGAAAGGAAATCGTGCGCGACCTCGATTTCATTGTCGCCAGCGCTTCGCCCGAGGCGATCTCTTCGTTTTTCGCCGCGCACGAGCTGGTGGAGAGCGTGATCGCGCGCGGGCCGACCAAGACCAGCGTCCGCTTGCGTTCCGGCATCCAGAGCGATCTGCGCGTCGTTAGCAACTCCGAGTATCCGTTCGCGCTCAATTATTTTACCGGAAGCAAGGAGCACAACATCGTCATGCGCAACCGGGCGCTCGATCGCGGCTGGACCTTGAACGAGTACCGGCTTGGACCGGCGCCAAATGCGAAGAAGGCGCCGCACAAATTTCCGGCCGTGAACGAGGAGCGCGAGCTTTATCGCGCCCTTGGCCTCGATTTCATTCCTCCCGAGCTGCGGGAAAACTGCGGCGAGTTCGACGCCGCCGAGAATGGCACGCTCCCGCGATTGATCGAGGCGGAAAATCTTCGCGGCACGTTCCACTGCCATACTTCCGCCAGTGACGGACACAATTCCCTGGAAGAAATGGTTGCCGCCGCGCAGGAGCTTGGCTTGCAATACATCGGCATCGCGGATCACTCCCGCAGCCAGGTGCAGGCGCATGGCCTGGACGAGGCGCGCTTGAAAGTGCAGCGGGCGCAGATTCGGGAACTGAACAGCCGGCTTAAAGGAATCCATATTTTCGCAGGAGTGGAATGCGACATCTTGCGCGACGGGTCGCTGGATTTTCCAGATGAACTCCTGGCCGAACTCGATTTCGTCGTCGCCTCAGTTCACGGCACGCTGAACCTGACAGAAGCGGAAATGACCAGGCGAGTCGTCCGCGCGCTCGAGAATCCACTTGTCACCATGCTGGCACATCCGACTGGTCGCCTGCTGCTCAAACGTGATGCTTACCCGATCGATCTTGCGGCAGTGATCGAGGCCGCCGCCGCAACGAGCACATGGATCGAGATCAACGCCGCGCCGAAACGGCTCGACTTGGATTGGCGCTGGTGGCCGCTGGCGAAAAGCAAAGGCGTGCCATGCGTCATCAATCCTGATGCCCATCGCGCTTCACGCTTGCAGGATTTGTGGTTCGGCATCGGAGTGGCACGAAAAGGGTGGCTGACCAAAGAGGACGTAGTAAACTGTTTGCCACTCGCTCAGATCGAAGTTGAACTAACGAGAAAACGCAGAGAGTGTAAGCTAGCCTGCCCACTCTCTAAGTATTAACGACGAGGATTGGAGCTGCAGCTGGCCTTGGCGGCGGCGGGCTGCTGCGGCCCCGGGCAGCTACAACTGAATTCGTGCCAAAATCTCCTGCAGCGGTTCCGGCGCGATCCGGACGTAGCCATGGAACGGATTGTCGAGAACGAGAATAAGGAAAAGATTGAAGGCAATGATCCCGGTGAGTGCCGAAGTCATCAACGATTGGGCCCGCACGCTTTGAGCACCGAAGAAATAGGTGAAGGCGATCGTGATCAGCCCGCCACCCCAAAGCAGGACCTGGAAGACCAGCGGCAGATCATTGCGGCTGGCGAAAAGGCGTAAGCGCCGGCTGTCGGTTATTTCTCGTAAAACGACAAGCGACTCACTGTAAAGCTGCGTTTCACGGCCGCTCGGCGCATTAATTTCGAGAAAGCTCTGCCATAATTGATCGAGGGCCGCTTGTGCCTGAGAACTGGCTTGTCCGCGTCTCATGGCCGGCCACTCATCACGCACTACGCTCTCGCCGTAAGCCACGATCGCCGCAGTTATTTTCTGTTGCGTCGCGCGCTCGGCGAAACCGCGCGCGAGATGAGCCAGGTCATTCAGGCGATTGGCTTCGCGCTCAACCGTAGCCTGGGCTTCGGTGTACTGGTTCCAGAGGGCAACCACCATGAAAGCGAGCAGCACGGCGTAAACTGCACCGAGCACGCCCATGATGGAGGCAGCTACCTCCTGGTGCGACTTGAGCACGCTTACGGGAACGAAGCGGCGAACGATTTTCAGGCCGAAGTAGGAGGCCACGATACTTAGGCCGACGACTACTAATCCGAGCAAAAGCGTGGCCACTAATATTCTCCTTTCGCTTTCATTAACTCAAACTTTGCGAGGTGAACGGCGACATGACACGAAGTTAATCTCGGCGGGGGATTTCGCGAAGGAGCGGGGTAATCACTACACCGCTTCTCGCTGCGGCATGAACATGGTCAGACATTTGCAGGCGCCGCCGGCTTTGAGGAATTCAGACATCGGCAACTCGTGGCAACGGTAGCCGCGACTCGTTAGCCTTTTGACTAACTTCGGAGCGCCTTCTGGCAAGACAATGTCGTGCTCGAGCACGACCGCGTTGCAGCAAAAACTCTTTGCTTCCTCCTCCTCGACATCAATCAACTCCGGCAGATGCGCGCGAATGGCCCGCTGGCCATATTCATCGAATGCCGCCGGAAACCATACCGCGCCGCCATCGGGCAACGGACAAAAGCACGTGTCCAGATGATAAAAGCGCGGATCGACCAGCTCGACCGAGATAACAAGGCAACCGAGCATGTCAGCCACCGCGCGATGCGCCTGGATGTCGCTGCGGAATTTATAGCCGCAGAAAAGCGCGTCGGCCCCGAAGAGCGCGTCGCCTTCGCCTTCGAAATAGAGATTGCGCGGGAGCCAGAGAATCTCGTAGCCGCGTTTCTCCATCCAGCGCGCGAAATGCGCCGCTTCACCCGCGCGTTCCACGTGACGAAAATTGCTCGGGATGAATTTGCGGCCGACAGCGAGACCAGCGTTGGCGGTGAAAACCATGTCCGGCAGCTTCGGCTGAGGCGGCACCAGATGAATGATCGTGGGCAATGAGCTCAGGGTCTCGTGCAAGCCACGCCATTGTGCTTTCGCCAGCTCGGTTTCGGCGCCGCGCGCCCGGCTCATCCATGGATTGATCTCGTACTCGATGCTGTAGTAGTCCGGCGCGCAGAGCAGCAGTTCACGCATGACCAGCCTTTACTTGTTCTCCTCCCGCACCGCGCGCAGGCAGCTAACAAGTTCGCGCAGGAATGGCTCAATGTCGGTAACCAGTCCTAGTGTTTGAAACGGCTGCTGCTCGCTCAATTTCGCGACCGCGGCCGGGTTCATATCCACAATCACCCTCTTTGCGCTTGCCGGTAAAAGATTCGCCACCGCGAACGACTGCACCATCGTGCCAAGGAGCAAAGCCAGACGGGCCTCACTCACCTTCTCTGCAATGAGACGCTGCGCTTTCATCGTATCGCTAACAACTTCCGGCAGCGGTCCGTCGTCCCGAATGGAACCGGTGAGCAGGAACTCCGTTCCCGTCTTCACGCACGACTGCATAATGCCGCTGGTTAACATTCCTTTCTCCACCGCGCGAGCGATGCCGCCGGCGCAACGGATCATATTGATGGCGCGCAGATGGTTCTCGTGTCCACCTTCAGCGAGGGCAGCGTGGTCAAGATTGAAGCCAAGCGCCGTCCCGAAGAGTGCGCCTTCGATATCGTAAACAGCCAGGCTATTGCCCGCGACGAGCAGATTGATGTAGCCCCGCTGAATCAGCTCCTGGACGTACTCGGCAGCTCCGCTGTGCACCACAGACGCGCCCGCCACCAGCACGATTCGCTCATTCGCCTGCCGCGTTCGTTCTAACTCGCGCGCGATTTCACGAATCACCGCGATCTTCGGACGCTCAGCCGAAAGCGTGGTGTTGAGGAAGCCGAATACGTCCGCGCCGGAGGTCGCGCGCTGCACCGGTACCACGCGCACACCGCGATGTCCCACCACGATGAGCATGCCCTTGCTCACCTCGGCGAACTTCACCGTGCGCGCTTCTTTCTTGGTGCGGTCAAAGGCAATGGCGCTGTCCAATATCGGTCGCTGCACTTCGTGCTCGCGTCCGTCGATCCGGACAAATGTTTGGCGATTGGTGGTCACGTAGAAATCGGCCGGGAAAATCCCGTCGGCCGGCGCGGCTGCGAGCTCCGCGTCAGCTTTCTCCGCCACTTCGGCCCCATGCTGGCGAAGCCGCAACATAAGATCATCGAGGGCCTCGTTCGTGGGTGCGCTTACCTCGATCCGGGCAAAACTTTGATCGGCCCGCTGTTCGCCGATTCTTACTTCGTTGATTTTAAAGCTCGCGCCGCGCGACAAAATTTCATCCAGCACCTTGGGCAGAATGAGTGAGTCGATAATGTGACCGCGCAGCTCAATCGTCTCGGAAAACATCTGTCGAATCTACGTGAACGAGTTTGTCGCGCCAATGCCGGAGTTGCCGTGGCCAGGCCAAGGTTGCAGCGCGACCGCTCGGTTGCCCTGGCTGAGGCGGAGCCCGCTCTTCAAAGGTTACGGATGGGGCGCCCGCCGGCCCATCTAACAAAGGGCATTGTCGCGACGTTTGCCCCAGCAGCCGGGCTGGCTCAGCTAACGACTCTAATCGTCCAGAAATCCGCCGCCAGGTCCGAGTTCGTCAGATAATCGTAAGGTAGCGTGAAGTAGCCCCGCATGCCCCAGCTCGTTCCCCAGCTGTTCCGGCAGATAAACCGGCGATTACTCTCCTCATAACCAACGGCGCAGACCGCATGCCCACCGAGAACGCGCTCACGCGTTCCGGGCATCGGAGCGTGTCCGGTGCGCGCGACGCTGCTCGACTCGAAGCTCTCATACACGGTGAAACCAAAAACAAATGGGTAACCAGAAGCGAGACATCCTTGCATCTGCGACAAAGATTGAATAACACGCTGATAACTCACGGCGGTATGTTTGGCCGCTTCGGTGTAACATTTGCCCGACGGCCGGGTCCTGAACTTCGCAATGAGGTATGGCCACATCGGTTCGGGACAAGCGCCTTGTTTAGCTACGCTTTTTATTCCGTCGCGAATCATCGCGCCCGAGTCCGAATCAATACTATCCTCGATCGCGCGCTCGTTATAATAAATGAAGAGCCGTGAAGGAACAAAGACCTGCGGCAGGTTCTCCTTCATCTGGTCGAACTCAATCGCGCCGCCGATGGCATTGGCCGTGCAACTACCAAGCTGCCCCTGATCATAGATCGGCGGGCATTCTTTGCGAAGGTCCACCTCATCGGGCAAGGCCCGCAAAAAAACCATTGGCGCCGCATAAAGAAAATCGCGCTGGTCCGGGATATCTGGAATCCAGCCGTAACCCTTCGCTTTTCTTTTTGATGTGGAGGCGCGACCGGAGCGCGGTTTCGCGGGCACGGCGAAAGGTATGCGGCTTCGTTCAGTTTGTCGACTTCGGGCCGCTTTTCGCTTTGGAATCGCGGATTCTCAATTATTTTCGCGGCATGATGGAGGAGACATCATGAGACCTATGGCCGTTAACGAAGAACAATTGCAAAAGATAAGAACCGCTCCCGGTTTCATTGCCGCCCTGGACCAAAGCGGCGGCAGCACGCCTAAAGCTCTGCGTCTTTATGGGATTCAAGAGAACGCGTGGTCGAGCGATGAAGAGATGTTCACCATCGTGCATCAGATGCGCACTCGCATCATCACCAGTCCGGCCTTCAATGGGCAGCGGATCATCGGCGCCATCTTGTTCGAGAACACAATGGAGCGGGAAATCGAAGGCCAGCCTACCGCGGACTATCTTTGGAAGGTGAAACGGGTCGTGCCCTTTCTCAAAGTGGATCAGGGCCTTGCCGCGGAGCAAGACGGGGTTCAGTTGATGAAGCCGATGCCGAAGCTGGCTGCGCTGCTCGACAAGGCCAGGGCCAAACGGATCTTCGGAACCAAAATGCGCTCAGTCATCAAGCAGGCCGACGAAGCAGGTATTAAGAACATCGTGAACCAGCAGTTCGAGGTGGGTCAGCAGATTATCTCGGCGGAGCTCGTGCCGATCCTCGAGCCCGAGGTTGATATTCACTGCCCGGAAAAAGCAAAAGCGGAGCAGTTACTTAAAGCAGGCATCCTGGAGAAACTTAGTGAACTACCAGCTGGTCAGTTCGTCATGCTCAAGCTTACCTTGCCGGAAAAGGACGACTTCTACGCCGACCTTGTCAAACATCGCAAGGTTCTGCGAGTGGTCGCGCTCTCCGGCGGCTATTCGCGGGAAGAAGCAAACAATCGTCTCCGCAAGCAGCATGGTGTGGTCGCCAGTTTTTCCCGGGCGCTGGTTGAAGGTCTGACGGTTCAGCAATCTGACGCTGAGTTCAATGCCATGCTCGATAAATCCATTCAGAGTATTTTCGACGCATCGAATAGCTAAGCAGGACGCACGGTGGCGTCCCCGGACAGCCCTTCCAGTGCCAAGTTCGTCGCCTGCGGTGCAGCTTCGACCCCGCCTCGCTTCGCTCAGAATGACGAGCTGATTGCTTTGTTCGTTGACGGCGGTCACAGACCGCCGCTACAGCATCAGGAGTGAAGCTGCCATTGGGAGAGATTGCGGCCGCCATCGGCGGGAAGCTGGAGGGCGATGCAGCAATTGAGATTTCCGGCGCCGCTTCTCTCGCGGAAGCCACGCCAGAGGAGATTTCCTTTTTTTACCATCCACGCTATCTCGGCCAACTTCGCAAAACCAGGGCCGCGGCGGTCATCGTTCCCATTGACTTCGCCGAAACAACTTCGCCTGCCACCATTCGCGTTCCTGAACCGGCCAAAGCATTCGAGCAGATTGTGCGCAAGTTCGCGCCGCCGCCGGTGACGTTTGCCCCCGGTATTCATCCAAGCGCAGTGATTCACTCCGAGGCGAGGCTTGCCGCCAGCGTATCCATTCAACCGCACGTTGTGATTGAGGCGGGAGCACAAATCGGTAATGACGTCGTTATCGGCGCGGGAAGTTACATCGGGCGGGATGTGATCGTGGGTGACGGCTGCATGATTTATCCGCGGGTAACGATTCGCGAGCGTTGCCGGCTGGGCGCGCGCGTCATTCTGCACAGTGGCGTGGTCATCGGCGCGGACGGCTTTGGATTCGAGATGACGGCAGAAGGCCAGCAGAAGCTGCCGCAGATTGGGATCGTGCAGATCGATGACGATGTGGAGATCGGAGCAAATAGCACGATCGACCGGGCGCGCTTCGGCCGGACCTGGATTCAGGAGGGGGCCAAGATCGATAACCTGGTGCAGGTGGCGCACAATGTGGTCATCGGCAAGCATACCGTGATCGCGGCGCAAACCGGCATCGCCGGCAGTGTGCGGATCGGGCAGCGGGTGATGATCGGCGGGCAGGCGGGGATCATCGGTCACATAGAGATTGCCGATGGGACAATGATCGGCGCGCAAACTGGCGTGTCGAAGAATCTGAATGGCGGCGTTTGGTGGGCGACGCCATCGGTGCCGTTGAAAGAGGCGAAGATGCATCTGGCCTGGGTGCGGCGGCTGGGAGAATTGTTTGAGCGGGTGAAGAAGCTCGAGAGGAAGATCAACGGTGACGAGTGAATGGTGAATAGAGGAGGCGCACTGTTGGCTGCGCACCGAACACCATGAACCGCCGGAGACGGTGGCAAGCTTGATGCTCTTTCCCTCCGCAAATGAGCGCTCCTGGCCAGTCCGTTGAGTTCCTGATGAT
>JBKPQR010000068.1:0-10521 GCA_046734175.1 Verrucomicrobiota bacterium | reverse complement strand
GTATTCTATTGCTTGTCGTAAACGGCGACGATCTTCAGCTCCTTGCCGTCTGGGGTCGTGTCTGTTTGCGTGACCTTCCGGCTTTTGCCATCAGCCGCGAGAACTACTTTGCCTTCGCCTATCTTCTTGCCGTCTTTCATTACCGTGTAGGTGAGTGTGTGCGCGTCCACTTTCGTGTAGGCGCGGCCGTTGTGCCTGTGACTGCCCTTAGCTGCATACTCTTTTCCGTCGAATTTGCCTGTCCAGACGTGGTGCACCGCTTTGCCGGCGTCGACGCCATCCACCGTGACGGTGACCTCGTCACCGTTTTGCGCATAAACAACTTTGGTGTTCTTCGGCGCGCCTTCCGGGATCTTGGATTTCGATTCATTCAGTTTCCACGTCCCCATAAAGGCGTCGTCGGCAGCGAAGCAAAGACCGGTCGCGACGGCCAGGATAAGCAGTCCAAATAGGCTGGTTTTTATCTTCATAGCGCATTGAGCGTGTGGCATAACGAGTCCGTCAACTCCTAAAAGCACGTAAGTTCTCGTTGGCCGGCTGCGGGCGTGACTTGAACTAACCAGATGACTGAGGGCTTCGCGCGACTGCGCCTGGCGCAACTAATCATCGGCCAGGCACAATCGTGCGCAGCGAATGCGTTTCAGCAGGATGTCCCCTCCTTATCAGTTAGACGCAGATCGCGAACTCCGAGCAAACCTGGGCAGTACTTATTTCGGCGCTAGTAATGTTTCACAATCCTGCATATCATCATCGACAAGATCACGGTTGCAACGTCTCAAATCGGTGACAACGGCACCGTGCCTGTGCGGCGCTTCAGTTCGGAAAAAAGAGCGCTAGTCGCTCAGGACGTTGCCGGAAAATTCATCTTCGCGATGAGCGTTTTGAACCGCGGATCGTCGCGCAGGCTATCCAATAATGGATCGACCAGAAGGGCGAGCATCCCGGTGTCGCGGTGATCAAACGCGATTCGTAACCATTCGAATGCTTTCTCTGTCTCACCGCGCACGGCGTAAACCTGCGCAACCTGGTAGTCCAAGCCTTGGTTGTTGGCGATAAGGTCGGCCAATGCTGCATCCGCGGCCGTTCGATCTTTGCGCGCATATTGCGCGAGCGCGAGCTCGAAGCGGCGATAGCTCGGGTCGGGTTCAAGCTGAGCTTCCCGCAATGCCGTTTCACTGTCGCCTCGTTTGATCGCGACCAGGACCTGCCATCGACGGCTGGAAGCGGCATTTGGCTGCAACTCTGCTGCCTTGCGCGCAACCGCATCGGCTTCGTCCAGTCTGCCCGCGTACCAAAGGATGCGACCGAGATTGTTCTGTGGAGGAAACGCCAACGGGTCCGTTTCCACTGCCTGTCGGCCCTGCTTTTCGGCCTCATCGAGTTTGCCGAGGTAAACAATCACCCGCGCCAAGAGATCGTTCGCGGTCGGGTTCGCAGGCGCGAGTTCTTTGGCGCGCTTCAGTTCGGCCAAACCTTCGGCAAATCTCCATTCGGCAAAAAAGCGGACCCAGCCAAGGGCCGCGTGGGCCTCAGGTAGCATCGGGGCAATAGCCACTGCTTTCTCCGCATCACTGCGCGCTTTCGGCAACGTCGTCTTACCTTCGCCCGTGCCGTCCCCGATCAAGGTCCATGCTTCGGAACGTTCTGCGTAAGCAAGGGCGTAGTCCGGATCGAGACGGATCGCTCCGTCATAGTGATCCACCGCTTTGCGGTAATCCTCGAGGTTGCGCCGCTGGAAATAATAATGTCCCTGAAGATAAGCGTTATGGGCCTCAGCAGATTTTGGATTTGCTGACGATTGTTGATCCGCTCCCAGCAGTGTCGCCTTTAATGATGAAGCGACAGCGGCCGCGATTTCCTGTTGCACGGCGAAAATGTCCTTGAGCTCGCGATCGAAGGTCCGTGTCCATAATTCGATGCCGTCGGCGGCGTTGATCAATTCAGCAACGATTCGCACGCGCTCACCTTGTTTCCGCACGGTGCCCTCCAGCAGCGTAGCCACGCCTAACTTCTCGCCGATTGTTTTCGGCTCCTCTTTTCTATCCTTAAAACGGAAGGAAGAGCTTCGACCAATCACCTTGAGCTCTGTGATTTGAGCCAAAGCGGCGATCAATTCCTCGGAAAGGCCGTCCGAAAAATACTCATCCTTTGGATCACCGCTTTCGTTGAGGAGTGGCAGGACGGCGATCGATTTCTGCGGAGCCGTTTTCTCCGCGCCACTAGCGGGTTCGGATGTTGACTTGCGACGAAGGAGGTCCCACCCCAGCAGGCCGACCGCGAGCAACGCGATAAGAGCAATAAAGATGGCAAACTTTCGCGCGCTCCAAGCCGGAAGTCTGGCCGCTACCTCAGGCGAAACATCTTCGGTCCGTTTCAATCCTTGAGGCGTCGCTTCAAATGCCCAGGAGACGAACAGGGCCAGGATAAAACCAAGTGCCAAAAAGACGACAAACACCTTCATAACCCACGACGGCGCCTCGAAGGTTGGCAGGAGGATCGACGCCGCCTGTATCAGCAGCCATGAGACGACGGCGTAAGCGACTGCAACCTTGTAAACGTTGCGCCGTTTCAATTCGGCAAAAAGGTTCGGGTGGCTCACCTCAAGGTTGGCTTCGTTCTTAATGCGCGCGGGGTTTCGGCGAGCGCTTCGAAGCGCCTATCGCCGCGAAGCACATCGAGAATCCGTTCCACGCGAATATTAATATGGCTTGCCTCCTCTGCTAGCTCCGTTGTCGCACAGCCAAGGCCTCTCCCGGCACTTTGCGAAAACACAGATGGATTAAATCAGAGCCCGGCAGGAAGAACAGCGAATCCTCTCATTCTATGTTCTTATTATGGCTAACCTTTCTGATGGCCAGCGATGAGGTAGATGCTGGCAATGGCGAGCAGGATGCCGATGGCTTTGCGCAAGGTCAGCGGTTCGTGCAGGAATAGCAGGCCGAGCACGGCGCCGCCGACGATGAACATGCCGAATATGGGGACGACGATGCTGGCTGGTCCCTCTGATAACGCGAAGAAGTAGGAGACAACCGCGATGACGAGTGCGACGGCGGTGCTGAGAAGGAACGCGCCGTCGATGGTCACAAGATTGTTCCACGAGAATGCTTTCAGCTCGCCGCGAACAAATGCGATTGTAGCCGAACTGATGACGACCATGCTGGCGGAGACCATCAGAACAAAGAAGCCGGAGAACCTGCCGCTGGCGGTAGCAAGCTTCACCAGCAGCGCGACAAATGAGTAGCCGACCATTCCTACAAACGCCCAGAGCAGATAGGATTTGTTCATCATCTAGACCTTGTTCTTTGCCATTGTAAGCGGAGCAAAGCGAAGCCGAGAAGCTTCAACCTTCGGCTTATATAGTTAGAGATGTCTGGTGTGCTCGACACGACAAAGGACGGCGGTTGTTTATCGTTCAATCCACAAAAATTGTTCCTTCGCTGACCAGCACGGAGGAACCGCCGACCCAGGTTTTTGTTACCACCCCATTGGTTTTTTCAGCGCGCGCGATGAGCGTGCTCGGCCGCCCCATTTCTACGCCCTGGGCGATGCGCCAAGTGAAGCTGCCGCTCGTCTTTTCGTCGTAGTGCGCGAGCAGGCCGGCGAGAGCGCAGGTGGCGCTGCCGGTGGCGGGATCTTCCGGCGCGCCGCTTAGCGGGCAGAACATGCGAGCGCGAATGTCGAAGCCGTCGCTCGCGCGCGTGTGGAGATAGATGTCCGGCGTGATCGCTTCTGCGCGGATCGCCTCGAAGCCGCGCATGTTAATCTTGGCCCGCTCGAGCGCGGCGCGATCGTTTAGTTGGACCATAACAAACGGGAGCCCGACCGAGGCGAGCTGCGGCGGGTGCGTGCTCGTCGAAATATCTTGCGCGTTAAGAGACAAGGCGGATGCGACCATTTCCACGGCAATGTTTTTTCCGAGCGAAAGCGTTTGCGGAGCAGCGAGCTCGCAGGATGTCACCTTGTTATCACATGCGCAGATGTCGATCGAAACCAGTCCGGCTTCTTCTTCGAAAACAATAGTGAACCGCTCACGCATCTCGCCGAGCTCACCGGTTGCGGCGAGAACGAAGGCCGTCCCAACATTTGGGTGACCGGCAAATGGTAATTCGCGCGCAGGCGTGAAAATCCGGACGTGTGGCGTCTGGCCGGCGCGCGGCGGAAAGACAAATGATGTCTCCGAGAAATTGAACTCGCGCGCGATCTGTTGCATTTGCTCATCGGAAAGACCTTCCGCCTTCGGCAGAACGGCGAGTTGATTACCGCCGAACCGTCTCTCGGTGAAAACATCGCAGATGTAATATTGATATTTCATAAAGAAGCAGCGGGCGGCTTCTTACCAGCGCAGAAGCAAGCAGGCGAAAATCGCCAGAACAAAGGACAGGCCGAGCTCGATCGTCGCGATAGATGAGCCGGCGTGTGCCGGTTGAAACGCAGTCGCAATCAAATAGATCGCGACCCAGAGCAACGCGCCTGCCACGATCGCTTTAAGCCAGCCGGCTCTCATTGTTCCGATAAATGAGAACAGTTTCTCTTCGCCAGCAAGCACCGTGGCAATCTCGCTATACCATGCTGATGGCGCACGATGACTCGCCGCTTTCATAACGGGACCCTTAGTTCTTATGTCGACTCCTTGAACAACAGACTGCAGCAGGTGACGCCCGCTTCGGCTTTTTGCAGTTCCGACATGTCGATCGTCTGGACACGAAAGCCGCGTTTCTGGAGCATGGATTGCGTTCGCTGAAACGATGCCGCAATGATGACCACCTCACCGAGCATAAGGGCGTTTGCCGCGGCCGGCTCTTGTTCGGGAACATCGAGTAAGTCAAACCCATGCAATTGCTCTGCGTCGATCCATGATCGGTTCACCAAAATGGTTTCATGGCCAACGTGAGAGCATGCGCTTTTTAAATGCAGGCAGCCTCGGACGGCGACCGGCTTGATCTCGTAATCATAGGGTCGCAGCAGTTCGTTCAGCTGCGCGACCGCGTCCCGATTAGTGCGGCGCGATAAACCAACGAAAAGGGTGCGGCCGACTCGCAGCACGTCTCCGCCATCGAGAGTGGCGGGCGGGACCAGGAATTTCACTCGCCGATAACGGGCGAGCGCTTGTGCCATGCTCTCGGTTTCAGGGCGCCGGCTCGGTGCGCCCATATTGGCGATGATAGCAAGCTCGTCCAGCACCACGGCCGTATCTTCGATAAAGGTCGAATCGGGCAGGTTTGGCTCAGCCGCGAGGCAAACAATCTGAGCGCCACGGCCCGCCAGGCAATCCTGATACGACTTGTGCTGCGCAATGGCTTTCTTGACATCGATCGGCTGACGCGAGTGGAACGACAGCTCGCACTCGTTAATGCTCGCGCTTACCTCGCGGGTGACGGCAATTAGCGGCATGCTCTGCTGTTAATCAGCGCCAATTTTTGCTCGGGATGGCAAGAGTTCACGAGCGTAGTGTAGTAGTAGCTCAAGCCGGCGGCTGGTTCTCAGCGTCGGGGGCGGCAGAATCATTCTCCGGCTGCTCTTCTGCAGGTGTTGGCTTTGGTTTGCGCGGTTTGCGTGATCGTTTTGGGCGCGGTGTGGCCGAGCCGGTGGCCTCAGTTACTTGGGGTGTGACCGAGGGCAAGGGTGGCAGTTTGCGCATCCAGGGATGCTTTTGCACTTCAATCGGCACCGGCGGCACCGGATGTCGCTTGCGGTATTCCTGCACGCACACGCCGACGAGGATCATGAGCATGACAAAAGCGACGACGCGTTTCTCTTCCGGGGTGAGAACGAACAGCTGCATTCGCGTTTAATTAGACGAGATCGCCTGGTGTTTTGGAAGCGCGAAGAATACGTGGACTACAAACTCAGCACGAACGCATTGGCCCGTGAATAGAAATCTGCGGGATACCTGCTTGAAAGGAGCTACTGCTTGTTCCGTGATTTCATGCTTAGCTTCTTTCCAGGTTGAGTTGAGAAGAAGCTCGTCACGATCCCTTTCAGCGCGAGCTAGACCGGAGTCAGCGCTTTGACTCGCTTACGGAGTGAATCCATTCGGTAAAGACTTCTAGCGTCAAGCGATAACCGCCAACGAGTAAAGCCTGATGTGCCGACGCTTCTGAAATGCTCACCTGTGAGTGCGGATCCTCACTTCTCTTCGAGAAAAGTCACTGCGCCAGTATCAAGGCTGTAATATCCGCCGATTACCTCGACGTCTCCTGAATCAACTTTCGGCTTCAGAATGGGCGTGGACGAACGCAGGGCGTCCACTACATGTTTCACGTTCGCATTTACTGTTCTCTCCAGATCCTCCTTCACGGTGGCTTCAACCGCGGGCTGGATTGCGGTGACTAGTGATTGAATATGACCGGGAGCTTTGCCGTTGGCGGCAATGGTTTCCTTCGCCGCTTTCACCGCGCCGCAGCTCTGGTGTCCCAGCACCATGATCAGGCGAACTCCCAGATGATCGACCGCATACTCTATGCTTCCCAAGCTTTCATCATTAATAACGTTGCCCGCTACTCGCAGCACGAATAGATCGCCGAGCCCCTGGTCGAAAACGATCTCGGGTGGCACCCGCGAATCGGAGCAACTGACGATGATTGCGAATGGATGCTGACTTTTAGCTAACTCGGCGCGTCGTTTCGCCGCTTCTTCAGCGGTCATACCAAGGAAAGTCATGCCAGCATTTTCATAGCTATTGGTTGCCATGAAAGCGCGTTCCTGGCTCGACTCGTGCGGGTGTTGCTGGTTGCCGCTCGTGTAGCGACTATTGCCTTTCCTGAGCTGGGAGATTGCCTCGCTGGGAGCGACCATGGGTTGAGCCGGATCAGCTGCTCGCGCCTGTTGCTTTGCCCCGAGCAAGCCGATGATGATAAAACAACATGCGAGTCCTGTCCTTGTCATTTTCGCATTCTGAGGACACCCGGTTCTTGGATCAACTGAATTCACTAGCTCTCATAAATCATGGCGCGCTCGATTGCAGGAAAATCTGCATATTCTGAAAGTCAAAGGTCACTGCATAGCGCTTGAAGAAGTCGTGGCCAACCATGCCGGCCAGATGAAAGCCAAACATGTTTTCCCATGGGAATGGTCCATCGTAGAGGCCCGCGACATTCTCTTGCTTCATCTCTCCGAAGGAAAGCTGATGCACAGTGTACGGCACGATTTTGAGGTTCCCGCCACCGCCGGCCCCTTCGCTAGCTTTGTCTTCCTCCAGCTTGATCCCGGCTTCTTTGATGACCGATTCCGCCAGTTTGACACCCGCCTCGGCCAGTCCTGTATCAACGAAGAGGAGCGCCGGCGCAAGCGTCTCCACCCTACCCCAACCGACCATGAAATGGTCGCTCGCCATCCAGATAGGAACGCTCTTGCCTGATGACGTTCTTTTAAACTCCTTCAGGCTTTCGGCCGACTTCGGGCGCAGCACAAGCTCGCCGCGGGGATAATCCATCGTTGCCAGGAAATGGTAAAACAGAGTGGTTCCGATGACTCCGTCGATGCGCTTCACGCCCAAATCTTTTGAGAGCTGGCGCAACGGGAACATTGCCGTGGGCAGGTTTTTGATCGTCCAACCGCCGAGTGAGATTGACTCGATCCGCCCCTGCTGCACCTCAGCGTGCTGCCCGCCGGAAAAGGTGCCTTGGACGGCGCCGAACTGCGGGACGCCGAGCTCCTTCGCAAATTCGGCGTCGAGCGTTACCTCCGAACCGCCGGTATCGATGAAGAAGGTCACTTCGTCTCCGCCGTTTATGCGCACGTTGACCACAGGCAGCGGATCGGTCTTTACGAACTTCACACGCGCACTTGTCCCCTTCCCCTCCAATTGATACGGCGTTTGGTCCTTAAAGCTCTCCAACTTTGCAACGTTCAGTGTTGGATACTGCTGCGTAACCAGCTTGTTGCTGCTCACGTCCACGCCATGGAGCGCAGCCGCTGCCTTTTGAAAATCGTCGCGGCGATAAAACGTCTCGGCCAGCATGACCTTTGCATCGGCATCACCCGGCCGCAGACTTATGGCCTTCTCCAGCCACTTCTGCGCATCGTTGAGCCGGTTCGAAAGCAGGGCAATGCGACCCAACTGGAGGATTGCCGAATAGTCCTTCGGGTTTTGAGCGACGATGACTTTGCCAGCTTCGGCGAACTTTCCCATCTGAAAGAGCCGATCGGCCGAATCCATTTCTGATTGCTGGGCTTCGGGAGTCGCTTGTCCTGATTGCGATTCGGACGCTGCCTGAAGGCGGGAGAAGCTACTGGCGACGGTCATCGCAGCGAGAACGATGCAACTTTTGGTAATGGTCATTTGAGTTTCTCCGATCGGCGTTACCGGGCGTGGCCTGTTGAGCACGATTCCGCTTGTATCAGTCGGTGGCGATTTGCACAAGAGAACCTGCGCGCACATTGCTCGTTTAGATGAACCGCTGACAGCTGGTTCGAGTGGCAGTACCTTTACTGTTTATGCGTTCTCCGCGCGTAGTTGTAGCCCGCTTGCTAAGGGCAAACTGCGAAGCATGATCACTTTTCGTCCTTTTCGTGAGTTCCTATCACCTGGCTCTCAAGATCATCAGCGGCTGCTGGATTGTGTTTGCACTTACCTGGCTAGTCGCTGCGTTCTGGACCAAACGATCGGTCTATCGCGAAAGCAGCCGGCAGCGACTGGCTTATGTCATCCCGCTTCTGGTCGGCGGTTACTTGGTTTTCAAAGGGCATCGGCTTTCCGGCCCGCTCGATCTGCGCGTCATTCCGCATGTCGATGCGTTGGCTTGGACCAGCGTTGTCTTATGCATGGCCGGTTTGGCGTTTTCCATCTGGGCAAGGTTCACGCTCGGACGAAATTGGAGCGGCGTTGTGACGCTAAAAGGCGGCCATGAACTCATTACGAGGGGCCCATACGCGCTCGTGCGCCATCCCATTTACACGGGTCTCCTGGCCATGTTGCTCGCGACCGTCATCGTGCGCGGGCACGTGGCCGCGATCATCGGGATGGCGTTAATGTTCGTGAGCCTTTGGATTAAATTGCAGCACGAGGAGAAACTTATGCTTCAGAAGTTTCCTGACCAATACCCTGTGTATCAACGATGCGTGAAACGCCTTATTCCTTTCATCCTCTAGCCATTGTTTCCGTCCGCTCATTGGGAGCTGACTGGCTTAATGAACGAGCAGACGATAACACAAGCCTGCCGTACCACTGCAAAGTACCACAGCAATTACGCTCCAGCCCCAACGCAGCATTCCTACTAAGGCAACCAGGCTGATGCTCACCGCAAACCAATCTACAACGTGGACCGTTGGAATGAAAACATGGAGAGCAAACCATAGGGCAAGGTTGAGTATCACACCCACGACTGCCGCGGTGATGGCGGAAAGCGCACTCGTTAGCTTGCTGTTACCGCGAAGCTGCTCGATGTGCGGACCGCCAAGGAATACCCATAAGAAGCAGGGAGTAAAGGTTGCCCAGGTGGTGATTAGAGCGCCAAGAGTGGCAGCGAGAAGGGGCGGCAATCCATCGGGGTGCTGCCAGGCTCCCATAAATCCGACGAACTGCACGACCATGATGAGCGGCCCCGGCGTTGTCTCGGCCAGACCGAGGCCATCCATCATTTGACCAGGCCGTAACCAGCCATAGTGGAAGAGCGCCTGTTGCGCAACGTAAGGCAGAACGGCGTAGGCGCCGCCAAAAGTAACAACGGCGGCTTTGCTAAAGAACAAGCCTTCCTTGAAGAGCGTGCTCTGCCATCCATTCGTCCAACCGACGATGACGATTGGCGCGGCCCACAGGAGCAGGCAAACGACGATAACTTTTAAGGCGCGTGATCTACTGGGCCGTGTGTGCGCCGCGGATTCCTGCTCGTCGCTTAATACCGAGGTGTCTGATGCGCTAGCATGCCCGGCCACTACTTGAAACTTCGCCGGCCAAAAACGACCACCGACAAGACCGAGGAATCCTGCCGACAAAATGATGGCGGGAAATGGCACCTTGAGGAAATAGATCGCGATGAAGGCGAGCGCGGCAATGCTCCACATGATCTCATTCCGAAGGGCTTTTCTCCCGATGCGAATGACCGCAGCGACAACGATCGCAGTCACCGCCGGTTTGAGGCCATAGAAGATAGCTGCGATCCAGGTGATGTTGCCGAAGGCGGCGTAGATGTAGCTCAAGCCCCAAAGCACGAAGATCGAGGGGATGACGAACAATGATCCCGCCACAATGCCGCCCCACGTTTTGTGCAGAAGCCAGCCGATATAGATGGCGAGCTGTTGCGCTTCCGGCCCTGGCAGAAGCATGCAGTAGTTCAGGGCGTGCAGAAAGCGGGATTGGCTGATCCATCTCTTTCGGTCGACCAACTCCGTCTGCATGATGGCGATCTGACCAGCCGGGCCGCCGAACGAGATGAAGCCGAGCTTTAGCCAGAAACGAAATGCCTCACTAAATGACGGGTGAGAGGTCGCGGTTTGCTCCATTTCAGGTCGGGCGAGCATGGCGTGGGCTGTGGGCCGTTAGTTGCATATGGCTTGGCCTTCAGCGATGGCATTATCCACCAC
>JBKPQR010000067.1:0-3913 GCA_046734175.1 Verrucomicrobiota bacterium | reverse complement strand
GCTCGCCTTGGCTGCGCTCCTCGCCAGCAATGCCGTCTTTCACATCATCGGCGCCGTGCAGACGAAGCGGTACTCACCGGGCATGCTTTCCGGTATTTTCCTCTACATTCCGCTTGCCATTTATGGTTACACCTACTTTGTGCAGAGTGGACGAGCATCGTTAGTCACATCAGTTATCGCGGTAGCGCTCGGCGGCTCGTACTATTTCATCTCCATGGCCAATCACCGCCGCAGAGCACAGGCAAGCCAAAAGAAGCTCTAACTCCTCAGTAGTTGTTGATTCGAACTCCCAAGGTTGGTTGTTTAGTTCATCGCTTCAGATTAGCACTCACGCGAGTAGTTAAGAACGTAAGTCTCCATCGCCCGAGCGAAGCCTTCCTCTTCGGATGAGCTCGTCACGTAGGTCGCCGCGTTCTTTACTTCATCGTTGGATTGTCCCATGGCGATACTTAAGCCGCTCTTCTCGAACATCGCGATGTCGTTTGGCATATCACCGATCGTGACGATCGCTTCGGGCGAGACGTTCAACATGCGCTCTAACGCCAGCACAACGTGGCCTTTGTTCGCGAGCGGATGAGTCACGTCGAGATAATAAGGTTGGGAACGGGCAGCTGAGACTTGCTTGGCCGGTTCGCGTTGAGGGTTGGATTGTTTGCTGTGAATGGAGCTGGCGAGACGGTCGCGCACGGCACTTTCACACTCCGCTACAGCAGCCAAGTCGTCGCTCACGCCCACGACTTTCGCTACTTGATCCATGCGACCAGAGAAGTCGGGAACGACGGTAGGCGCGAACTTCACAGTCCATTCCTCACGGGCGACGTGCGGCGCTTGCGGGTTGCGGACGAGCCATTCCGTGCCGCGATAGAGCCAAACATCCAGTGCGTGCTGCGACATAATCTCGATTACCGGTTCTACGATCGGCGCGGAGAGAACGTGTTGCTCGATAATTGATAAGTCGGGCCGAATGAACATGCCGCCGTTGAATGCCGCGATCGGCGTGCTGAGGGCGAGCGGTGGGACCAGCATTTGCATCCCTCGCGGGGGGCGGCCGCTTGTTATCGCGAACTCTATACCTCGACGGCGAAGGGCCGCGATGGCGGCGCAGGCGCGCTCAGTCAGGACCTTCTCGTGCGTGACGAGGGTGCCATCGACATCGGCTAGGACGAGCTTGATTCCGGGTGAGCTAAATTCCATGGAGCGGAGCGAGAGCCGGATATTAAGCCATGTAGTAGCCGCCGTTCACGTTCAAGACATGACCCGTGATGTAGCTCGCCATCGGTGAGGCTAAGAACAAGGCCGCGTTCACGATTTCCGAGACATCACCGAGACGGCCGAGCGGGATCTGCTTGATGAAGTTTTGCGTGATCTCATCAGGCATGCCTTTGCTCATGCCGACGTCGATGAAGCCAGGCGCGATGGCGTTGACGGTGATGTTCTGCCGGGCAAACTCGCGCGCGGAGACTTTGGTCAGAGCGATGATGGCGGCTTTGCTCGAGGAATAATTGGCCTGGCCGAAGAGTCCCATCTGCCCACTTACACTGGAGAGATTGATGATGCGGCCGCCGCTGCGCAGAATGGTGGCCGCCTTTTGCGTGACATTGAATGTGCCGGTGAGATTGACGCTGACCACGCTTTCAAATTCTTCCGTCGTAAGTTTCTTGATCGTGCGATCTCGGATGATGCCTGAATTGTTGATGAGAATGTCGAGACCGCCGAAGCGCGCGTTAGTTTCTTTCATCATTCTCTCGACCTGATCTGGTTGTGTCACGTCACATTCGATGATGAGCGGTTCGCGCAGATTGCGCGCCACCGTTTCCGCATCACTCTTGTTTCGCGCATCGGCATCGGCGACATAATTCACGATGCACTTCGCTCCGCGCTCGCCAAACGCTTTGATTGTTTCCGCGCCGATGCCGCGCGAACTGCCGGTGACGAGCACGACTTTGCCGGTAAAATCGAGAGGATTATTCATAGAAAGAGTTTGGCAGGATTGGAAAACAAGCTGGGATTGCAGCAAACTCAATCCTGTTAATCGTATAAATCCTGTCCTACTTTTCGCCTCATGTCTCCGCCCGTTCGCGTGCTCACCGCAGTTCCGATTTGCGATGGGCACGATAGCGCAATCAACACAATCAATCTCGAGTTCATCCGGCACGGCATCGAGGTGGTGTATCTCGGGTTTCATCGTTATGTCAGTGACATTGTTCGGGCAGCCATTCAGGAAGATGTCTCCGCGGTAGGTATCTCCAGTTACAACGGCGGGCACATCGATTTTTTCGCTGATGTCGTTCGACAATTAAAGAAGCGCAGCGCGGGCGACATTGCCGTATTCGGCGGCGGGGGCGGGACCATTACGCACGAGGACGCGCGCCAGATGAAAAGCAAAGGCGTGGACCAGATTTTCTTCGCCGGCACTTCTCTGAGCGAGATGGTGGATTACGTGAAGAAGCACTATGGAAAGCGGCGGAAGCGAGCGGGGAATGGCAATGCCGATCTCGCCCTCGCGCGTCAGCTCACGAAAATTGAAGACGAGTTCGCGACGGGGACGAAAAGCAGGAGGCGCCAATCAGGCTTCAGGAATCATTCGCGCGCCCGCGTTATCGGATTTACGGGGCCCGGCGGGGCCGGGAAAACAACATTGATCGATGAACTGGTGTTGCGCTTTCTCCAGAACGATAGAAAGGCACGAATCGCGATTCTTTCGCATGATCCAAGCGTGGTCGGCGAAGGCGCGTTGCTGGGTGATCGCGCGACCATGATCAACTCGCAAGATGATCGCGTTTTCATGCGCAGCATGGCGACGCGTGGCCAGGCTGGCGGCCTTTCGCCGGCAACGGAAAGCTGTCTCGAATTGCTCGCCCATTCGGGATTTGATTACGTCATTATCGAGACGGTCGGCACCGGCCAGGAAGCGATGCCGTTCCGGAACAAGCTCGTCGATCAAACGGTGCTGGTGATGAATCCGGATTACGGCGCGCGTCTGCAATTGCAGAAGATCGTCATGCTCGATGTGGCGGACATCGTGGTGGTGAACAAGACGGATCTCGAACGGGCAAAGGCGGCGCTTTCCGAGATTGAGCATCGGCTGACGCAGAACAAATGTGAGCAGCAGTTGGTAGCGACGGTGGCAAAGCGGCATCGGGATGGTGGGGTGGACGAGCTGTTCCGGATGATCACGGCTGACTTGCGTGTGGATCTACGGTCGGGTAGCGCACGCGTCTCGCGTGCCTTATGACGGCGTCTCGCCGTCATGAACTTTCCTTATAGCGAAAATGGTTTTCCCGATGTTGATTTCACGGAAAGGTCGCGTTGGCGCGACGCCAACGCCAGCACGCGGGACGCGTGCGCTACCCAGAAAAAGACCATGAGTAAACTTGGAGCAGTCGTCGATGCGGTGGAAAAGCACGGGCAATTCGTGCTGGAGCAGGTCAGGCGCGCGCGCGCCGATGAGAAGTTCGCGCACGACTTGATCGAGCGCTGGAATAAGATCAAAGCGGAGACGCCGGTCACGCGCGCGCCAACTGGTCTGCCATTGCCGCGACTGGCGCTGCCGGAGATCGATGAAGCGGGGGAGATTGCGCGCTACCTTTTCGGCGACGGCTTGCCGGGGGAATTTCCGTTTCTGAACGGCGCGTACCGCGAGATGTATCTCGAGCCGATGCAAAACATCGAGCAGGGAAGTTACGGAGTGCGAGCGGGGCTGAAACCTGAATCGAGTAATGGCGTGAAGGCACAAAAGAAGAACGGAGCGCGTCCGCCGGAAGAACCAACGCGCTTGTTCTCCGGCCTCATGCTGGCTGAAGACACAAATAAGCGGTTCCATTTCCTGAGCGCACATCAGCGTTCCAAACGTCTGAGCACGGCCTTCGATGGGCCGACCCTTTACGGCATCGATTCCGATGCGGACGGCGTG
>JBKPQR010000066.1:0-22278 GCA_046734175.1 Verrucomicrobiota bacterium | reverse complement strand
GCGCGGTTTTTGCGGCGGAGATTCGAGCCCACGTGCAGAACGAATGGACGGTCGAGTCTTAACCTTTGCAACGGCGCGAGTCGCGTCGTCACTTCAGCTTCGGACAACGGCCGATACGGGTAGTTCAGCCCGTTCTCGATAACGTGGATCGATGGAGCGTTTTGACCGAGCAAACGTTTCGCATCCTTCGCCGTGGCATTGGAGACGCACGCAATAGCTGCGACGCGCCGCAGCCCGCGGAGAATCCGACGCTGGAGAAGCTTGCCGGTCAATGATGCCGGACAATCGGTCTCCTCGCCCAGCGCACCCCGGACAGCGAGAAGATCGTGACAGGTGACGACCACGTGAGCGTCGCGAAAGTGCGGCGCGTAGATGGCGTTGGAATGATCGCAAATGTGGATGAGTTTAGCGTCGTTCCATTCGCCACGGCGCAGGCGCAGAGGGAAGAGAATATATTTATCGAAGTAACCGGCCCATTTTTTTAAGAAAGCGATGCGCCAGAGCCGGGTCAGGGCGGGCTGTGGCCGCATCATTTTGACGGCGAGGCCGAGCGCGCGCAGCTCGCGCAACATCATCTCAGTGAAGCGCTGCATGCTCTGCTGCTGGTCGGGCGCGTAGTTACCGATCAACAGAACCATTCGCGTGAGGAGCGGGGCCGGGCCCGTGCAGTCGCTCAGCATAAGGCGAGCGGCTGCGGACACGGCGCGTGGCAATGACAGGAATAGTGGGCGTAGCAAGGATTTCGCGCGGGCGCACGGAAGCGAGACAAAGGCCGTTCAGGACGACGGCGAAACCGAGGCTGGTCGGCTGCCCGAGTTGGCCATTAAGAAGAACGACGAAGCCTGCGCTGAAAAGAAGGAGGGGCAGGATTTCGGCGCGGCCAAGCGCCCGCACGGCGAGCCAGCCAAGGTATCCGGCGAGAGCGGTGCGCCAGATGAGAAAGGCCAATCCCAGAACTGGACCGCTCTCGAGCAACACGCGCGACCATTCATTCTCGGCCAGTAAAAAAGTGACGCGCCCGACGAGCGCGCGCGCGCCGACGTTGGTGCCAATGCCGAGACCGTAGCCGGCGAGCGGAATGCGATTGATCACTTTTAATCCTTCGGTGAATCCACCGAGTGTGCGATCGATCAGGCCGCGCGTGACCGTCGTCTCTTCCACCTCCGCTGATTCCGTGAAACGGTCGGAAAGAATATGGATGCCTTCCTGAACAATCGGGACACGCGTGATGAGATAGGCCCCGACAACGATCGCGAAAAGGGTGCGTCCAAAACGATTGACTGCTTCGGGCCGAATGATGAGCACCAGGGCGAGCGAGAAAATGATGAGCAAAACTGAGACGACAAGGGAGCGACTGCCGGAGACGACGATGGCGAGGAGAATGCTCAGCCCGGAGGAAGCGAGCAGCCAGTTTCGATAAGTGGCGCGGGAGAGCGCGCCATAAATTGCAAATGCAACCGAGAGCGCGACGTAATAGATGGGGCCGGAGATGAACGAGAAAGTGCCGGGTGGCCGGATTTTGCCGCCGCCGGCGGTGATCTGCTCGCCTTCGCCGGCGCCCACGGTGCGGTTGATGAATGAATCGGGCGAAGCGTGAAACTGCAGGGCCATGATCAAACCCATCGGAATCATGCCGAGTAAAATCCACCAGCCGATTTTCTTGATGTCCTCTGCGTCGAAAACCTCGGCGAAAATGAAGATCAACGGCAGGTGCAGAAAATTGGAACGAAAGCCGTAGGCGGTAACTATGAGAACGCGCGACATGGGGACGTATGGCTCGAGCACCAGAACAGCGACGAGCCAGGAGAGCAGCGCGATGGGCGCGAGGACATAAATGAAAAGATTGCGTGGCCAGACGCCGGCGCGCAGGGCGAGGAAATAGATGAGCAGCACCACGGGATCACGCACGAGCAGAAGCGGATTTGAGAGCTGGGGCACGATCCATTTGCGTAAGGCCCCTTCGATGACCAGGAGGAAGATGTAGAGCCAGAGCAGCCGCCTGATGTTTTGCAGCAGAGCGGCGCGCGGATCACGTGCGTCCGTTTTCCGGGAAGGCGGTTGTTTCGCTGGCAGCGGCATGCGAGCGGCTAACTATTCATCACTTCGCGTGCCACTGCGCCAAGTTGGCGGCGATAATTCTGCCACGGACGCGCCCTGGCTTTTTCGCGCGCGGCGACCCTCATGGAGTGAAAACGCGATCGCTCGGTCACCAGCAGCTCGAGCTTCTGGGCGATGACTTCGGCGGAGCGGATCGGCACGATAAAACCATCGACGCCATCTTCGATGATATCAGGGCCTGCGGTGTGCGCCGTCGTGATCACGGGTGTGCCTTGCGACATCGCTTCTGTGATGACCAGCCCGAAGCCTTCGAAGAGCGAAGGCAAAACGACGACATCGTGTTCGCGCATCTCGCGCAGCACTGCGCTGTGATTCACGCTTGGCAGCCAGCGATGCCGGCGCACAGCTTCCTCGAGAACGCGGCAACCGTTGACAACTTTGCGCCCGAGCAAGGTCAGCTCGCAATGCTGCCGGCCGATTTTTTCTACCGCGCGCAAGGCGTAGGACAATCCCTTGCGCTGCCCAAGTGAACCAGCAAAAAGGACGCGCAGTTTGCCGGCGCGATCGAGCAGCTCGCCTTCGCGGACAAGTGGCGCGCCGTATGGAATCACCGAGACGGCGCTTTCGTGCGGTGATTCGGCCAACGTTGATTTCGTGAAACTGCTGGCGACAATGACGCAACCCGCCAGCCGCAACTCCTCGTCTTTTCGCGCAAGTTTTTCTTCGCTGTCCCGAGTGCCGGTCAAGGTGGCCGCCCATTCCGGCTCGCGCGCTGCTTCCTCGGCAAAGATGCGCTGCGCAGCGCGCCAATAACCGATGGGCAAATCATAAATTCGCGGCAAGCCGCGCTTCATCGCAGCCGCAAACGTCTCCAATGCGCAATCCTCGTAGGCATAGACGGCAGTGAACTTTTCTGCGTGGGGGATTCTCGCGGCCACCTTGCGATCGAGGGCGCGCGAGATGGAGTCGATGCTGAGCGCGCCGCGCTCGTCTTTGGAGAAGAGCGACACGTTGGCCAGCCCGAGGAGCAGCCGCGCCATCTCGCGCCAAGGCATGGAATGAATTCGCTGCCGCACGATCTGAGGATAGGCGCGACGGTGAAGCATGTCGCGCAGCCGCCCCGGAACAGCTTTGTCGAGAATGGTCTCCGGTTGCCAGTTGATCGTTGTCCAGAACTCGCCCAGCAAATCCGCTTCGGCCAGCGCGCGCGCGGCTTCACGCACGTTTTCGTTTCCGGTCGGATGAGAGAGAATGATCATGCGGCGAGCTCGCGCAGAATCTCCAGGTAACGGCCCGCCACGACCGAGGCGCGGAATTGCTGCAAATGCGCCGGCGCGGCCTCGTGCAATCTTTCTCGCCGTGACGAATCGAGCAGCAACTCGCGCAACCTCCGGCTCAGTTGCGCGATATCGCCGTTTGCAAACGTGAGGCCGCAAGGGCCGATGGCTTCGCGCAACCCCCCCTGCTCCGAACCGATGGGAACGCAACCACAGGCAATCCCTTCCAGTGCCACCACGCCGAACGGTTCCGGCCAGCGCGAGGGAATGGCGATGATGCGATAGCGGTTCAGCATCTCGGCTAATCCGCCGCCCGACTCGGCGCCGGCAAAGGTGACCTCCAGCTTGAGCTCACGGGCGAGCTGGCGGAGGTTTGTTTCTTCCGGACCAACGCCCACGATGGTCAGACTCGGCTTTGGCTCATTCAACTCTGCCACGGCATGGAGCAGGAGGTCGGCCCCTTTGTCGGAAACCAGACGGCCGACGAAGATGATGTCGCCATCGCGCGCGATGCCCGGAAGCAGTTTGAAAACCTGGTCGTCGTAGGGATTGCCGATGATCTCCGCAGGCGTGGCGATGTCGTCAGCAATGGCCCGACTGATCGCCACATTCTTGGCCCGCGGCAGGAGCGCGCGCTTGAAGCGATCGTTCCACCCGAGGCCGCCCGTGGTCTTGCGAATCCAGGTTTGATGGACCACGAGCATCGGTTTGCGCGAAAGGAGAGCAGGAACGAGGTGACGCAATGATATGTTGTTATACAACATAACATCGCACCAGCCTAGTTGTTGCCGAAGTTGTCGGACGGTTGGGTTACGGATGATCGGAAACGGGCCTTTCGCCGCGTTCGCAGCCGGCGTTTCCGTGATGAGCATCACTTCATGGCCGGCGGTGATGAATTCGCGCGCGAGCAAAGCCGACACTGTTTCGATGCCGCCCAGGCTTGGCGCGTAGGCGTAAGAGGAGAAAAGAATTTTCATCCGGCCGGAGGAGCGCCGAAACGCCCGGCGAAATAGTCGCGCAACCCGCGCCAGCGAGCGCGCGGTGAAAAGGCGAACTCATCCGCGCGAGGCCGGGCGAGCAGCCGGATTGTATTGCACACGAGCAAGACGGCACGAGACCACGCCGCGAAACGGCCAAAGTAATCGTGCACGAGCAAAAGCGAATTGCGGGTAAAAAGATAACTGCGCATCTCGCTCGCGGTGGAAGTTTGCGGGTTTTCCACCACGGCGCCGCCGGCGAGCGCGATTTTCCAGCCGCGACGGCGCGCGCGCGCGCCCAGCTCATGTTCATCGCCGTAGGCGAAATAGCGTTCATCAAACAAACCGATCTCGAGCAGGCACTCGCGGCGCACGATCATGAGCGTGCCGTGGGGAACATCAATCTCGCAGACCTCGCCGTCGCGGAGCCGGGGAGCAAACTCCTGCGCCACTCCCCGCAGCGGCGACAATCGCGCCACGCTTCCATCGGGGTATTCGGGGCAGGCGATGCCGATTTTGCCATCGCCCTTCATGACATCAAGCAAACGGGTCACACAGCCCGGCGCCGGAATCGCATCGTGAGCGCTAATCACGCAATACGCGCTCGCCTCCTCTTTCAGCCAGCGCCGCAGCGCAATGTTCAAAGCCGGTCCCCAGCCCTTGTTTTGCGGTAATCGCACAATCTCGACCGGATCGTTAAGCGCTGCGCGCAGTTCTTCGAGCGCCCCGGTAGCGGAATGATTGTCGAGGACGAGAATGGATAGATCGGCTGCTTGTTCCCTGAAGGCGGCGATAGTGGCGGCACATTGCAGCGGACGGTTCCAATGGACAATGATGAGCCGGGCCGGATTCACACGAGCTGCAATTGTTGGGCGACGGCGCTGCTCAAGCGCGCGGCCGAAGCGCGCCGCTGATACCATTGATAAGTGGCGATGGCAGCATCAGCACGCGCTGCCCTTTCCGGTATTTCGTTCAGTGCGAAGGGCACTGGCAGCGGGTCGTTTTCGATCGAGATTGCACCGGACACCTGCGGCAACACTGTGGTGACTCCATGCGCGCAAAGACCGAGAAAGGTGCTCGATTTCAGCAAAACGTCGGCGGGCACACCGCGGGAAGAGAAGTAGTCCATCCAGCCAAAAGCGGCTGCGGAAAACATCGGCGCGGCAGCCTCCGGTTCGATGGCGGGAAAGTATTCGGCGGTGAACGAGGCGGGTGCATTCAGCAAAGCGCGCACGTGCGGGTTGTTAGCGCCGCCCACGACGAACAATTTCCGCGGCGCGACCTCCGATGGAATGCGGCTAACGATTTTCAGAAATGATTTGAGAGAACGTTCGAGCAAAGCTGTTCCACCGGAGATGATCCAACAATTAGGATCGCGCTCACGCAGCTGAGACTCGTCGCGTCTGGGTTCGCCCCAGCTGGAAGTCACGGGCTGGACAATCGCGCTGCCGTTTCGAGTCAATCGCTCCAGCTGCGCGCGCATTGATTCGCAGCTAACGAGACGCGCATCGGCCAGTAACGCGATCTGGCGCGCGATTTTCTTTTGCACCGGCCGAAGCCAAAACTCACTGCGCCAGGGAGGCCCGCTCGCGAAGAGCTCGTGGAAAACCACGAGCAGCGCGCCGCCACATTCCCGGCGAAGCGATTTCAGCGCCGACAAAAGCGCGATGGGCACGCCGCGCTTTTCAAAGCCGTAGTTGACGTAATGAAGAATAACGGCCTTGCACGAGCCGGCGCACCGACGCGCCTCCGCCAATCTTTGCAGGGGAAAAATGCGAAAAGCATCCACCTCAGGGCGTGATCCAGTATCGCGAGCAGCGAAAACGGAGTTGATGCCGTGGCGGTCCCGCAGACCGCATGCGAGAATCCGGGCGTATTCTCCCACGCCATCGAATGTCCCCGGAGCGCGTGGAAGAATCTGGAGCAGATTTGCCTTCATGCGAACAGCCGTCCGTAATCCAGCTCGTAAGTCAGGTTCCCCGGACGCTGGCCGATTTGTCTGGCAGGGTTGCCGGCGACAATGGCAAAGGGCTCGACATTTTTTGTAACGACGGAGCCTGCGCCCACGATTGCCCCGCGACCAACGGTGCAACCGGGCAGGACCATCGCGCGGGTGCCGATGAAAACGTAGTCGCCGATCTCAACCGGACGATTGCGCCCGATGAAAGATTCGCTTCCCGGATCGTGGTCGGCGGTGAGTAGGCAAACTTCAGAAGATATCGAAACGTTGCTGCCGATGCGCAGCGTACCGCGATTGTCCAGCCGGCAGCGTTCGTTGATGACGGAGTGATCGCCGAGAAAAAAACCGCCCCGGCAATCGAATCGCGCGCCCGTGAAAATGAAAGAGCGCTCGCCTATTTGGAAACGCATGACGCGCCGGTACCAGCCGAGGCGCAAGGTATGGCTTGGGAGCTCGCCGATGACCTTGTTGCAAAAGTAAAGCAAGCCGTCGAAGCGCAGGCGGCGAATGAAATCGTTCATCAGGCAATGGAGTGACAGATGCTGTTCCAGAATCTTTGGCGGATCTCTCCAAGCGAAAAACTGGCGCGGGCCAACGTGAGCGCGTGCGCGGCGACAGAAGTGGCGGCAGCAGGATGGTCGATGAGATTACCGAGCACGCTCGCGAGCTCGGCCGGATCGAGCGAGTAACAGAAAAAAGCGGCGGCGTGATTTGCCAGCAATTCGCCGACGGCTGAAACGCGCGGGCCATGATAAAGAATTGGAACGCCGCTCCCGAGGTAAGTGACCACTTTGGTGGAAAGGCTGAAGCGGACGAAGGAAGCATGCGCCGAAGCAAAGGGCAGCGGCAGGTAAAGCAGATCGGCCTGGGTCAGGTCGCGCTCAACCTCCTCTTCCTCGGCGAAGGGAAGCACGCGGATAAAGCCGGCGGAGTCAAGAATGCTGCGACGCAAGCCGCCACACCGCATCGTGACGGTGACGGGAAAATCGGGCCGTTGGATCTTCTGCAATGCCTGCACAAGCGCGCGGAGGTTCGGCTCGTATGCAAGATGGAAAAGGCCCATGAAATAAACGCGCAGTGCTCCAGGAGCGCGCGGAAGTGGAGCGGCAGGAATGTTTTCAACTCCATCGGTGACCACGACGTAGCCGGCGCTTCCGTAACGGCGTTGATACTCCTGCCCGAGCGGATGACTGATGGTGAAACGCGCTGCGGCGCCCGACCACGCGCGCGAAATGGCCGCGATCGCCCCGGCCCGGTGGAGCTGAGCGCTGTAGAGAAAATCGTCGTGCACATGAAGAAAAAAAGGAAGGCGAAGTTTTTCCGCGACATCAAAAGCATGGGCAAAGTCGAGCCCGCCATGAGCGACCGCGTGAATGGCTGTGGCATTGGCGCATTTTCGCTCGAGCCGTCGGCGGAACCTTCCGGCAAAGAGCGGCGCGCTCTTATGCGCCAGGCCGGCAAAACGTGAGCGCTCGAGCCGGCCAAGATTCGGACGCAACGACAGATGAGTCTCGCGAATGTTTCGCTGCCGCGGCGGGGCCTGAGGTGAGGTGCAGACTATTTCAAACGGGAGCGGCGCATTCTGCAAAAGCGCGCGCATAATTCGCGCGCCTCCCCCCGGTGAACGCCAGCCAAACGGCTGAACAAAAATTAGCGGGCCGCGGTTTTTGCGAAGCTGTGCGCGGTAGAGCTCGATCGTGTTCGAGGCGATCTCCGGCCACGAATATTGCGCGGCGATGTTTGAGCTTTTCTTCTGCAAAGCCGCGTATTCGGCAACGGAAGAATGCAGGATACTTGCGATTCGCTGACTCATCCCGGAGACATCTCCCGCTAGAACGAGGAGCTGTTCTCGCGCCGGATTTAGAATCTGGCGCGGCCCCGGCGCGTCGTAGGCGACGGTGGGAATACCGGACGCGAGCTGCTCGAGCAGGGCGAGCCCGAAGCCTTCCACGTAGCTCGGAAAAATACCGGCGGTGCAATCGCTCAGAAGCGCGGGCAACGCGGCCGGGTCGTATTGCTCGACAACTTCACACCATTCGTTTTCTTCAAGGCCAAGATCACGCAGGACAATTCCAGCCTCGGCAAAGGTGCCAAGAAAGCGGAAGGTCGCCCCTGGAACGAGGAGACGAATGCGCCGAACGATTTCGCCGAGATCACGCGCGCCTTTGCGAACGCTCCACATCCCGACGAAGCAGATCTTGCCGGAAGCGAGTCGCGCCTCGGGCGTAAGCGCGGCTTGAGCAAGCTGAGAGCGGCGCTCGGCTGTCAATCCGTACGGCTGAACGATGGCCGGTTTGTCCGAGTGAAGGTCCTCCCGCAACGAGTTCAATTCGTCCTCGTTTGGCAGATTGAAAAGATCGGCATGACGAATCGCTTGAGCGGCGGAGCGGAGGGCGCGACGTCGCGTCCATGAATAAAAGAGGCGGCCCGCGATTTTACCGCGGGAGATTCCGGGCCAGCGGGTGCGCGCGTGCCGATCGAACTTTTCGTAGAGCCAGTAGAAACCGACCGAGCGCGCCACGAGCAGCCGGTGGAAACCCAGCCGCTTTTTCGAGAAGGGAACGGCGCCGAGGAGCGAATCGATGACATCATAACGGCTGGCGTTTTTCCGAATGAACCGGGCGGCTCGCCGCACGAAGAGCACTTGCCGCAGCGAAAAGATGGTGTTGCGCGAAGTCGGTTTCGGAAACGCTTCGCTTAACGAGTAGTGATCGACCGCGTGGCCCGCGCCGCGCCACTGGCCGGCCAGCTCCATCCAAACCCGGCTGGCGCCGAGGCGCGCGTCCCACGGCAGATTAATCACGCACAAAATGCGCAGCGGCCGCTCGCTTCGGTTCATCCTACGAGTGATGACCAGAATTTGTGCCGCACCGGGTTGACGTAATGACGAAGGGCGATGCCGGCCCGCGCATACCGGTCACGGAAGAGGAACTGGTCGTCCAGGCTGAGGACGAACTTGCCTGGATCGAGCGGCTCCGCTCCGCTGGCGTGCATGGCCAGATGAGTGAGCGTTTGGTTTGTGAAAAAACTGGGCGGCGCGTGCAATTGGCGAAAGCGCTCGAGGGCGCGCGACCAATCGGGCCGGCGAAAGAAGAAAAGCAGACCTGTATTAACCGGGCCGGCTTTCTCGTTCGGGTGGCGCAGCAAACGTTCGTCACCCGCAAATTGACAGTCGCAGAGGTACAAAGCCATCTGCGTCTTCAACGCGGTCATGCTGCGAGCGCCAGGGAAGAAAAGAACATCGGAATCGAAATAGAGAGCCGGCCGATCGCGCGGCAGCGAGAGGATGAGCGCGAGCTGTTTTCCAGTGGGATGATTCGATAAGTAATCGCGCAACTCCGGCTCGATCTCGGCCGGGAGAAACTCAGTAGCGTGGCAAACCGTGATAAGAGGATCAAGCCGGCGAAGATGCGAAAGACTGCGCGCCGAGTAGCTGCCATCAGAGACAATGGTGAAGCTGGCGGGACGGCCGACGTGCCGTAGAAACGAGCGCGCGGAGGCTACCTGCTCCGGTAAGCTCGCTTCGCCGGAGTAAGTGAAAACATCCCACTCGAGCTGTGAATCGTTAGTCGTCCGGCGACCCACGATCAGCGGCAGAAGCGCGCGATAGACTTCGCGAACAACAGCTCCGCGGGCGCGGTCGAGATGATAGCCGACGTTCCACATCGCTCATGCTGTTGCCGGCTGCCATGAGCGAAAGCCGCGGATGCCAAGCGCGAGGTTGAGCAGCAGGTTCGGGAGAGAGGAGAGCAGGTTAAAAACAAGTACGCTGGTGACACTGGCGAAGTCGGTGAAAGGAATGAGCGCGATCTGTGTCAGCAATGTGAGCGGGATGTAGAGCCATGAACCCGCAATCCATGCTTTGGAAGCATTGAGCGACCAGAACGTGCCCGTGAGTGCAGCCAGGACCGATGCGCCCACCATCAGAAGCAACTCGCGATGCAAGTGCGCGTATTTGTTGCCAAGAACGAACAGGAACTGCTCGGGAAAAAGCGCGGCGGCGATGATAACAAGTAAGCAAAAACCGAGAACGGCGCCGATGATTTCCAGATAGAGAGTGCGCAAGCGGCGGCGATCCTGGCAGCGGGCGAAGGCCGGGACAAAGATGTTGGTGAGCAGATTAGTTAGCACCGTGAAGATCATGGCAAGGCGCCCGAGTGCGCCGACCTCTGCCACTGAGCTGGTGCGATGGGCAAAGAAGCTGATGAGAAAAACTGTGATCTGTCCCTGCACGCAATAAAAAACCGCGTTGGCGGCCTGGCTTCGAATGAACCCGAGCATGGCGGCGCGGTCGCCGGCATGTTGCGGAGCGTGAAAGTCAATGACTCCCGCGCTATACCGCCGGAGCAAGAGATATTGCACGAAGATGACCGCAGTCGAAACCGTGATGGCGATACCGGCGTTCAGAAAGATGAACGCGAGCACGATGAGCAAGGCGAGCCGCAGGACGACCCCGGCAAAATCTACTCCTTGGATCACTTTGATGTCTGTGCGAAGCCGCGGGATGACTCCGAGGACTCCGACATCGAGGTGAACGGCGAGGCCGGCAAGCACCATCGCGATCAGGAAAAGTGAGTAAGGCAGGGTCGCGCCGTTTTTTGCAAGCATGACGTAAAGAATGGGCGTGACCGCCGCGATGCCGATAAGCGCGAGCCGGCGGCGGAGATAGAAGGCGGTAGAAATAAGCTGGCTGAAACGTGAGCGATCATTCCAGACGCGGCCGCCGATGGAAACCAAGCCTACACTGATGCCGATGTCAGCGAGAAGGTTCAAGGTGCCCTGCATGCTGTTGGCGATGGTAAAGTAGGCGTACTCCCGCTGCTCCAGCGTGCGAACAATAAGAATACCGCTGAGGAAACCGATGAACTGCACGATCGCCTGAATGCCGGCGAAATTGCTCACCATGCGGCCACGCTGAATGACCCGCCGCAAGTAGGGCGATTGTGTGACCTCCGTTACTCCTGCTGGTGGAAACTCGATCAGCGGCATGATGGAGGCGAGCTGATTGAGCACGCGGAGGCGCCGCGCGGCCGGGGCAGGTCAGGAAGGCTGAACCTGACGAGTAGTGTTATGATGAGCAGGCTCAGCTTCGGCAGCCGGTGTATTGTAGTACTCGGAATACTGGTAGTAGTAATACTCCGGTAGCGATGTATCTACATAGTTAAGAATCACGCCGGGCACATCGACCTGACGGCTGTAAAGTAGCTCGAGCGCCTTTCTCGTCAAACGCGCCGAGGTATAAGCAAGGCGAACAACAAAAAGAGTAGCATCCATCTTTGGAGCCAAGCTCGTTGTATCGTCCGCGGCAAGCACCGGTGAGCTATCAACAATAATGTAATCGAATTGCTGATAAATGTCCTTCAGCATTTGGTCGGTAGAATCGCGCAGGAGATGCTCGCTTGGCTGCGCCACTGTTTTGCCGCGCGGGAGCAGCGACAAGTTCGAATAGGAGGTAGGCACAACGACTTCGCGCCAGTTCACTTCCTGCTTCAATGCTTCCGCGAAACCGATGCGCGAGGGGACGCCAAACTGTTCCCGCAAAGCTCCGCGGCGCAGGTCACCATCGATGAGAAGCGTGCGCGCGCCAGACAAAGCCATGGTGATGGCGAGATTGGCCGAAACGGTGGACTTGCCTTCATTGGGCACGGCGCTGGTGACAAGCAGAGTTTTTGGCCGGGGCCCTTCGTAGGGCATAAAAAATATGGAGGAGCGGACGTTACGATAAGATTCGGCAAAGACGTGGCGCGGATCGTCTGGCTGGAGGAGCGCGACCTTGCCTTTACTTTTCTCCTTCGGGATCTGGCCGAGCACATTTTCGGTAAAATGATGCTGGAATTCGCTAAAGGAAGCCATGCGATCGTCAATCCGATCGAGCAACAGCAGGATACCGAATCCGGCCAGCGCGCCGCAGCCGAGACCGATGAGCAGGCTCTTGAGTAATCCCGGCCGAACCGAGACAGGCGCGGTCGCCATTTCCATGATGGAAATCTGGTCGCCAGTATCGACTACTTGAGACACATCGACTGACTTAAGGTCGTTCGTTAACTTATCGTAAAGCTGTTTGGCGCGATCGGCCTTCCCTTTAATGCGGTTGAACTCGGCCAGACGCTGACTGAGATCAAGCGCTTTTGCTTCCCACTCCTTGATGTTACCGCGCAAATTCTCCATTTGCTTGCCGATGGATTTCCGCCGCGTCTCAAGTTTCTCGACGGCATCAGCACGGAAAAGTTCGATTAGCTTTTCCTGTTTGGAGATCTCATCGTTTAACTTGAGGATCTTGGGATGCTTCGGGCGGAGGTCCTTTGAAAGAGTGTCGCGCTCCGCCTTTAGCAATTGCACCGTCTGCTTGGCTTTGAGATACTCACCTTCCGGCCCAACATCAGAAAACGGCATCCCGGATTGTTCGCTCGCCGATGCGCTGGGTGAGGCGTCGGGCCTGGCATTGTTCTGGCCACGGTCGAGGTTCTGATCGAGGTCGAGCTTCTCCAGAAGCTCGTACTCTGTTTTTAGCCGGGCATAATCCTGGTTAAGTTTGACCAGGTACTGCGCGGCGCTGTTTCCTTCTTCCTGGATGAAACCGATGTTGTTCTGCTTTTGGAACTCGAGCATCTCATCCTCGGCAGCGCGCAAATCTTTTTCCACCTGGATCAACTGTTCAGTGATGCCGGTGGTAAGATTATGCGTCTGGTCGGATCGCATTCCTCTTTTGAAGTCGAGGTACTTTTGCATGATAGCGTTCAGATAAGCTTGGGTGTAGTCGGGCGAGCTGCCAACGGCTTGTAGCTCGAAGATGGATGTTCGCGGGCGTTGCACGACATTTACTTCCACCGGAACCGGCTGAAGCTCAGGATGGGTAGAGCGAACCAGGGCTTCAGCGCCGCGCCGCACCTCTGTGCTTTCCATCAGCTGAATCTGCGTGCCGTAAAAGTTGACATTATCTTCGCTGTAAACCGCATTCGAGTTCACGTTGAGCTTTCCCGCGAGCATCATCTTGCTGGTACAAAGAAACGACGGCGGAGTCTGCAAGATAAGCCACGACTCGACAAAGAGGCCCAGGCAAATAGTCAGAAGCGGAACCCACCAGCGCCTCTTCAGAAGCGATTTGTAGCGGTGCATCCGCGTGATAAACGCGGTCGACCATGAACCGGGAGCAGATCGTGCAGGCAACCCATTCATGACTACATATTAATCAGACGCTGCGGGACGTAGATCTGATCGTCCGGTTGTAAGGGCATGTCTTCATCGGTGCGCCCTTCTTCAATGACACGCTTCAAATCGATGGTGAAGTCCTGCCCGTTCTTACGCGTGACCTTGACCTTGCGCTTGTTCGCGAAATCGCCAAAGCCGCCGGCCCTGATAACGGCCTTGCTCACAGTATAGCTTTCATCCGGCGGAATCTCCTGTGGCCCCTGCGATTTCACGGAGCCGTAAACATAAACGCGCCCGCGCGACTTTTCACTCACCCGATCCACCGCGAGAATAACGGTGGCATGGTAGTAGTATTCCTTCTCCAGCGCCGACTTTATGTTATAAGCCAGTTCGCGACAGGTCCGGCCCGCCGCTGGCACAAGTCCAATATATGGCACTTCCAGCTCCCCATTGTCGTTCACGCGCAGATGCTGCGATTCTTCATCGCGATCTTCCACTACTCTAAAGCTGACATAATCGTTCGGTCCCAGACGCTTTTTGTCGTCCAGCACAGACATGGAATTCGTGCGCATGACCGTGCTGGTAGTCGGCAAGTCGGGCGGCTTGCGTGTGGAAGGAGCCGCGCTGGGCTCCTGCGCAAGCGCAACCATCGAGCCAAGGGAAAGGCTCAGCAGATAACTTGCAACTAAACTGATTCGACGGGACGGGTTCATCTAAAAGCTGTAGGTAGCGTCAATCGTGACGCGGTTTTGCGCATAATCGCGCTCGGCAACATTGGAATCCTTCTGGGTGTACTGGTAACGCAAGCCCAAAGTCACATGCGGAGTCAGCTGATAACCGACCGTGACGGCGCCGCCGTAGCGATGCAGGTGCTCGTTGATGAAACCGCCGGAATCATCGGCGTCCTCATAGAATAGCTCCGTGGTGAGCAAGGTCGCCCGGATAAGGTTCCAAGTTACGGTATGGCGGACATAGTTCAGCGAGATATAGTTTGAGTTTACACCGAGCTGGTTCTCATGCCCGGCCGCGAGCGTCTGAGTTATGGCGGCATTCAGCCGGTGTGAGATCAGAATGTTAGCGTAGTAGTCGTTTACATCCATGGAATCGAAGACCGATCCGGTGTTATCAAAGTCAATCATCTGATAACCGCCGGCGATCCGCACCTTTATGTAGTTCGTGAGCTGCGTCTCGACAAAAGCCCCGACCGTATAGGTATCGGAATCGTTCAAGACATTCTGATCGTAGTAGGTAGTAACAAAACTCGACTCGACTCCGACGCTGGTTGTGCTTGTCGCGGCGAAAGCTGCCGAAGCGACCAGTTCCTCGGCGTTGCGGTTTAAGTAGTCGAAATCCGAATTAGTAGAAATGTAGGTGTAGTGATCGTAACCGAAGGTGAGGACGGCTTTATTCAAGTCCCACAGAAGGGAAACACCGGCCGTATTTTCGAAACGGCCGTAATCGACCACATTGCTCACTTGCAGTTCATCAATGGGATCCTGCTGAAGGGAGAAGCGGTCGTGAAAGTTGATGCGGAAATCGCCGATGAAAATATCGAAGGCGAGCTGCGAACCTGGGGCCAAGAGGATGCCATTTGTGTCCTGGTCCGAGTGATCCATGTAAAAGGCGTAACCGAGGCCGATATCGAGCCGTAAAGTGTTGATCTGCGTCACCGGCCAGAGGGCGTCGATGTTGACTTGCGGGCGAATGATCACGTCCGACTGAGCGTTGTTTTCGGAAAGGTTGATGTTGTCGTTGTATTCAAGACCGAGAGTTGCGCTCACGCGGTATTTGATAGGTCCGGTAAGCAGGTTGTAAGGAATGTGCTCGATATCCTGCCGGCGGGCTTCGGACGCCTGTTCACCTGCTAAAGATGGACGAACGGCGTCCTGGGCGCGGAGGAGAAACGGGCAGGCCAGCAACAAGCAGCACACGACGGAGCCGAGCCGCACAGAGCGCCGGCCGGCACACAGGACAAGTGAGCGGCTCATTGAAAACAGGGTGCCTTCAGGTTTAGCAGATGCAGTACCAAGGCAGCGGGCAAAGCCCGGCTCGGCTCGCACCATCGGATTCCTGCTTCTGATTCGGCGAACGTAACGGTTTGAGTGATTGGCCGCTCTTACTGAAACCGGCGCTGCAATTCAAGGAAAATTGGGGCCGTGGCAAGGCGGCAAGAGCTCAGATGCGCGGGGACTGCGGATGTTCCAGGATGAACTTCGGCGCAAAAGGAGCCCGAAAAATGGACGGAGCGTGGCTCGATCTAAGCTCTCGAAGGCATTATGCATTCCTTTTTCGGCGCGGCGCGGCCGACATCTGCGGTCGTCATTTTCATGGCCGTTTCCGCGGTGAAGTTTGCGGCTGCATCTAGTGATTCCAACGCTGGAAACGAAGTGTGCAAGACCGCGCAACTCAATTGTGGCGCGCGCATTCAGTGTATCACCTCTGGCCAAGCGGACGGGGGCACGGGACCGGCGCAGCCCGCAGCCGCCCTCGTCATCAAAGACGACGATAGCATTAGCTGTCCCTTGAGCGAAGGTGACACCACTTTCATCGTGGCGTTGCCGCGTCCCCGCACACTCGAACGTCTCAAGTTCATCAATAATAACATCGCTGCTCACGGCACGCTCACGATCGCCGTTGCTGATGAAGAATTACCGGCAAAGAGTGAGCGTTGGAAGCCGGTCGATGGCACTGTCGCCTTTCAGAACAAGCGGCTTTTCGATTTGTCGATTGTTGGAGTGGACGCCCGCTTTGTGCGCGTCACGTTCACTGTGCGGCCCACACTCGAATCGGGTCTCAGTATCGCCCTGAAATAACGTACGATCTTCGCCCGGCGTGGAGCATTGAGAACTTCGAGTCTGATCGATAATTCGCTCTTTTCAGAGTCTACCTTTGCTCAACGACTGGGAAGACAGTCTAACGAGCCGCAGCTGTAGTCGTGGCGCGCGGTTCAGTCCGTCTCAACCAGCTTCACGTCGTCGATTTTCCACCTGCGGTCCTCGCGCACCAGATAGACGTTCAAGCGTTGTCGGCCAATCATCCGCCCCGCCAGCGCAACCTGCGCGGTCGCGGCGCTGCCTTTCACCGTCACGTCATTGACCGTAAGACGAGCATCAAAATTGCGCCCTTCCATCAAATCACCGCCATCGAGATCTGCGCGCATATTTTCGATGCTGGCAAGAAAACGCTCGGTCACTAATTGCTGAAGATCGCTGCGCGCCCGCTGCCACGGATCCTGCCCGCTCCTGGATGTTTCGACGTACCAGCTATAAGCGCGCTTGATCGTCTCCTCTGGTGTTGGGCCGCGACTGCAGCCGGCCCCGCAGAATGTCCCGAGCACCGCCGCGGCAAATAGCATCCACCAGCTTCGCCGACTCCAAGCTGACGCTACTCGCATCCGTGTGACTCGCTCTCGGGATCAGGATCCTTAACTACCGAGCAGCTCCTTCACCATCTCGCGTTCTTCCTTCAGCTCTTTCACGCTGGCGTCGATCTTGCCGCGGCTGAATTCGTTGATCCCGACTCCGCTCACGACCTCTGGTCCCCCGCCGTTCACCCGGACCGGGAAGGACGCTATTAAATCCTTCTCCACGCCATATTCGCCCTTCGAGCAAAGCGCCACGCTGTGCCAGTCCTTGGCAGGAGTTTCCGTAGTCAATGACCGCACCGTATCAACGACTGCATTGGCCGCCGAAGCCGCCGATGACAATCCGCGCGCCTTGATAATGGCCGCGCCGCGTTGCTGCACCGTCTGGATGAAGGCTCCTTTCAGCCAATCGTCGTCGCCGATCACTTCGTTGGCCGCGCGCCCGTTGATTTTGGCGTTATAAAAATCCGGGTACTGCGTAGCCGAATGATTTCCCCAAATCGTCACGTTTGTGACGCTGGTGATCTCAACTCCAGCCTTGTGCGCCAGTTGCGCTTTCGCGCGATTTTCATCGAGCCGCGTCATGGCAAACCAGCGGTCGCGCGGAATGTCACGCGCATTGTTCATAGCGATGAGGCAATTGGTATTACACGGATTGCCGATGACGAGTGTGCGCACATCGGCCGCCGCATTCTTCTGAATGGCCTGCCCCTGGCCGATAAAAATCTTGCCGTTGATGCCGAGCAAATCCTTGCGTTCCATTCCGGCCTTGCGCGGCACACTGCCCACGAGCAAGGCCCAGTTCACATCGCGAAATCCTTCATCGAGATCAGCCGTAGGCGTGATCGATTTGAGCAGGGGGAAGGCGCAATCCTGCAGCTCCATCACCACGCCGTCGAGCGCCGCCAGCGCATTCGGAATTTCGATCAAGGTCAGCGCAACCGGCTGCTCCGATCCGAACATCGCGCCAGAAGCGATGCGAAAAACTAACGAGTAACCAATCTGACCAGCCGCACCGGTGACGGCGATTTTGATGGGAGAAGTCATGATTTATTTAGGCACGGATTGACCCGGATGAAACACGGATTTTGAACCCCCTCTATTATCCGTCAAAATCTATGTTAATCCGCGGCGAAACTTTTTGACCACGTAAGATGCGTACTTAGCAATCGAATTCTGGGTGGGCATCGACCACCCCAGGCCCGTTCCCCGCCTGAAATTAAGGTCCACTGTTGGGCGGCCTTCTATTTGAAGCGGACAGACGCAACCGCAACATCGAGCCGGCCAAATGAGCGATTGCGACGCGCAGCGTTCTACCGTTCACGCTTGTATAAAAGCAACGAGCCGACGATAATAGTGATTCGTGAACTTGGCGTCCTGCAAGAAGGGTGCAGGCGAACCACGCGCATTCGTCACTACGCGCTGGAGCGTCATCCTTTCCGCCGCGAACGTCGAAGGCGGAGAGCAAAAGGCACACGACGCTCTGTCCGAGCTTTGCCGGACCTATTGGCGGCCCATATTCTCGTTTGTTTGCCAGCGCGGCTATTCGACCGAGGATGCGCAGGATCTGACGCAGGATTTTTTTTTGAAGATATTGGAAGGCCACTGGCTGGAGCGCGCCGACCGCAATCGCGGCCGGTTTCGTTCGCTCTTGCTAAAGTCGCTCCAAAATTTCCTTATTAACGCTGCCGAGAGAACTCATACGCGTAAGCGCGGCGGCGATGTGGAATTTGTCTCGTGGGACGATTGGATGGCGGAGGCGCCATCGGAATTATCCATCTCGGCTCCAGCGCTGGACTCACTGCCACCAGAGCGGCTTTTCGATCTTCACTGGGCGACTGCCGTGGTGGAGCAGGCGCTTCGGCGCCTCCGCGAGGAATGCGAAGGAAAAGGTCGACTTCGCCTTTTTCATGCCTTAAGCGGTTACCTGACACGGGAACGCGATGAGGTGTCATACGCGAATCTTTCGGCTGCCCTGGGTGTGGCTGAGACTGCGGTGAAAAAACAGCTGCATAATATGCGACAGCGTTACCGGACGCTGCTGCGCGATGAAGTCGCGCATACGGTCGAGAACCCGGCGGATGTGGACGACGAGATCCGGCATCTGTGTGCCGCGCTGGCCGCCGCCGAGTAGCTCTGATGAACATTTCCGATGCTCACTCGGATTCGCCCCCGAGTGCGAGCAGAAGCCCGGCCCATTGCGAGAAGTGCGGCGCGCCCAGCCGACTTGGCACTGGAGCTTGTGTGAGCTGCCTTTTACGCGAGGGACTTGAAGGTGGTGGTGAGGTGTCGAAAGCGGTCTTTGAAAGCGTCCTGGCTGATATCGACGTGCCGGATACGAAATGGCATCTCGGAAATTACGAAATCCTGGAGGAGATCGGGCGCGGCGGGATGGGCGTGATTTACCGGGCGCGGCAACGTCATTCTCGCAGGATTGTGGCCGTGAAGCGCGTGCTCAGCTACGACGCTAATTCACGTGAAATGCTCATGCACTTCCGGCGTGAAGCCGAAGCGATAGCTAGCCTCGATCATCCAAACATTCTTCCGATCCACGAAGTGAGTGAGAGCGAAGATGGTCTTCCGTTTTTCAGCATGAAATTTGCGACGGGCGGAAGCTTGCGCGATGCGGGACCTCCTCGTCGTAACGAACCGCGGAAGTGTGTGCACCTGATGGCAAAGGTCGCGCACGCTATTGAATATGCCCACGGCAAGGGAATTCTTCATCGCGATCTCAAGCCTGGAAACATTCTACTCGATGACCGCGGCGAACCGCTCGTGAGCGATTTCGGCCTGGCAAAATCATTAGCCGTAAACAAGGATCTTACGAAATCGCTGAGCACTTTCGGGACCCCCGGTTATATTGCACCGGAACAAGCCGAAGGCGCACCGGCCGATCTTACGCCGGCCGCCGACGTTTACAGTCTCGGCGCGATTCTCTTCGACCTGCTGACCGGTCGGCCACCATTTTTGGGCTCTAACGCACTTTCGGTGATTCGACAGGCGGCAGAAATGCCTGCGCCTAAACTACGGTCATTCGAGCACTCGCACGGCCGGGATTTAGAAACCATTTGCGCACGGTGTCTCGAGCGTGATCCGAAAGCGCGCTACCACTCCGCCGGTGCTCTCGCGGCTGATTTGGATCGCTGGCTCGAGGGCCGCCCCATCCTCGCCCGCCCGGTATCACCGCCCGTGCGAATCTGGCGCTGGGCGCGACGTAATCCCAAGTTAGTAGGGACGGGAGCTGCCTGTCTCCTTGTTGGGGCGGCGGTAATTTGGTTGTTTCGCGGCGAACTCACCAAAACGGCGCTTGAACGACCGGAGAAAAGCATTGCGGTGCTGCCATTCCTCGATCTTAGCCCGGCAAAAGATCAGGAATATTTCTGCGATGGTATGAGTGAGGAAGTTCTGGACGCACTGGCCAGGGTTGATGGGCTGCGCGTTGCTGCCCGCACCTCGTCATTCTCATTTAAAGGGAAGAAGGCGGACGTGAGCGAGATTGGGAAAACGCTAAACGTCAACAATGTCGTTGAAGGAAGTTTGCGACGCGAGGGTAACCACATTCGTATTACCGCAGAGCTGGTTGATGCGCGTAATGGTTTTCAGCTTTGGACCGAAACCTATGAACGTGAACTTCAGGATGTGTTTGCGCTACAGGATGAAATCACTCGCTCAATTGTTAATGCGCTCAAGATCAAGCTCTCCGTTTCTCTTCCCGCCCGCGAACAGCGAAACACCGAGGCATACAATCTTTATTTGCAAGGTCTCTTTTTCTCGAACAAGAGCAGCGAAGAGGATTTGCGAAGGGCGCTCAATTTTTTTCAGCGGGCTCTCGAAAAAGATCCGACATTTTCACGTGCCTGGACCGGGATCGCGAAGGTTTGGTATTTTCTCGCCGACGTTTACGTAAAGCCGCTCGAAGCTTACACGGCGTCGAAGGAAGCCGCTTTGAAGGCGATTGCTCTCGACGAGAGAGATGCTGAGGCACATTGCTACCTTAGCGAAGCAAAACGGGTCCTCGATTGGGACCTTGCAGGTGAGGACGCCGAGTTGCAACGCGCGCTCCAACTCGAACCCTACTCGGCGCCAGCCCACTTTTTCCGAGCACTGCTACCCTTGTTCCGAGGCGAAGTAAAAGAAGGGCTGCGGTTTGTCCTGGACGCTGAGAAATTGGATCCCGTGTCGCCGATCACGAGCTACGTTGCCACGGCCGCCTATCTCGCTAACGACCAAATCGACGACGCAATTACTGAGGGCCAGCGGACGCTGCAACTCGACCCGAACTACTTCTACCTGGATTCGGAGCTTGCCGCCGCCTATCGCGAGAAAGGAAACTTCGCCGAAGCGATCGCTCTCTACACCAAAGCTCAGGAGGCGAACAATCTTCCGAGTAGCGGCCTTGCCATCACCTACCTGCGCATGGGCCGGCAAGTAGAGGCGCGAAATATTCTTGCTCAGCTCCTGCAAGCGAGGGAGAAGCGATACGTTTCGGCGCCCTTGATTGCGGCAGTTTACGTCGCGCTCGGCGACAAAGAAGAAGCTTTCCACTGGCTCGAACGCGGCTTTGCCGAGCACTCGGGAATACTACAGTGGATCGCGTTTCTTCGCGAATTTCGCCCGCTTCATTCCGATGCGCGCTTCCCTCATCTTCTGCGACGAATCGGCATTGAAGTCAACTCAGTTTTGGCGATCACGGAGACAACTCTAACAGAGACTACCGATCCGAACGCCCAGAATCACCTGACACTCAAAATTGGAGTAAAGCCACGCCCAGGTACACCAAATGGTCACGTTGTAAGGATTATCGTATCGTTCTACGACCTAACAAAAGATAACAAAATGAAGCCGACTGACGCGCGGACAAGTTATGGTTGGCTGACGCCTATAAATGACTGGTCGGACGCTACTCCGAAATACTTGGTAGCGACTTACGAGCGCCCGAAGATCCAACCGTCTGTGTCTGACGGTCGGCGCTACGGCGGATTCATTGTCCGCGTCTATTTCGACGGCCAGTTACAGGATGACCGAGCGACTCCGCCGGAATTACTAACCCTCTTTCCGGCCGAGGACCAGCTTAGCTCTCGCCGGAATGCCAGTCCTGGCCCGTAACTATAGCTGGCACTGCAAGCTGCCTGTAGCGGCAGGCGTGTCACGTGCGAACTCAACCCCTGGCGACACCTGCAAACACATCACGCTCGCGACCATCACCGGCGTTTTTTGTCCGCTCCTTGGAGCGTTCGCCCAAGATGCCAGATTCACGCCGCCACCAACTGGCCAGTCCGTCGTTACAGCGGTGGAGGTAATCGTTACCGGCTCAAACATTCCAACTGCTGAAGAAGTAGGTCCGCAGCCAGTTGATACCTATCGCAGGGACGACATCTTCAATCTCGGCGTGCGAAGTGCCAGTGACTTTGTTCAGAAACTGCCCATAGCTACTGGAGTGTCGAACAATGAGAATCTGACTACCATCGGTGACGGCCGAACAGACATCAACCT
>JBKPQR010000065.1:0-10330 GCA_046734175.1 Verrucomicrobiota bacterium | reverse complement strand
CGGGTGAACCCTGCGACGGGTGAAGCGACGCGATTACCACAACCCGATGACATCGTGACGGCGGGTTGCGACGGACTTTATTGGTATGATGGCGACTTGCTAGGCATTCAGAACAGCACCAACCCTGGCCGCGTAATCCGCTTGTCTCTCGCCGATGATGGCCGTCGCGTGTCCGGCATCTCTGTTTTGCAATCGCATCATCATCCCGATTTCAACGAGCCAACGACAGGCGCGATCGCAAATGGTGCGCTAAACGTGATCGCTAATTCCTATGTGGGCAGATATCAGCCAGACGGAAGGCTGACGCACGTTAACGAGCTAAAAGGCACTGTAGTGGTGGCTGTACCGCTAACGCGTTGAGGATATTCCGGTTCTGGTGGCGTACTACGCCGGCGCTTTCCCGCCTCGAGCAGTTGCAGCGGCAATACTCCGCGCCGATTTCTATGCCATGTATATAGGAAAACTGTGCTCCCTCGCGCCTGATCGCGCTTTGAACCCACAAAATGAAAGGAGGGATAAGAGATGGATCACTACAATTACCTGCTTGCTTTGATAGGCGGCATGTTGATCGGGTTCGCCAGCCTTGTTGCGAGGGCGCTAAGTGGAAAGATTCCTGGAATTTCCGGAGTGTTCGGCCGTCTCCTTGTGCCATCCACGCCGGACAAGGTTTGGCGAGTGGTGTTTCTGATTGGTTTGATCAGCGGTGCCGCGATGAGCTTTGCGCTTTCAGATACCGCGGCGCTCTTTCGGCCAATGCGCCCGCTCGAAACGATGGCTGTAGCAGGATTGTTTGTCGGACTCGGCACTCGTCTTGGAGGAGGTTGCACCAGTGGCCATGGCGTTTGCGGCGTCGGAACAGCTCAGAAGGATTCCATGGTCGCGACGTTGACATTCGTGGCGGTGGCGATGGTAACAGTGTTCATCTACAGCCGAGTGATTCTATGAAGCCAGCGAAATTGTTCTTAATCTTCGTCGCCGGCGTCCTCTTCGGCAGCGGTCTGGCAATCTCGGGCATGACTGATCCCGCTCGGGTGATTGGTTTTCTTGATGTGCTCGGCAACTGGGATCCCGCCCTGCTCTTTGTCATGGGCGGGGCAGTCGGAGTCTACGCAATTGGCATCTTTTCGTTAAGGAAGGCGTCTGTCACAAGGTTAAAAAAGCTTGGCATCAGAAATCTGACGCTGCCGGCGAGCGAATGTTCATCTATCGACGCGCAGCTGGTAATCGGAGCCGCCATTTTCGGCATCGGCTGGGGTTTGAGCGGTTTCTGTCCGGGTCCGGCACTGGCGAACCTCGGAGCACTTCGTCTGGAAGCTTTGGTGTTCGTGCCGATGATGACGATCGGAATGCTCGTGGCTCAACGGCTTTTCAAAGCTGACGGCTGAAATCGGCCCAGTCGCAATTCGCGGCTTCGATCGGGCCTGCCATAAGAAGGAAAACCGCGCTATTGCCCGACTAAGGTCTCGGCACGATCGATTCGAAAGCATTCCGATCGGGAGGCCGCTTCAGGCTGACGCAACTAGAATTGGAAAATTTGTCCCGAAACTGCCTAGAATTCGCTCAACGGTCCGATCGTTCGGAGCGGAGCCTACGGGGCTCGAACCCGCAACCTCTGCCGTGACAGGGCAGCGCTCTAACCAATTGAGCTAAGGCTCCTCGCGAGAAGAGCACAGTAGGTTTGGCCCGACGCGCTTCAACCGTTTTCCCGAAGGCACAGAGGCGGCCGCGCATCATTGCGGTTGTGCCCGTCATCGGCGAAGAATTGCTCATGCAGCAGTGGCTTCAAAAATGGATCGCGCGATTCGGGCTCGAATCGCGGCCGCGGCTGCGCAAGGTTCTTGTCGCGATTTTCGGCGGCACGGTCATTCTGGTTGGATTGGCAATGACAGTGTTGCCCGGCCCTGCCATCATCGTCGTCCCGATCGGCTTCGCCATTCTGGCCACGGAGTTTGCCTGGGCGCGCCGGGTCTGGCGACGAGGGAAGATCTTCGTTGGTCGCATCCGCAGTGGTGGTCGTGTCAAAGTAGTCACGCGCGAGCCTGAGCACACGCAATGAAGGTGCGAGAACGCGCCGTCCGTCTGGCCGAGCGATTCCGCCAGGTCTATCCCGATGCGCATTGCGAGCTCGATTTCAAAACTCCCCTTCAGCTCTTGATCGCCACCATTCTCAGCGCTCAATGCACGGACAAGCGCGTCAACCTGGTGACGCCGGCACTCTTCAAGAAATACCGGACCGCCGCCGACTACGCCGCGGCTGATCCGGCAACCTTCGAAAACGAGATTCGCTCGACCGGATTCTTCCGCAGCAAAACAAAAAGCATTCGTGCCGCCTGCGCCGCCATCGTGGTGCAACATGGCGGTGCTGTGCCAGAGACGATGGAAAAATTGAACGCGCTGCCGGGCGTCGGCAGAAAGACGGCGAACGTCGTGCTCGGCAACGCCTTCGGTAAGAGCGAGGGCATCGTGGTTGATACCCATGTGGCGCGCTTGTCGCAGCGCCTGCGACTGACCGGAGAAATTGACCCGGAGAAAATCGAGCGCGACCTAACGAGAATAGTACCGCGGCCTGACTGGACCATCTGGAGCCATTGGCTTATCTGGCACGGGCGGCGGCGTTGTTTTGCGCGCAAGCCGGATTGCGCCAATTGTGAAGTGTTCGCTCTTTGCCCCAGCGGAAAAATATTCCTGCGCACGGGCGAAGCGCGCCCCCCAGCGGAGCAGCGCGCTATTTCGCGTGTTCCAGTTGCGAAACGCGTTTCGTCGCGGTTTCGGCATGCTCGCGCAGCCGCGTGAATTGTTCCTCGAGCTTCTTCAATTCGTCGTCGGAAAGCTTTTCCAGGTCGACCAGATTATTGCGCGCGCCTTTGAGGGCGCGAATGAGCTCATCGAGTTTCAAATGGACGGCCTTGGCGTCGCGGTTCTGGGTGTTCTGAATGAGAAAAACCATGAGGAAGGTGACAATGGTCGTGCCAGTATTGATGATGAGCTGCCAGGTGTCGGAGTAGTGGAATGTGGGCCCGGTGGCTCCCCATACCACGATGATGACGATGGCAATGATGAAGGCCCAGGCCGAGCCGAGCACCTGCGAGGAGCGCCGCGCAAAAACGTGGAAAGCATCGCGGGCGCGGCAAAAGATATCGCGCTCTTCCGCTGCCGCCGCTTTGTTGTTATCTGATGCCATTGGTTAACTTTCCATCGCACTACCGGCCTACTTTGCGCGCATCGACTCGTTCTGCGGTTCATCTTGACCTCGACGGCGCCTGGAGCAAAACGCCGCACGATCTGCCTGAGCTCGACCTAACGAGCTGGGGACCGCTACTGCGTTTCACCAGCTCGCCGCGCGCGATTGAAGACTTTTTCCGCGAGGTCGAGCCGCGTCTCGCCGATTTCATACTCTATGGCTCAGGCGATTTTCATCATCTCACCGCCTTGTGGCTTCGGCGCCTGCGTGAACCATTGACCCTCATTGCCTTTGATAATCATCCGGACTGGGATATGCGACCACCGCGCTGGGCCTGTGGAGGCTGGATCAATCGCGCCTTGGAATTGCCGCAGGTCAAACGCGCGGTTGTCTGGGGTTGCGGGAATTTTGAATGCTGGTGGCCGTATCAGATTTTTGGGAACCGCAAAGCGGAACGCGCCGGCAAACTCGTCGTGCATCCGTGGGCGGACGATCGGCCGGCGAAAGCGCGCCGTCGTCGCGGGGCAATTCTGCAAGAGAATTGGCGGCAGCATTTTGAAACGTTTGCTCGCGAGCTGGCCGGCGAAAACCTTTACGTCACGATCGATCTGGATTGTCTTGCACCCGATCTCGCGTGGACGAACTGGGAGAACGGCCGATTTCATTACGAAGACCTGGTGTGGGCGGTGGACATGCTGCGCCGGCACGCGCGTATCCCGGCCGGCGATCTGTGCGGCGCCTGGTCGCGGCCATCTTTCGCCCGCGTCAAACAGCGGCTGGCCTGGGAGATCGACCACCCGAGGATCAAATTGCCGGGGGTGGAAACGATTCGCGCGGTGAACGGCGCCGCCCTGGCAGCACTCTGGCCCGCTCTAGCTCAGTGAAACCAGAACCACGCCCGCGCTGATCAAGGCCGCGCCAAAAACAAGACGCGCCGTCAGTTTCTCGCGCAGAATGACCGCGGCGAGAATCGTGATAATGACCACGCTCAATCCCTGGAACGGATAAAGATAACTCAAATCGAAACGCCGCAGCAGTCCGAGGGTGACGAAAAAGGAAAATGTCATGGCCGCCAGGCCTGCGCTGAAGTACCTGCCGAATGCGGCACTGCGCCGGCCGCGCTCCATGGCATGCTTGAGCAGCAGCTGGCCCGCCACAAATGAAAAGAGCGTGAGCGAAATGAGGAGTCCGGAAAACGGCGTCATAGTTTTTCCTCCAGCCGAGCCACTGGTTTGGCCACGATGAAAATGCCGCTCACAACCAGCGCGATGCCAACGCAGCGCCGCGGCGAAATGATTTCGCCAAGAAAAATCCAGGAGCCGAGCGGAATGAGAACGTGGACGAATTGCGAGAGTGGAAAGGCGACCGAGAGCGGAACGAAGCGCAGGACGTAGAGCCAGCTGACGAAACTGATGGCAACGAGCAAAATTCCAAACCAGACCAGCGGCGAGGCCAAACCCGAGACGCCCGTCCAATTGATGCTCGCGGGCAACGCTGGGGCCTGCATCGCCCCGCGCTTGAGAAAGAGTTCAGCAGTGGCAACGGCAAAAGTGCTGAAGCCGATCTGAAACCACGGATCGAGGAAAGCCTTTCTTATCATCACAGAGAGCGCAGAATTGGCAAAGAAACGACCTGCGCAAACCGCGCCCTGCTCTCAGAGCACCAGGTCCGAAACATACGCGAAAAAGAATGATGATATGTGGTTATGTAACATATACAGGTTATGTAACATATACATTTAGGCGCCTCTGCGATCTCCGCGTGCTCTGCGGTTAATCAGCCCAGAGTTCCGGCGCGTTCGGGAAACGGCGGAGCACCGCATCGTGGCGCGTCGGCTCGAGCCATCGCACGAGGCGGGCAAAAATTGGATTGAAGATCACGCGCGCGTGGCGCACGTAGAGGTCGAGCGGCGCGAGCTCGAAGCCGAGATGCAGCTTCGGATCATAGTTCAGCGGGCTGCTGCAATAGAACTTCAGCCGGTTCTCGATGGCCCAGCTCAGGATATCGCGGATGGTGTAGAAGTAGAGGTGCAGATCGAGCGCGACGGAGTAATCGAGGCCGAGGTATTCGTCGTAGATGGTGCCGTCGTGCACCAGACAGAGACTGAAAGCGACAATGCGCCCGTCGATTCGCCAGATGAAGAAGCGTGTTCGCTCCGGCATGTTGCGACCCAGCTCTGAGAGATATCGTCTGGTTAATTTCTCAAACTTCATGGGGGAGCGCTCATGCACCGCGAGGTAAAGAGGGTAGGCTTCCTCGAGATAGGGCGTGATGTCGCTGGTGATCTCGCGCGTGATGACTGCGCTACGTTCGGTTTTGCGGAATTTGCGGCGCAGACTTTTGCGCGTGCTGTAGCTGAGATGCGCGAGGTAATCGTCGAAGTCGCGGAAATTCAACGCCAGCCGCGTCATCGGCATGCTCGGAATGCGCGCGTAGCCGTTATTTGAAAAGGCGCCGAGGACAGGCCGGTAGCGGGAAGAGAAATCCTTCAGCGCAATGAGCGACGCTTTGCCCGCGCGCGCGATTGCCGGCAAAACGGCATGGAGGGCATCGGCCAGCCAGATGGCATCCGCACTAGCCAGCGACCCGATGTGGCCCTCGCCCGCGGCGCAGCCAACCATGAGCACTCGCATGGTGAGGAAGCGCGGAAATTTGCGGCGTATCGCTTCGACCAGCCGGCGGATGCCGCCGGGAACGCCTTCCACCAAGTTCTGCTGCACAAAAAAGAGCGGCTGAATGCCACGGACTGAACCAGCGCCATCGCGCAGGATGAGATATTGATACTCGAAATCGTTCGCCAGCGTCTCTTCGATCAATTCGTAATAGCGATGGTCCTTGCAGTGGTCACGGAACGCGCTGCGCCATTCGCGCGAAGCGGCTAGGTCATCGCGCTCGAGCATGGCGGCCCGGCCGCCAGGAAATGAAAATGTTCGCAAAGACATGGGCCCGTTGCCGGGAGTAAGCGCTTATCTTTAGCCGACCCCGCCGTTTTGCTCAACTGCGCCGTCAGAACGAATCCGCGCAGCTTCATTCCCGCTCATCTCTACGCGCACTGTGCCGGAACGGAAGTTGAGATCGCGCTGCGGGGCGGGAATTTCGATGCCGAGCTCCTTGAACTTCTTTGCCAGCCCGAAATTCAGATCGCTGCGAAAACGACTCGGCCGATTGCTCATCTGGTCGCTCCAGACGACGAGCTCGAGATTGATGGAGCTGTCGCCGAAGTTATTGAGAAACACACTTGGCGCCGGATCGCTCAGGACACTTTGGTGATTTCGCGCCACGTCCACCATCGCTTCGCGCACCTGCTCGAGATCGCTTCCATAAGCCACGCCCACGGGAATGCGAAAACGCACGCGCGGATCGCCATAGGTCCAGTTTTTAACTGGCGAATCAATGAACTTGGTGTTCGGCACGATCATGGCGATGTTGTCGTTGGTGAGAATGACGGTGCTGCGGGCCCGGATTTGCTGCACCTGCCCGGTCACGCCCGCGACTTCAACGCGGTCGCCGATGGTGATGGGCCGCTCCGCCAGAATGACGAGCCCGCTGATGAAATTGCTGGCGATATTTTGCAACCCAAAGCCGACACCGACACCGACCGCGCCGGCGAACACCGTCAACGTGCCGAGATGAATCCCGGCGTTGTCGAGCACGATGAACAGGCCGGCGACGAGCACGACGTTGCTGACAATTTGTGAAATGGCGTATTGCAGAGAACGGTCCAGTCCGCTGTTCACGAGCAGCCGGTTAAACAGAAATGTCTTTGTCCGGGCCGAGAACCAGAAGACGGCGAGCAGCAGGCCGACGAGGAGAAATAGCTGGACGAGCGTGAGCGCGACACCCGGCAATGGCTGGTTCCACGCCAGCGGTATCCCGGCGGCATTGATGGCGCTGACGGTGAAAAAGATCAGCGCGGCCAGGCTCAGAATAGTGGGAATGATTGAAACGAAGCTTTTCCCCAGCTTCAGCCGCGTCAGGACACGGCGGAAAAATTCGCTTTGGAAAGCGCGAGCGAGAAAGAGTCCCACCCCGAAGAGGACGCCAAAACCGACGAGACCGGCAGCGGTGATGTGATTTCCGCCGATGCGAAAGAGTGGGTCGCTGAAGAACTGCACTGAGCTAAACTGTGAGCGAGCGACTAAGGCGCAAGGGAAAATGCGCTGCAGCCCATCTTCCACCACTGGGTGCGCGGTCGCTTCGGGCGCGGCGCGTTATTCCTGCGGCGGCTTGGCGCGTTCCTTGATGTAATTGATGACGTCCTGAACCTTTTGCAGTTTCTCTGCTTCTTCGTCGGGAACTTCGACGCCGAACTCCTCTTCGAACGCCATCACCAGCTCAACAATGTCGAGCGAATCGGCTCCCAAATCCTCGATGAACGAAGCCTGCGGCGTGACCTGCTCGGGATTGACCCCAAGCTGCTCGACGATGATGTCCTTAACCTTCTCTTCGATTGATTTGTCGGCCATAGAATTTTAAGTGCCCCCGCGATACTCCGCGGGGCGCAGCTTGGCAAGTAAGAAAATCACCTACTTACTGTCCCATGAATGCCGCGCGGTGGACTTCTCCCACCGATGGCAGTACATGAGCAACGTGGCCGCCCCCGCAGAAGCTCCGCCGGACTTGATTGATCTTCGCTTTTTGCCTTCCTGGGTGAAGCAGGACTCCGCGCGCTACGCGGATTTCGAAGGCGAAGAGATGCCACGGCCCGAGCCGCGCCGAGGCGCGCCACGTGAGGCGCGGCGTCGCGACAAACGGCACGACCGTGAGAGACGTGATCGCCGCGAGCGGCCCGACCTCCGGCGCGGGCGCAAAGAGGCGCGTGCGCCCGAAACGCAGCCGGTCATTCCCGAAAGAGTGGCTCAACTGGACGTTCACTTTTTGCCCCACCCGGTCGCATTCGAAAACGTCGCCGCCCAAATCAAAAGCGGCACGCTCGCGTATTCACTCTACGCTCTGGCACGGCTCTTTTTGCAAAAACCGGAACGCTATGACGTGCGGGTAACTGCGAAAGAGGGATCATTTTTTCGCCTGGGCACATCGAGCGTCATCTCGAGCGATCGGGCCGCGCTCGAAGCCTCCGCCTTCCACGCGCTGGCGCGTGAATATTACGATGTGGAAGTCACGCAAAGCGAGCCGGTGAAAGGCAATTTCACGAGCGTCGCGCGTGAACGAAGCAGCGGTATTTTGCTCGGCCCGACCAATCATCACGCCTATCAGCCGCAGCTGCGCCGTCTTTACGAGCAGCGCTTCAGTCGCCGGATGAGTTTTGCCGATTTTCAGCGTCAGATCGAAATCGTGAACGATCCCGCGCTGGTCGAGCAATGGAAGGAAGAGGCGCGCAAGCTGACTAAGTTCACCACGCGCAACGAAGACCCGCCGCAAACTTTCCATTCCGAGGTGGAGGCGGAACGGCATTTTCGCGAGACATATTTGCCCGGCCTTGTCTCTGAAACGCAAGAGGCGGAAATCGACGGGCGCACCAGCCGGCGATTGCGCGATCACGCCATCGCCCGGCTCATCGAGCAGGCGTGGTCGATCGAGGAACGTTCGCCTTCAAAAATGATGCAGGAGCTGGCGGGGCGTCTTCGCGGAGCGGGTCTGCATATTTTCCGGCACCGCAAAGGAATGCTTTTCGTCTCGCCCATTCGGCCGAAGGCGATCGACAAATCAGTCGTTTCGGATTCGGTGCGGACGATCCTGCAAGCGCTGAAGGCTTCGCCTCGGATTAACCGGAAAGACCTGGCCGTAAAGCTGATTCCCGCCGAGGCTGCTAACGAAGAAGCTAAGTTAAAACTCGCATCCGATCTGCGTTGGCTCGTGCGTGAAGGTCACGTGGTAGAATTCAACGATGGCTCGCTCGATTTGCCGCGCGTGAAAGCGCCGCCTGAGCCGCCGCAAAAAGCGATGCCGGCGGCCGACTCACCTCCGCCGGAACCTGGGGCAGCTGCTCAAACCACGCCGCAAATACCTGCCGCGCTACCCTCGCAATCAGTTTGAGCCGAGTCTCTCCAGCGCGGCGAGTTGCCAACCTAAGCCGCGATCAGTCCGGCTTTTTTCAGAGCTTTGTAAGCTCCGTTCTTGTTGATCGTCTTCAATCCGCGTGCCGTTACCCGCAGCCGCACAAACTTGCGCAGCTCCGGCACCCAGATGCGATGCTCGTGCAGATTGGGGTGAAACTGGCGTGGCACATTCTTCGTCACGTGCCGCCCCACGCCGCCCTTCTTTTTGGCCATACCACGCCGGTGAATGACGCTGCCGCGGCTGACGCGCGAACCGGTGATGGAGCACACTTTTGACATAGCCGGAAAAGGAGCGCGTAACGTGCTCTGTGCGCCGGAAGCGGTCAAGCGGTTGTTCGCTGCTGCACGCTCGGTCCTCCTTTTGTCCGTCTCCTCTGCCTCCCCTGGTAAATGAGACGACTCACTTTGGAAGTTGAACGGGAGTCGCGCCTTGTGGTCAAAATCCTTTCCACATGAATCGAAACGGAAAATTGCGGATCGGAATTATCGGCGCGGGCGGGATCGTGCGGAATCGTCATCTGCCGGCACTGCGCAGGCGTAGCGATGTTGAGATCGTGGCCGTCTCCAATTCCACTTACGAAAGCTCGGAACAATTTTGCCGCGACAATGTGCCCACCGCCGTGCCAATGGCGAACTGGGCCGACCTCGTCGCGCTGCCGGACATCAACGTCATCTGGATCGGCACCCCACCCTACATGCACTCGGCCGTCACCATTTCCGCGCTGGAAGCAGGCAAGCACGTGTTTTGTCAGGCGCGCATGGCGAACGATCTGGCTGAGGCCGAGGAGATGCTCGCCGCCTCGAAGCGTTTTCCCAGCCAGGTGACCATGCTGTGTCCGCCGCCCTTCGGCATGCGCGGCGACCGCGTGCTGAAAAACATGCTGGCGGAAAATTTCCTCGGGGAGATCCACAGCATCCGGTTGCAAAGTTTCCACGGCAATTATCTGAATCCCGCGACCCCGGCCCACTGGCGGCAGCGCATTGAGATTAGCGGGCTCAACGTGCTCACCCTCGGCATTTACGTGGAGGTGCTGCAACGCTGGTTCGGCGAGATCAGCGGCGTCTTTGCTCGAGGAAAAATTTTGTATCCTGAGCGCGACGGCTACAACGTCATCATTCCGGATGCGCT
>JBKPQR010000064.1:0-5443 GCA_046734175.1 Verrucomicrobiota bacterium | reverse complement strand
ACGCCCTTTTCTTTTTACGGGCCGGCTCTCGGCCGAGCCCACCTCATAAAGAAATTTTGTGCCGACTATAATCACGACCGAGCCGCTCCAATCAGCAATCGCGTTTCCGAAAAATGCGCCCAAGTGTGTTTTCGGATCGAGGAGCCTGTAACCAATTATCCAGACAATCAGGAGACCAACCGCGACCAAAGTAAGGGAGTGGCGGTAAAGAAAGCTACTTTTGCGGCGACGAGGCATGAAGAAAGTTGAAGGATCGACGTTGAGCGAGAAAAGGAAGTAAGAAGTCGAAAACGGAAGGACAATTTGCGAGAGCGCACGCAGAATTTTGCAGTGAAATTATAACCGACGATGCCCTGTCCAGTCGAGTCAGGCGCAAAGGCGGAGGCCGGCGAGAAGCGTCACGTAAGATCATGTTATACGTGACTGACGTATAGAAGCCGGGAAACAGAAGTCAGCCGTTCAGATCAGTGGGCCGAACGCCAGCGGAAGCTTTGCCCTGGCAACACTGGAGCTGGCGCAGCATGCCGAGAACCGGGGTTACCGCCGCTTCTGGCTGGCGATGTCAGCGCGGCGACGGTGGTGGTGATCGCATATGTGCCGTCGATCAGTTTATTGGGGTAGCTGCGTCGGCTGGCAACCGCAGGAAAGAATCGTCTAGGGCCTTGGCTTCTAACCCTCTACAATTGCCGCAGCGTGGGGAGCGAGGTCAAAAAAAAGATCGATCTGGAGATCGCTTATGTGCTCTTCATCGACATTGTTGGTTACTCGACGCGCTTGACGGGGGAGCAGCATCGCTTGCTCGAACTGCTCAACCGGATCGTTCACGACTCAGAGCTATTGCGCAAAGCCGAAGCCAACGGCCGGCTGCACACACTGCCGACCGGAGATGGTATGGCGCTGGTCTTTTACACCACGCCGGAAGCGCCGGTGGAATGTGCGCTGGAGATCAGCGCTGGGGCGCGTGAACATCCAGAGCTGAAGCTCCGGATGGGCATTCATAGTGGACCCGTGAGTGGCGTCGTGGACGTGAGCGGCCGGGCGAACATTGCCGGCGTTGGCATCAACATAGCTCAGCGCGTGATGGATTGTGGTGATGCCGGACACATTATCGTCTCCAAACATCTGGCCGAGGATTTGGAACAATACGGCCATTGGAAGCGACACCTGCACGACTTGGGCGAGAGCGAAGTGAAGCATGGGGTTCGCCTTTCGATCGTCAATCTCTACACAGAAGACTTGGGCAACCCGGAGGTGCCGCAGAAGGTTCGCCAGGCGCCGAAAGCAGCAGTTGCAATTGCTCCTAAGATTAAGGCCCGCGGCTGGTTTATTGCTGTCATCGCAATTCTTGTTGCTGCTCTGGTCATTGGCGGTTTGTTTTTTGCACGGCGCAGCACCCGACCTTCAACTAACCAGACCGAGCCGGCTCGGGGCGTTGTCACAGTTCCTGAGAAAAGCATTGCCGTTTTGCCGTTTGAGAATCTGAGCCGCGATCCGGACAACGCTTTTTTCGCCGATGGCGTTCAGGACGAAATCCTCACCGATCTCGCAAAGATCGCGGAGCTGAAGGTGATCAGCCGCACTTCCGTGATGCAATACAAGAGCGGCGCGCTCCGCAATCTGCGCGAGATTGGGCAGCAGCTTGGTGTGGCGCATCTCCTAGAAGGCAGCGTGCAACGGGCGGCCAATCGTGTGCGAGTAAACGCGCAGCTGATCGACGCGCGGACCGATGCGCATCTGTGGGCGCAGACTTACGACCGCGATCTGGCCGATGTGTTTGCTATCCAGAGCGAGATTGCCAAAAGCATCGCCGATCAGTTAGAGGCCAAGCTATCGCCTGCGGAGAAAAGTGCGATCGAGCAACGACCGACGACAGATGTCGCGGCTTTTGAACTCTACAGCCGCGCGAAGGATCTCATTCTCAACTTCGGTTTCAGTAATATTAGTGCGCAGGACATGCGCTTAGGAATTGATCTGCTCAATCAGGCCCTTGCGCGCGATCCTTCTTTCTTCGCCGCGCAATGCCAACTCGCCTTTGCACACGATACCCTTTATTCCCTGGGTCTGGATCATACTCCTGAGCGCCTGGCCTTGGCCGAAGGTGCGGTTGAAGCCGCTTTCCGGCTGCGACCTGATGCCGGCGAAGCGCATTTGGCGCGCGCTCGTCATTCTTACGCGTCCCGCGATTACGACGGCGCGTTAGCCGAGCTGGAAATCGCGCGGCGAACCTTGCCGAACGATCCGCCAATATTTGAACTCACCGGCTACATCGCCCGCCGGCGAGGCTACTATGAGGAAGGACTCCGCAATCTGCAGCGCGGCGTGGAATTGGACCCGCGCAACTTCTTCATGCTTCAGCAGGTCGCATCCACTTACAAGCTTTTGCGCCGCTACTCTGAGGAGATTGCTACCGAGGGCCGCGCGCTATCCATCAAGCCGGACGATGCAGAGACCAAGGCAACGCGAGCCGTCGCCTTGTTCGACTGGAAAGCGGATACTCGACCATTGCACCAAACGATTGAGGAGATTCGTGCCAAAAACCCCACTGCCATTCACAGTGTCGCCGATGCATGGTTCCTCTGCGCTTTGGCAGAGCGGGATGCAGCAACGGCAGAAATCGCCCTCGCAGCACTTAGCGACGCCACATTTGGAGATGGCCTGGCGCAGTTCAGCGCCGCTTTCGGCAACGGGCTAATCGCGCGCACGATGAAAGATGAAACCAAAGCGCGCTCAGTTTTCGCTGCGATCCGTGCACAACAGGAGAAGATTGTGCAAGCGCAGCCGAATTTTGGCCCGGCAGTTTGCATTCTTGCATTGATTGATGCTGGACTCGGCCGAAAAGATGAAGCGCTGCGCGAGGCTCGGCGTGCCGTTGAACTGGTGCCGGTAACGAAGGACTCGGTCACCGGAGCGGAAATGATCCAGTATTCGGCGATCGTTTCCGCTTGGGTAGGTGAGAACGAGCTTGCCGTCGGCTATCTCGCGAAGGCGGCACAACTGCCTGGCTTCGTCACTTACGGCCGGCTGAAACTTCTGCCATGGTGGGACCCGCTCCGCGGCGATCCCCGATTCGAGCAAATTGTAGCCTCACTCTCCCCTTCTGAGCACTAGCCAATCAAAAGCAACGTCAGCGAGGGCCTCGTATTCGGTCGCACTCTTTCGCCGCGAGGGAGGGACGATTTGGTCGAAGCGCGAATTTGGAAGTCAAAGCAGTCTCGCGCGGTTTCGCAATCCCTGATTAGCTAAACGGCGCGTGACTGAACGGGAAGTGGAGATCGCATCGATGATACCGGCGGATTTGGACGCATTACCGCGGCTGCGCGGGTTCAGGTTGCGCGGGATGCAGATGACGCGGCTGGAGACGTTTATCGACGCGGCGTTCGCCTTCGCCATCTCGATGCTGGTAATCGCGCCCCAGCAAATCCCAGATAATGTCGACGCGCTTCTGGGCGCCTTTAAAAATGTGCCGGCGTTTGTCGCCAGTATGGTCGTGCTCGGAATTTTCTGGCGGGGTCATTGGTTGTGGAGCCGGCGTTACGGACTGGAAGATGGGGGTCGATCTTTATTAGCTGGGCGTTGCTGGTCACCGTGCTGATCTATATCTACCCGTTAAAAGCAATTTTCAGCTCGATGTGGTTTCTCCTCAGCCATGGTCAAGTCGGTCGGAGGCTCGGGCTGCGGGCCGACGCGGAAGCGCGCGCCATCTTTGCCATCTTCGCAATCGGGTTTACCGCGATCGCATTGGAAATCGTGCTCTTGAATCTGCGCGCCTGGCAATTGCGGGAGCCGTTGCGATTGAATTGGCGGGAAAAATTCATCACGCACTCCGAAATATTAGGCTGGAGTCTGCCGGTAGCGGTCGGGCTCGTTTCGCTAGGATTGGCTTTGACTTTGCCGATCAACCAAATTGCGTGGAGCGGCTGGGTCTATTTTTCGATGGCGATTCTCGTGCCCATCCAAAGAGCGTGGCGGCGGCGGTGCGGGCTTGAAGCGGTGATCGTGAGAAGTGAGAAGTGAGAAGTTAAGATTGAACCCTGAATTGGAGTTGATGCGTTTTGTATTCCTCAGCGGCGTTGTCGGAGGTCATAAGAACGAGTGAGCTATTTTAAATCGACAAGCTAAGCAACAAGACAACATGTTGGCTAAGTCTGAACCGCCAGAAAATGTTCAACGCTTCACCGAGGACGCGCTCGCATTCGAAAGGTCCGTAAGCGTCGGCGGTGTCAAAGAACGTCACGTCATGATCGTAGGCGCCGCGGATGATGTTGATCATCTCGGGGAGGGCTAGGGATCCTCGTTTGATAGCTGCGCTGCATGTTTTGCACGCCAAGGCCGATGCTGAAGCCCGGGCCTTCCTTCATGACCTGATGCCATCGGCCCAGGCGCGCTCGGTGAGCTCGCCCTGGACGCGGAGCTCGGCGAATTGCGCTTCATCGCTCACCGGATGCGCGGGTTGCGACAGCAGATTTCCCATTTATTGCCGTCGGTATCGTCATTCGGGGCGGAAGCACGGTTCGATATCCATCAAGTGGAGCGCCTTCACTGAGAAGACTTTAGAAACTCCGCAATAGCACGCTGTTCCTGTCCGGTAATGTTAGCACGGACGCGCATGTGATGAACAATGACATTCCATTGTGCGTTACCATACATTGTCGCTGGTCGTATGTTGTGGCAACGCAGGCAATTGTTAGACCAAAGCTCTTCCCCACTCGGTTGCATCCTTGAATCAACGGTCGCTGCGCTACTTGCTTGCGTGACGATTTCTGCGATTGCCTTCGGTCCGGCAATCACATCCCCGCCTATGCTGCCGAAAATGAGTGAAACTATGGCTATCAGGTGGCTGCGCCTGACTGTTGCAGTCATATCACCCCTTCGGTCAGAAACCCATAGCTGTTTGAAGGAATAGCGCGTTTTTAGTGCGCTGACCCCGCAGATCGTACCACTGATAAGCGGCCTTCACTACAGTGCTCGGACTAAGCCAATAATCGACCCCAAGAGTCCAGCGGTCTTCCTCCCGATCGCCGAGGCCACTCGGAGCACGACTCAGATGATCCCAGCGGAAGATCATTTCGACATTCCTTAGAAAATCGATTTCCAATTTGGTGGGGCGATACGCGACCAGCGCGTAACCGCCATCGCGGTGAGCCGTCAGCGGAAGCGGGCCAAACCCGATTGAGCCATCGGCGTCATAGACAGCGTGATCGATTCTACTCCAGGCGTACTGCGCGTACAGATTGATGCGGCCTTTCAGCAGGTCGGAATCGCGAGACACCTCCAGGTCAACGGATTGAATTAACGCTCGAACGTCAGCAAATGTGGTTCCTTGGAACCCTGGCTTCGACGTTTCAAAAGCATAGCCGACTTCAACTCCGGGAATCGGTAGGAAACCCATTCTCCCGCCCACTGCCTTGTCGTCGTTGTTATCTGTGTAGCTGTTAAAATCGAG
>JBKPQR010000063.1:0-7265 GCA_046734175.1 Verrucomicrobiota bacterium | reverse complement strand
TGCTCGTGCGCATCAAACCGGACTCCTACAAGGCATTGCTGGAGCAGCAGGAGGCGGCGATCTCCTCAGCCAGAGCAACAAATTTGCAACAGAGGGCCTCGATGACAAAGGCGGAGCAGGATCTGAAACGGGCCGAGGATTTGTTTAACAAGAAGATGATTTCGGCCGCGGAATACAACACCGCGCAAGCTGCCTTTGATGTGGCCAAGAACACGTATGAAAGCTCGCTTCATCAGATCGAGCAGGCGCAGGCGAGCTCGAGCCAGGCGCGCGATGCGCTCTCGAAGACTTCCATTTTCTCACCCATCGACGGCACCGTGACGGTGCTGAACAGCAAGCTCGGCGAGCGCGTGGTCGCGACGAATCAATTTGCCGGCACGGAAGTGATGCGGGTGGCCGATTTGAGCAGGATGCAGGCCGTGGTGGACGTGAACGAGAACGACGTGGTCAACGTGAAACTTGGGGACAAAGCGCACGTCACCATCGATGCCTACGGCGAACGCAAGTTCAACGGCAAGGTGGCGCAGATTGCCAACACCGGCAAAACGACAGGGGCCGGCACACAGGAAGAAGTGACGAACTTCGAGGTAAAAATTAACCTCGAAACGGAAGGTGTTTTGCTGCGGCCGGGATTGAGCTGCACTGCGGAAATCGAAACAAATATCGCCAGAGATGTGGTGACGGTGCCTCTCCAGGCGGTGACGATTCGCCCCGGCGAGAGCAACTTGAGTCCGGAGGAAATCGAAAAGCGGAAGCAAATTCAGGACGCGCAAAATAAAGGAGACAACGCGGCCGAGGTCGTGAACACGCAGCAGGAGAAGCGAACGCAGCGTGAAGAACGAGAGAAAATTTCCAAAGTGGTTTTCAAAAAAATCGGGAACACGGCGAAGCAGGTGAAGGTGACGACTGGCATCGCCGACGACACTTACATTGAGATCAAGAGCGGCGTGACCGCCGGTGATGAAGTGATCTCGGGGAGCTACAGCGCCATCAGCCGCAAACTCAAAGATGGCGCCAAGATCACGATGGAGAAAGAGCCTGCGAAAAAATAAAGCGGGCGCGCTTGCATGATGGAGAAGCGCGATCATTCACTCGATATCCGGCCGCACGGCAAAGCCGTCATCGACATTAAGAACATCACCAAGCACTACGTGATGGGCGAAGAGATCGTGCATGCGTTGCGCGGTGTGTCGCTGCAAATTCATCGCAATGAATACATCGCGGTGATGGGCCCGAGCGGCAGCGGCAAGTCCACCCTCATGAACATGCTCGGTTGCCTCGATACGCCCACCTCCGGCCGCTACCAATTCAATGGCCGCGATGTCGCCGAGATGAATGATGACGAGCTGGCCGAAATACGAAATCGCGAGATCGGGTTTGTCTTTCAAACGTTCAATCTCCTGCCCCGTTCCACCAGCCTTCGCAATGTGGAGCTGCCGCTGATCTACGCCGGAATCGACCCCGACACGCGTGAGGAAATGGCGGCGCGGGCCCTGCACGACGTGGGCCTCGCAGATCGCATGCAGCACAAACCGAACGAACTTTCCGGCGGGCAACGTCAGCGCGTGGCCATTGCGCGCGCTTTGGTGAACAATCCCTCAATTATCCTGGCCGATGAGCCGACAGGAAATCTCGATTCCAAGACCGGCGAAGAAATCATGATGCTGCTGGAGGCCCTTTATCAACGCGGCCACACCATCATTCTCGTGACTCACGAGTCGGACATCGCGCGGCATGCGCGTCGCACCGTGCATCTGCGCGACGGCTTGATCGAAAGTGATGATTACGTGCCGCTGGTGGACGAGGAGTTCGCCTTGAGCTGAGTTCAGTCGCCGAAGCTGATTTCCACATCGCGGGCGGTCTGGACCATTTCGCCATTGGGTGGAACCAGGCGCAGGCGATTAACAGCATCAGCTATCGGCACGTGACGGACCTGGTAGTTTTGATAACTGACCATTGAGCCGAAATGGCCTTCGTTGATCAATTGCACCGCCTTGACTCCGAAACGCGTGCCGAGTATGCGGTCGAGGGTTGTTGGCGCACCGCCGCGCTGCAAATGGCCGAGCACGCAGGTGCGTGTTTCCTTGCCCGTGCGCGCCGCAATTTCGCGGGCAACGATGTCGCCGATTCCGCCGAGACGAAACTCGCCTTCCTGCATGTCGCGCTTCACCTGCTGGCCATCTCGCGGACGCGCTCCCTCGGCCACCACGACAAGAGAGCTAAGATCGCCAGCGGCATCGCGGGCACGGATGGCTGCGGCGACCTTGTCGAAGTCGAAAGGAATTTCCGGAATCAAGATGATGTCGGCGCCGCCGGCAATGCCGCCATGCAGCGCGATCCAGCCCGCATGCCGCCCCATCACTTCCACAACGATGGCGCGTTTGTGACTCGTCGCTGTGGTGTGCAAGCGATCGAGCGCATCCATCACAGCATCGACGGCGGAATCGAAGCCGAAGGTCATGGCTGTGGCCTCGAGGTCGTTGTCGATTGTTTTCGGGACGCCCACGCAATTTATCCCCGCTTCCTGTAACTGAAGCGCGGTTGTCATTGATCCATCGCCGCCGATGATGATGAGCGCCTGCACACGCGTTTCCTGCAAAACACTGCGCGCTTTTTTGATCACCTCCTCCGGAACAATCGTGCGGTCGCCGCCGGCGACCTTGGAGACGAAGTGACCGCGATTAGTCGTACCGATAATCGTCCCGCCCAGCGCCATGATGTTCTCCGTGCACTTGCGATCGAGCACCGTCCAGTCGCCGGGCGGCAGCAGTCCTTCGAAGCCATCTCGAAAGCCGAGTACCTCCCAGCCAAGCTTGTCTGCCGCCAACGCGGCGCCGCGCAAGACGGCGTTTAAGCCCGGGCAATCACCACCGCTCGTCAGTATTCCGATCCGCGTTTTCATACGCGCGGGACGTCACTACAAGGTTCTCTTCGGGTCAACCAAACGGCCGGCCGCCGCCCATTGATCGTAAAGCTGCCAGCCCTGGCGCACGAGGCGTTCACCATCGCCGAATCGATCGGCACTGCCGAGAACAACAACGATGAGGTGCCGCGGAAAAACTGTGGCGCTCTCGCCATTCTTGATGATCTCGGCTTCGCGATTAGCGGAAAGGATAACGCACTCCCCGGCGCGCGCGGTTTGTCCGGTCTTCACGCCATCGATGCCGTTGGTCCCGAGCAAATCGTTCGTCGTGTGCAACATAAAATGCAGAAGCTTGCCGCCGCGCTGGAAAGAGATCTCGCGTTCGCGTTGTGAAACATAAAAACGGAAGCTCGCTTTGTTCATGGCATAGCGAGTGAGACGCGCGAGATCGAGCGCGGTCGAGAATGGCATCGGGCGTTCATGCTGATCATAGCCGGTCGGGTTGGCGAACCGGGTGCGATCCATCTGCAGGCTTTTGGCGAGAGCATTCATCTGGCCAACAAAAACCGCGCTCGGCGTAGCCTTCGCGCTGGCGGCCACGACTGAGCTCAAGGTTTCGCCGACCGTTCGGGCCAGCGCATTGGCGGCGATGTTGTCGGACTCGACGAGGGCGGCATAGAGCAGATCGCGCAGTGAAGCGGCGTCGCCAGGCTGCCAGCCAACTTCATTTTGCTCAACACCGGCCAAATCGGCTTGAGTGATGACGGCGAGTTTATTGAGATCGCCTCCTTTTTTTTCTGCCCAATCGAGTACTACGCATGCCGTGGCGATCTTGGTCAAACTACCGACCTGGCGTTTCTCTTTTGCGGCTTGCTCAATCAGGACGTATCCAGTTTGTGAGTCGACAACGAGATAGGAAGGAGCGGCCGCGAGAGCGCCCGGCGCAACGCAGGCGAGGGCAAGCAGTGTGACAATCGAAAAAGTCCTAAAGCGGTTCATGACTCCGAAAACGGCAGCAGCTTAGGCGTGGCGTCAGGCTTTACAACCGAAAGGCCGCGGCTACTCGGGCAGACTGACATTGGCGCGAGCTCCGTAGCGATACGGGTTCACGCTCAGGGTGAGATAAACGCGCTCGGCTGCATTTTGCAGATCGAAGTGGGTGGCGCGCCCGAGGCCGCTGGCTCGAACAGTGCCAAGCCGCCCTTGCAGTTTGCTCCCTCCAGCCATGTCGAAATCGTAAAGCACGATGCCACTCTTGGCCTCAGTCACGCGCACATGTAAGGCGAGGATCGATCGTCCGACACCGGCTTGCCCCAGGAAGTAACGCCCAGCCGGACTCCCGCCATCGACCAGTTCAAATTGCCCGTCAACAAGCCAGCCTACGCGCGGGGACTCGTGCGGCCGCAGGATTCGCGCGGGCGCGATTTTTTCCAACTGCTCCTTTAAATCTTGGGCAAACTCCACAGGCGTGAGCGCTTTACGGATCGGCATCTCGCCGTCGCTCTGGGCCTCGTCTCCTGTGAATGTGGCCGTATCGATGCAGAACGGTCGAATATAAATCGCCCTCGGTGCGTAAGCGCCTACGCCACAATTTGCCGTGATCATGCGCACGCCTGATCCAAAATCTTTGCTGTCCGCTACGGCCGCTGCCCTGCCACTACCGACACGACTGTTGGTCACGTGCATATCGGCGCAGGCACAAAGCAGGATGCTCGAAAAAAGAGCGAGAGAAAATTTCATCATATATGATCGATGTCCTGGCTGCGGTTAAACAGCGAGCCGGGCATTTTCGATGATGCAACTCTCGTGCCGCCGCCCGTCAAATGTCACGCTTCGCGGCCACAAGCGGCCCGTCACTTCCGTGCCCGTGTCACCAGCATTCGCATGACAACATAGGTGGCAAGAGCGCACGGCACCGCCAGAAACAGTGATCCGAACAAAAGCGGCCACCCCACACGGAGGAAGGCATTCCAGCTGTAGAAGGCACTCCAGCCTAGATGCAGGGCGACGCGATGATCCGGCCGCCCGTGCAAAACGCGCATGCCGATTTTGTATTGCCAGAAGTAAATCGCCGGCATCAGCGGTAAAATGATGTCGTGCAAAGTCACAGCGATCGCGGCCGCGATTTTGTTGCATTTGCATAACCACGCGACCGCGATGGATAGCAACGTTTTCATGCTCCAAAGCGGGGTGAAGCCAAAGAAGATGCCAATGGCAGAGCCGAGCGCGATCGAGTGCGGTGTGTCCGTGAGCGTCATCAATGTCATATGATGGGCAGTGAGCCAGCGCTTGAGTCGAAGAAGCGGGCCAGGTAAAGGCGGCCCAGTGCGCACAGTCGGTTCGCTCACCGCCAAGCCTAGCTCAGAACAGCTCCGGCGTCCGCGGCGGAGTGGCAATAAGCTGGCCCAGGGCTTTGCGCAAACGCAAGGCCGCGTACGGAGCATAATCGCGGGCGTTGTTGTTGAAGACGACGTGGACTTCTCGCGCCTCCCTCGCCAAACGTCTGCTTCGCTCCGCCACTTCATCGATCTCCGCGTCGGAATAATCGTAACAGAACCGCTCGGCCACACTCTTTCCCTTTAGATAGGCAGTGGCATCGCGGCCATGCAAGCGCAGGTAGGCCGCTCCGGCGTTCGTCACGGCATTAATTTCACTTGGCACGATTGTAAAATGATCGTGCTCGGGCGTATCCACATTGACGAAAATCGCCTCGTGCTGACGTAAAAAGCGCAACGTTTCCTCCCGCATTGCGCCTTCAAACCAGTTGCGGTTTCGGAATTCGATTGCGAGGCGATAATCGCCCGCGAGAGCGAAAATACTCTCGAGCTCCGCGAGGGCATGCTTGCGCGGCGAAAAGGCAGGCGATAATTGCAGGAGGAGCAGGCCAAGTTTTCCCGCTCGGTCCAAAATACTCAGCGGTGCTCGGAAGCTGCGCCAAAGCTCTTCTGCCGTGTCAGGCGTAAGCGCCACGCGTGCGTTTTTGTCGAGTCGCAGTTTTTTTTGCATGACCGGCGGGAGCAACTTTCCCGGCGTGGAATGGTGAGAAAAGAGCTGGTGCAGCTTGATATTGAAAATGAAATCTGACGGCGTATTTGCGCACCACCGCGCTGCCATGGCGTGATCCGGCACGGAGTAGAATGTCGAGTTCACCTCTACCATCCGAAAGTGCTCTGCATACCAACTTAGCCGATCGGCTGCGGCCATCTTTTTTGGATACCAGAATTCGACGAAGCCGGGATCCGACCAGCTTGCCGTACCGATAAGAATGGCGTCACGCTGCACGAGGCAATACCAAGCGCGGCGCAGCGGAATTGCAACCCGTCGCCGGAGGCCGACTAGCCACAGGCAAGTCTAGGAGGGCAGGAAATGAGTGGTTGCGGGGGCGGGATTTGAACCCGCGGCCTTCAGGTTATGAGCCTGACGAGCTACCAGGCTGCTCCACCCCGCGTCGTTGAACACCAGAATACGAGAGCGACTCAGCAGTGCAAGACTAAATAATGCTCACAAGCGAGTTGGATAAAGCGCTGGGACACGTGCGCGAGTCGCGGGGCCCTGGATCGGAGAGGATTTTTAACGCGACTCGATCGTGAGTTCAAGAAGCGGCCGCACGACTTTTACGACTGGTGCGGCACGACGTCTGCTTGGGAGACCATAATAACCATAGCTATTGTATGAATTGGAAATTGCTCGTTTTGGCCTCTATTGCAGCGACACTTTCCTTTCACACTCTGCATGGCGGTACGAGCAATTCCGTAACCCTCGCCTGGAGCCCCAGCGTAAGCACAAACGTGGGCGGATACCACGTCTGTTACGGCCTTAGTAGCGGCAATTACACGCAGCGCGTCGACGTGGGCAACAACACTTCCGCTGTCGTCGCCGGCCTGAGCGGCGGCCAGGTCTATTATTTCGCCGTGAGCGCCTACAATTCTTCAGGCACCGAAAGCTCCTTCTCCAATCAGGTAAGCTTCAGCACGCCGTCCTCAACGCCCACGCCCACTCCTTCACCCACGCCGTCACCCACGGCAACGCCGACAGCGACTCCTACCCCCACCCCGCGACCGACGGCAACACCCACACCAACTCCGGTTCCCACTCCTACTCCCACAGCTACGCCAGTTCCCACCCCTTCGCCGACGGCAACACCGACTCCTGTACCTAGCCCGACGGCTACACCGACTCCTCCTCCTCCGTCCCCCACACCGACATCCACCCCAAGTCCGCTGCCCACGGCCACACCCACACCGACGCCGGTTCCCACTCCCACTCCCACAGCTACGCCAGTTCCCACCCCTTCGCCGACAGCAACACCGACTCCTGTACCTAGCCCGACGGCTACGCCGACTCCTCCTCCGTCACCCACACCCACGCCAAGTCCGCTGCCTACGGCTACACCCACACCGAC